>JAFEFH010000131.1 GCA_018240695.1 Pseudomonadota bacterium | reverse complement strand
TGCGCGCCACCGTCCTGCCCCAGCCCGAGCCCGGCCATGCGATCCTGCGCGTGACCGATCTCGGCGCGCCGCCGGACGGGCTGGCGATCTCGCTGCAACGCCAGCAGGGACCGGACTCGCATCTCGCCGACGACGGCTGGCGGCGCACCGAGGCGTGGCTGGTGCCCGCGCATATCGAGACCGTGCAGGGCGCGCTCGAATTCCATCTCGGCCCCGAGATCTGCGACCGGCTCGCCGGCACGTCGACGGTGCGGCTGCGCATCAAGGAGCCCGACATCGGCGTGGTCGGCGCGACCGTGGTCGCCTGGCCGCAGATGCTGACCTCGGGCGCGATCGATCCGTCGGCCCGCAGCCAGGACGATCTCGTGCGCCTGCGCCGCCCGACGTTGAGGGTCGAGCCGCCCGCGCGCGTCGAGCCCGAGTTGCCGCCGCCGCTGATCCTCAAGGCGCCGGAGCTGCCGCCGCGCCTGCCGCCGGAACCCGAGCCTGCCCCGCCGCCGCCGCGCTCCAACGCCACGACGTGGCTGGTCACCATGGTGGTGCTGATCGTCCTGCTCGCCGGTGCCGGCTATGCCTGGCTGCACCACCGCCAGGGCGTCGAGGAGCTGGTCGCGAGTGCAGCGCCGCCCGCCGCCACGCCGGCCCCCGAACCTACGCCCGCCCCTGCCGAGCCCGCGCCGCCATCGACCGTGGCGACTCCGGCGCCGCCGATCGAGCCGCCGAAGAAGGCGTCGCGTCTCGCCATCTCCGAATATCTCGCGACCAAGCCCACGCCCGAGGCGCTGCTGGCGCGCGGCAAGGACTATGCGCGGGGCGGCGACCTCAAGGAGGCGTTCCTGGTGTGGCGCGCCGCGGCCGAGGCCGGCAACCCGCAGGCCGAGCTCGAGGTCGCGGGCTTCTACGATCCGATGCAGCCGCCGCGCGCGGGCTTCCCGCCCGACGGCGCGCGCGCCGCCGACTGGTACGAGCGCGCAGCACTTGCCGGCAACGTCGAGGCGCAACGCCGGTACGGGCTGCTGCTGGCCAAGGGCGGCGCGGGCCTGCCGGCCGATCCCGCCAAGGCGCGCACCTGGCTGCAACAGGCCGCTGCCCAGAACGACGCCGAGGCCAGGAAGGCGCTCGACGCGTTGCCGAAGTAAAGGCCGCGGCGACCCAGGTCCACGCACAGAGCACGCTCACCTGCGGCCGCTTCGTCGTGCCGGTGCAGGCGCGGGCGCGCCTCCCCGAGCCGGTTCGACCAGCTAGATCTTGCGGCCTTCGCTGGGCGCCATCGGCGTCTGCGGCGGCGGCGTCTTCCCGGTCGGATCCTTGGCCGTGCACACGTCGGTGCGCAGGCGATCCTTGAGCGCCGCGATCTGGTCCTCGATCTGCTTGTTGGCGGCCTTCTGCTTGTCGATCTGGTCCTCGAGCGCCTTGACTTGCTGGGCGTCCGGACCCTGCGGTGCGGGCGGCGGCGGCGGGGCCGGCAGCTGCACGGCGACGTTCACGATCGGCCGGTAGAAGAGATACCAGCCCAGCGCAAGGCCCGCGCCGACCAGCAGGAATCCGCCCACCAGGCCGCCCAGGATCAGGGGCCAGCGGGAACGTTGCGGCGGCGGCGAAGAAGCGGGGTCGGACATGGTTCCTCTCGGGCCACTATAGACGATATCCGGGCGGCGGAATTAGGGCATATGCCATGAGCTAAAGTCCTGCGACGGCGCCTTTGCCGGGACGGCCCGGCGCCATTACCATTAAGTGTATAGGCACCAAGGACGGGGACATCCCCAGGGAGACACGCAAATGACGGCCTGCATCGTCGGTTGGTCCCACGGCAAGTTCGGCAAGCTCGACGGCGAGACCAGCGAATCGCTGATCGTGAAGGCCGCGTCGGAGGCGATCGCCCACGCCGGCATCGAGCCCAGGGACGTCGACGTCATCTATGTCGGCAACATGAACGGCGGCTTCGTGCGCCAGGAGTTCCACTCCTCGCTGGCGCTGCAGGCCCACCCCGACCTGCGCTTCAAGCCCAGCACGCGCGTCGAGAACGCCTGCGCTACCGGCTCGGCCGCGATCCACATGGGCCTCAACACGCTCGCCGCGAAGAAGGCGCGCTTCGTGCTGGTGGTCGGCGTCGAGAAGATGACCGAGCTCAACTCGACCCAGGCCGGCGAGGTGCTGATCAAGGCCTCCTACGTCGCCGAGGAGGCCAACATCGAGGCAGGCTTCGCCGGCATCTTCGGCAAGATCACCTCGGCCTACTTCCAGCGCTACGGTGACAAGTCCGACGCCCTCGCCAAGATCGCGGTCAAGGCGCACAAGAACGGCTCGAAGAACCCGTTCGCGCACTTCCAGAAGGAGTTCGCCTACGACTTCTGCCGCACGCCGTCGGACAAGAACCCGTTCGTCGCCGGCCCGCTGAAGCGCACCGACTGCTCGCCGGTCACCGACGGCGCCGCCGCGGTCGTGCTGACCGACGTGTCGACCGCGCTCGGCATGAAGCAGGCGATCGCCTTCCGCGCCGCGCAGCACATCAACGACTTCCTGCCGATGAGCAAGCGCGACATCATCAAGTTCGAGGGCCCGGCGCTCGCCTGGAAGCAGGCGCTGGCCGAAGCCAAGCTCGACCTGCTCGATCTCTCGTTCGTCGAGAGCCACGACTGCTTCACCTCGGCCGAGCTGATCGAGTACGAGGCGATGGGCCTCACCAAGCCCGGCGAAGGCGAGCGCGCGATCCACGAAGGCTGGGTCGAGCGCGACGGCAAGCTGCCGGTCAACGTGTCCGGCGGCCTCAAGGCCAAGGGCCATCCGGTCGGCGCCACCGGCGTCTCCATGCACGTCATGACGGCGATGCAGCTGCACGGCAGCGCGCCGGGCGCGCTCCAGCTGCCGAACGCCAAGGTCGGCGGCGTGTTCAACATGGGCGGCGCCGCGGTCGCCAACTACGTGAGCATCCTCGAGCCGCTGCGTTAGGGGCCCCTGCGCCAGATGCTGCGCACGGTCGGCCGGCGCGAGAGCGACGCCATCCTGGGCGCCATGCGCCAGGTGGCGCTGGCGGGCGGCCGTCCGCTCAGCCATGCCGACACCGCGAGCATCTGCGCCGCCGCCCACTATCTGCTGCGCCAACCGCCGATCGCCGACATCGGCACGCTGCCGGGTGTCACGCCCCAGGAGTTCGTCGCGGCCCTGACCGACCGCGAGACCGCCGAGGAAGGCCTGAAGTACCTCGCCATCATGGCGATGGTCGACGGCACGCTCGACCATGAGAAGCTGAAGCGCGTGCTGGAATACGCGCGCGCCCTCGACATCGAGGCCGACTATCTCACGGATCTTGTCGAGGCCGCATCCGGCCGCCTCGCCTGGGCCACCGCCGACATGTGGCGCAAGAACTTCGACAGCGTGCTCAGCCGTTCGTCGGCGGGCCTCGATCCCAACGTGTGGATCCGCCCCTATGTCGGCGACAAGGCCGATCCCGCGTTGGCCGCGCGCTACGAGGCGCTGGGCGCGCTGCCGCCGAACACCTTCGGCCACGCGCTGTGGGCGTTCGACAAGGCCAACGGCTATCCCTTCCCCGGCGATCCCGAGGCGCTGAACGCGGGCTTCGGCACGCCGCACGATTCCACCCACGTGATCTCGGGCTATGGCACCGATGCGCGCGGCGAGCTTCTGGTCTCGACCTTCACCGCCGGCATGCACCCGATCAATCCGATGAGCGGGCATATCCTGCCGGTGATCTTCTTCTTCCACTTCGGCGAGCAGCTGAACGACGTCGGCCATGCCGGCAAGGGCGGCCTCGATCCCGACGAGTTCTGGCATGCCTGGGCGCGCGGCCGGGAAATGACCGCCGATATCTTCGATCCGGCCTGGGACGTCTGGCAGTGGGTCGAGCGCGATCTCGACGACTTGCGCGCCGCCTGGAACGTCACCCCGCCGGGCCGTTTTTCCCGTTAAAGAAACAGAAAATAAAACGAGGGCCGGTTCGGAAGCATAAATGTCCACCGGCGATTATTGCGATAATCACTTAGATTGTCAAGATAATATTGCGATTATCTCTTTGCTCTAGCCCTTCAACAGGCCACCGACAACAAGCCCCAGGACGATGTCGTCTTCCGCACCGAAGCTGTGGCGCACGATTATGCCGGCGCGGTCGATGACGATGGTCGACGGCGTGCCGCGCAGGCCGTAGGCGGCCATCGTGTGCGGGATCGGCCCGTCGGTCGCGGGCCGGTCGACGGCCACGGGGAAGGTGATCTTGTTCTCGTGCAGGAACGCCGCGAGCGACACCGGCGTCATGGCGGCGTGATGCTCGAACACCGAATGCAGGCCCAGCACCACGAGGTCGCCCACGCTCTCGGCGATCTGGTGCAGCCGCCGCGCCTGCGGGATGGCATGGCTGACGCAGCCCGGGCACAGCATCTGGAAGGCATGCAGCACGACGACCTTGCCGCGCAGCCCTTCCAGCGTGAGCGGCGCGTCGGTGTTGAACCAGCGCTCGACGTCGAGCGGCGGCGCCTGGATGGCCTCGGTCACGCTGCGCTCGCGACCGGCATCAGACCGGCCTCGCGCGCCTTGATCTGCAAGGCGAGGTACTTCGAGTAGATGCGGCACTGGGCGAGGCTGCCGGCGATGAACCACAGGCCGGGCTGCGGCGTCGCCACGAACATGTTGCGCAGCTCCTGCCCGTCGCCGAAGCCCCAGATCGGGCCGACCTTGTCGGCGACATCCTTGCCGAACAGTTTGGCGACCAGTTCCTCCTGGCCCTTGTAGCCGGTGGCGAGCACGACGAGATCGGCCTTCAGCTTCTGGCCCGAGCGCAGCACGGCGCCGTCGGCCTCGAAGCGTTCGATGTCGGCGAACTGGGCGAGACCCACCTTCCCCTCGACCAGCAGGTCCGAGCAGCCGACGTTGAAGTAATAGCCGCCGCCGCGCGTCAGGTACTTGTATTGCCAGCCCGTTCCCTCGTCGCCGTCGTCGAGGCGGAAGCCGATGCGCGTGAGCCCGTCGAGCAGCGCCTTGTCCATCTGCTTGGCGCGCTGCGTCAGCGCCTGGTGGCTGCGCTTGCCGAGCGCCAGCGGCGTGGCGGCGGTGATGAGGTCGCAATCCTCGAGCGAGGGCCCCTCGTCGTAGAGCGCGTAGGGAAGCTGCGCGCTCGGCTCGACATTCACGACCAGCGTCGAGCTGCGCTGCACCAGGGTCGCGTGCGCGCCGCTCGCTTCGAGGTCCTGCGCGATGTCGTGGCCGCTGTTGCCCGAGCCGATCACCAGCGCCTGCTTGCCCGCCCAGGCGTCGCCATCCTGGTAGCGGCTGGAGTGCATCACCGTGCCGGCGAAGGCATCGAGCGTCGGGATCGCGGGAATATTGGGAATGCCGCTGACACCGGTCGCCATCACGATGTGACGCGGCTTCATCTCGCGCTCGCTGCCGTTCCGGCGCAGCTTCACGATCCAGTGGCCGGCCTTGTCGTCGTAGCCGCCGCCGAGGAATTCCGTCGAGGTCCAGAAATTGAGCTCGAGGCTCTCGACATAGGATTCGAACCAGCCCGCGAGCTTGTCCTTCGGAATGTAAGCCGGCCAGGTCGGCGGGAACGGCATGTACGGCAGGTGATTGACGTGCACCTGGTTGTGCAGCACCAGCGCGTGATAGCGCTTGCGCCAGTTGTCGCCGATGCGCTTCTCGCGATCGACGATCAGCGTTTCGAGCCCGAGCTGCGAGAGCCGTGCAGCCGCCGACAGGCCGGCCTGTCCGCCGCCAACGACCAGCACCGCGGGATCGCGGTCGGCGAACGCTTCCGCCGACGTGCGCTGGTCGAGCCAGTTGGGTCCGCGGAAGTCGCGCGAATAGGCCTTGCCGTCGGGCCGCCGGGCGCGGCCGTTGCGCTCCTCATGCCCCTTCAGCTCTTCGAGCGCCGTCAGAAGAGTCCAGGCCTTCGGCGACTCGGCATCGACCGGCATGAGGCGCACCACACCGCTGCACCGACCCTGCGCCGTCTCGAAGCGGAAGATCGCCTCGATGGCATCGGCGCCGGCGCGCATCACGGGACGCGGCGGCGCGCGCTGCGGATCGATCGCGAAGCCCGCCGGCTTGGCGCGTTTGGCCCAGGCCAGCAATCCATCGACCACCGACGCCGCGCCGCTCACCGTGTCGATGTGCCAGGTCAGTGCCAGCACGTCGCGCCAGTGACTGTCCTCGGCGAACAGCGGCAGCAGCCGCGCACGGTCACCGGCCGCCAGCGCCTCCTCGAAGCGCTGGAGCCAGTGCGTGACGCGCGCGGCGACGTCCACCGTCACACCACCGGGCTGGCGCCGCCGTCGACGTTGATGGCGACACCGGTGACGAACGAGCCGGCGTCCGAGCACAGGAAGCAGGCCATGCGCGCGAATTCCTCCGAGCGGCCCATGCGGCCGAGCGGAATGCGGCCGGCCATGCCCTGGAGGAACTGTTCGTAGGTCTTGCCCTCGCCGGCCGGACCCTTGTGACGGCGCGCCCACTGGTCGCTCTCGATCAGCCCGACGAGCATCGCGTTCACCAGCACGTTGTGCTTGGCGTTCTCCTGGCTCATCGCCTTGGTGAGCGCGAGACCGGCGGCGCGGCTGACGCTGGTCGGCGTCGAGTTGGCGCCGGGCGCCTTGGCGCCGATGTTGAGCACGTTCACGACGCGGCCCCACTTGCGCTCGCGCATGCCCGGGAAGGCGAGCCGGCACAGGCGGATGGCGGCGAACAGCTTGAGGTCGAGGTCGCCCTGCCAATCCTCGTCGGTCACCGTGTCGAACGCCTTGGCGTGGCTGATGCCGGCATTGTTCACCACGATGTCGACCTTGCCGAAATCGGCCTCGATCTTCTTCCAGGTCTCGGCGATCGGCGCCATCTTCGACACGTCGCAGGAATAGCCCTCGATCTTGCCGTTGGTCTTGCCGGCCGCCTTCTGGACCTCGGCCTTGGCCGACGCGAGCACGTCGGCCTTGCGCGCGATCATCGCGACCGATGCGCCCGACGCGGCGAACTCCTTGGCCATGGCGAGACCGAGACCGGTGCTGCCGCCGGTGATCACGGCCACGCGGCCATCCATGCGAACGTCCATTGAGTCCTCCTTTTTTGCCTGCACACTCTAGCGGCTGGGCGCCGCTTGTGCGCGGTCCTTCGCTCGCAGGGCGGTCTTTCCCGGGCAGACCGCGGGCGCTAGCCTGCCCCCTGCCATCCGGGGACCCGATGACCGAAGAGCAGATCGTCCAATTGATCGCCGACGACGCCGCGATGGTGGACGCGCTCGCTCTCGCCGCCACGCTCGGCCTTCCCGAATGGCTGATCGGGGCGGGCTTCGTGCGCGGCAAAGTATGGGACCACCTGCACGGGCGCACCGGTGCCTCGACGCCATCCGACATCGACCTCGTCTATTTCGACGCAAGCGAGTCGTTCGACGATGCGGCACTTGAAACGCGGCTGTCGCGCGACCTTCCCGACCTTAAGTGGGACGTCAAGAATCAGGCGGTCGCGCATCGCTGGAACGGCGAGCCGGCCTGTTCCTCCGTCGTCGATGCATTGGCGCGATGGCCCGAAACCGCGACCGCCGTCGGCGTGACGACGGAGCGCGGGTCCCTCGAACTGATCGCGCCGCACGGCATCGCCGATCTGGTCGGCCTGATCGTGCGGCCGACGCCCGCCTTTGCCACAAGCGATGCGCGGCGCGAGATCGTCCGGTCACGCTTCGAGAAGAAGCGCTGGCACGAGAAGTGGCCCAGGCTCCGGCTCGCACTCGTCTGACCGTCCGCCCTGCGAAGGTCCCGACGCGCGTGAGATTGTGCGGGGACGGGCTCTGTGATGCACTCGCGGTCCGACAGAGGAAGAGACCCGCAATGGATCCGTATCGCTTCGGTTACTCGCCCATCGTCTCGCGGCCGAAACTCTCCTGGCCCAACAACGCGCGGGTGGCGGTCTGGGTCTGCCCCAACATCGAGCACTACGAATATCTTCCGGCCGAGGTGCGCGTGCGCAACCCGTGGCCGCGCATGCCGCATCCCGACGTGCTGGGCTATGGCGGCCGCGACTACGGCAACCGGGTCGGCCTGTGGCGCCTGTTCGAGGTGCTGGACAAGCACAGCGTGCGCTGCACCGTCTCGCTGTCGATGTCGGTGATCGAGATGTATCCCGAGATCCTCGAGGCGATGGAAGCGCGGCGCTGGGAATATATGAGCCACGGCTACTTCAACACGCGCTACCACTGGGGCTATGCGCCGGAAGAGGAGCTGGAGGTCATCGAGCACAGCAAGGCGACACATCTGCGCCTCACAGGCCGCCGGCTGCGCGGCTGGTTCTCGCCCGCGGTCTCCAACACGCACAACACGCCCGACCTCGTGAAGCAGGCCGGCCTCGACTATTTCTGCGACTTCTATCACGACGACCAGCCGACGCCGATCGCCACCGAGCACGGCCCGCTGATGCACATCCCCTATTCGATGGATCTCAACGACGCGATGATCTACCGACAGCCGGTCGAGGCCGAGGAATTCGGCCAGATGATCGTCGACCATTTCGACACGGTGTATCGCGAAGGCACCGAGAACGGCCGCGTGATGTGCATCGCGCTGCATCCCTACATGATGGCGGCGCCGCACCGGCTGAAGCATCTCGACAAGGCGCTGGCCTATATCCGCAAGCACAAGGACGCCTGGGTCTGCACCGCCGAGGAGATCCTCGACTGGTACACGCAGAACGGCCTCGCGGCCTACCAGCAGCATCTCGGGAAGGAGGCGTAGGATGAGCGCTCCCTCCAGCAAGGTGCCGAAGAACCCGCCGCCGCTGCCGGCCGGCATGGACAATCCGTGGTACGATTACGTGCCCTTCCCGAAGCGGCCGCGTCTCGTCTGGCCGAAGAACGCGCGGGTCGGCTTCTACGTGATCCTGCATCTCGAATACTACGAGCTGATGCCGCCCGAGGGCAGCCTCAAGGACACGCGCTTCGTGGGCGAGTTCGGCAACTACAGTCCAGACTACCGCACCTGGACGCAGCGCGAGTACGGCAACCGCACCGGCATCTTCCGCGTGCTCGACGTGCTCGACCGCTACCAGATCAAGGCCGGCGTCGCGGTCAACGCGATGGCGGCCGAGCGCTACCCCTTCCTGATCGAGCAGTTCAAGAAGCGGAACTACGAATTCATCGCCCACGGCACGTCGGCCACGCGGCTGTTGAGCTCGAAGATGACCGAGGCGGAGGAGAAGGCCGAGATCGCCGCCTCGATCGCCGCGATCGAGAAGGCCGCCGGCGTGCGGCCGACCGGCTGGCTCGGCCAGGAATATGGCGAGAGTCACCGCACGCCGCAGCTTCTGGCGGACGCCGGCCTCGACTACGTGCTCGACTGGCCCAATGACGACCAGCCCTATCCGATGAAGACAGTCGGCCGCAAATTTGTGTCGATGCCGAACCAGCCGGAATGGGACGACGTGCAGCAGCTCTGGCTGCGCCGCATCAACACCACGCGCTATCCCGACATCGTGGCCGACGCCTTCGAATTGCTGCACCACGAAGGCGGCCAGGTGTTCAACCTGTCCGTCCATCCGTGGCTGATGGGCATGGCGCACCGCATCAAGTATCTCGACGAGGCGCTGCGGCGCATCGAGCGCTTCGGCAACATCTGGCACGCCACGCCGGGAGAGATCGCCGCTTATTATGCCCGAACGATGATGGGCTGATCCCCGCGGGGTCGGTCTCCGGCGGGCCGATCAGGCGGCCTCGCCGGCCGCCCAGCCCGACGACCACGCCCACTGGAAATTGTAGCCGCCCAGCCAGCCGGTGACGTCGACCGCTTCGCCGATGGCATAGAGGCCCGGCACCTTGCGCGCCTCCATCGTCTTGGAGGAAAGCCCGTCGGTGTCGATGCCGCCCACCGTGACCTCGGCCTTGGCGTAGCCCTCGGTGCCGGTCGGCACGAAGCGCCAATCGTTCAATTTCTCGGTGCCCGTCTCGGCCAGCACGTTGGCGAGCCGCTGCGGCAGCACCTCCGCCAGGATCGTGCGCAGCTCGGCCTTGGGCCGCGCGTGGCGGCGTTCCTTCAGGAACTGCGCGGCATCCTCGATGTCGGGCAACAGGTCGATCGCGATCTCCTGGCCGGGCTGCCAGTAGGACGAGACCTGGAGGATCGCCGGGCCCGACAGGCCGCGATGCGTGAACAGCAGCGCCTCGCGGAAGCTGGCATCGCCGCAGCGCGCCACCACGTCGAGCGACACGCCGCTGATCTCGGGCACCTTCAGGGTGAGCGGAACCAGCGCCGGCCGCGTCTGGGTGATTCGCAGGCCGAAGCGGCGGCAGACCTCGTGCGCGAAGCCGGTCGCGCCCATCTTCGGGATCGAGAGCCCGCCGGTCGCCAGCACGACCGACGCGGCCTCGAACGCGCCGTGGTCGGTGATGACGCGAAAGCGCTCGGTCTTCTCGATATCGGTGATGCGATGATTGGTGCGCACGTCGACGTTGGCGGCCGCGCACTCGGCCAGCAGCATCGCCACGATCTGGCGCGCCGAGCCGTCGCAGAAGAGCTGGCCCAGCGTCTTCTCGTGCCAGGCGATGCCGTGCTTCTCGACCAGCGCGAGGAAGTCGTGCTGGGTGTAGCGCGCCAGCGCCGACTTGCAGAAATGCGGATTGGCCGAGAGGAAGGCGTGCGGGCCGCTGCCGGTGTTGGTGAAGTTGCAGCGGCCGCCGCCCGAGATCAGAATTTTCTTGCCGACCTTCTCGGCATGGTCGAGCAGCAGCACGCGGCGGCCGCGCTGGCCCGCGCGCATCGCGCACATCAGGCCGGCGGCACCGGCGCCGATGACGACGACGTCGAAGCTCACGTCAGGAATTCACCGCCGTTCACGTGGATCGTCTGGCCGGTGATGAACGTGCCCTGCGGGCCCACCAGCAGGCGCACCATCGCGGCGATCTCCTCGACCGTGCCGAAGCGCTTGAGCGGAATCGGGCGGTTCTCGACGGGCCGCGGGCCGGCCGAGGCGGCGCGCGCGGTGTCGATGGCGCCGGGCGACAGCGCGTTGCAGGTGATGCGGTGCGGCGCCAGCTCGACCGCCAGCGCCCGCATCAGCCCCTCGAGGCCCGACTTCGACGCCGAGACGTGGCAGCGGTTGGGCGTGCCGACATGGGTCGAGATGCCCGACAGCGCCACGAACGCGCCGCCTTGTTTCTTGGCCACCATCTGCGGGATGAAGGCCTTGCCCAGCAGGAACGCGCCGTCGAGCGCGACCGACAGGATTTCGCGCCATTCCTCGAACTTCATGTCGAGGAACGAGGTCTGGCGGCGCAGGCCGGCGTTGCTGACCAGGATGTCGACGCCGCCGAAGGCCTTTTGCGCTTCCGCCGCGAGCCGCGGGCCGACCGCAGGATCGGACACGTCGCCCATCGCCGCGACCGCCTTGCCGCCGGCGGCGGCGATCTCGCCCACCACCGCGTCGACGGCCGCCTTGTCGGAGCGGCCGTTGACCATGATCGCCGCGCCGTCCTTGGCCAGGGTCAGCGCGATGCAGCGGCCGATGTTCTTGCCCGCGCCCGAAACGAACGCGACCTTGCCTTGCAGCGGAAGTGACATGCGATCTCCGATCCCTGTTCCAGAACTCTGGTTCTCAGGGCGGCGACCCTACCACCGGCGGTTCGGCATTGGCATGGCTTCCGTAGCGCTTGGCGAAAGCGCGGCTGAACTCGGCGCCCAACAGGAAGATTTGCGCCGAGTAGTAGATCCAGACCAGCAGCACGATCAGCGCGCCGGCCGCGCCGTAGGACGAAGCGACGTTGCTCTGGCCGATATAGAAGGCGATGGCGTACTTGCCGCCGTCGAACAAAGCCGTCGTGAAGATCGCGCCCAGCGCCACGTCGCGCCACGCGATCGGCGTATCGGGCAGGACCTTGAACATGGCGGCGAACAGCCCGGCGATGAACAGCGCCGACAACAGGAAGTCGACGATCCCGAGCGCCGCGATCGCGGCGGGAAAGACCAGCTTCAGATAGGTCGAGACGCTGGCGAGCGCCGCGCTGGTGGCGAGCGATACCGTGAGCAGGAAGCCCGCCGTGACCACGAGGCTCATGCTGGTGAGACGCGCGCGCAACAGGCGCGACACGGCGGAGGTCTTGGACGGCCCCGTCTTCCACACGGTGTTCAGCCCGGCCTGGACCTCGCCGAACACGCCGGTCGTGGCCACGATCAGCACGACGAAGCCCGCGATGGTGGCGAAGATGCCCTCGCCCGGCTTGCCCGCGCTCTCGATCATCGCCTGCAGCGCCTCGGCGGTCTGCCGGCCCATCAGGGAACTGAGCTGGGCCACGATCGCGCCCTCGGCCGCCTCCCGGCCGAACACCAGGCCCGCGATCGCCATCACGACCAGCAGCACCGGCGCGATCGAGAACAGCGTGTAATAGGCGATCGACGCGCCGCGGCTCAGCCCGTCATCGTCGATGAAGCCTTCGATGGTGTCGCGCAGCAGCAGCCAGGCGCTGAACAGGATTTTCACATCCCATTCAACACCCGGCCTGCCGGTGGGTTGCGATTCGCTAGCCCGCGACGATGTAGGCGCGCAGCGCCTCGGTCTCGTGGCTGGCTTCCGCCAAGCGCGCCTTCACGACGTCGCCGATCGAGATGAGGCCCAGCAGTTCGCCGTGGCGGACCACCGGGAGGTGACGGAAGCGGCCGCGCGTCATCGTCTCCATCACATCGTCGATCGAATCGTCGGGATCGCAGCTCACGACGTTGCGGGTCATCACCTGCGCCGCCTCGAGCTCGAGCGCCCCGACGCCGTGCGTGGCGACCGCGTGGACGATGTCGCGCTCGGAAACGATGCCGGCCACCCTGTCGAGCCGGTCGACGATCAGCACCGAGCCGATGCGGCGCGTGCTGAGCTGGCGCGACACCTGGCCGACCGTGGTGCCGGGGGTAACCGTGTAAACCAGACCGCCCTTCTCGGAGAGAATATCGGAGACGAACATGGGACTCGCTCCTTTCGACGCAGGTTATGGGTTAACGTGCAACGCAGTGGTGCGGAGGAAGGTTGCGGGCCATAAAGCAACGATGAACGATGCCCCTCATGACGACCAAAGGGCGGCCCTCGTCCTGTTCTCCGGCGGCCAGGATTCCACCACGTGCCTGGCGTGGGCGCTAGAGCGATTCACGCATGTCGAGACGATCGCTTTCGACTACCGTCAGCGCCACCGAATCGAGCTGGATCAAAGGCTTGTGGTCCTGAAGGA
>JAFEFH010000130.1 GCA_018240695.1 Pseudomonadota bacterium | reverse complement strand
AGGATGGTGAAGTTGCTCTTGAGGCCGATCAGCTCGGCATGGCGGCGAAGAACCCGCACGCCTACGGAATGAAACGTGCCGAGGAACATGCCGTCGGCGGCGCCGCCGATCAGGCTGGCCACGCGGTCGAGCATCTCGCGCGCGGCCTTGTTGGTGAAGGTGACGGCCAGGACCTGCGCGGGCCGGGCGCGGCCGGTGATGAGCTGGTGCGCGATGCGGGTCGTGAGCACGCGCGTCTTGCCGGTGCCGGCGCCCGCGAGGACCAGCAGCGGGCCGCTATCGTGCGTGACGGCCTTGCGCTGCTCCTCGTTCAGGCCCTCGAGATAGGCCTGGGGCGCGACGGCGCGCCGTGCCGGCTGCGGGTCGGCCGGAACGGGATCGTCGGTGATTTCGAACGGATCGGCGGGGGACGCCATGCAGGGTCATATAGCAATCGGAACGCCGTACGCCTATCTTTCGTGAAGACGCCCGACTGTCACCGGTGAGTAACCGCGAGGAGTGCGCATGGCCCGAGGTTTGAACGGTTCCGCAAACGGCTCAGGTCACGGCCCGGGGCACGATCTCGGCGACATGGAAGGCGGAATTGAGGCGATCCAGCCCGGCAGCTCAAGTCTGCCGCCTGAGGTCATGGCGGCCCTTCCGGCCGTCGTCGGTGTCCACACGACCATCCCCGAGAATCGTCCCTCGGCGCGTACCCTGGGCGCCGAGCGCGAGGGCCACGGTACGGTGATCGACGACGAGGGGCTGATCGTCACCATCGGCTACCTGATCATGGAAGCCGACACGGTCACCATCGTCGACAGCGACGGCAACGAGCTGCCCGCCTCGATCGTGGGCTACGACTATGAGAGCGGCTTCGGGCTGGTGCGCACCACGGTGCCGCCCAAGGTGAAGCCGGTGCGCTTCGGCGATTCCGACGACCTCACTCTGCGCAGCGAGGCCTTCGTGGCGGGCGTCGGCGGCGAGAAGGCGGCGCTCAAGGTCAAGGTCGCCGGCCGCCGCGAGTTCGCGGGCTATTGGGAGTACCTGCTCGACAACGCGATCTTCACCGTGCCGGCCTATCCGTTGTGGGGCGGCTCGGCGCTGCTGGGTGCCGACGGCGCACTGCTGGGCGTGGGCTCGCTTCTTGTGCAGGAAGCATTGGGACCGGGCGCGCCGGCCTTCCCGGGCAACATGTACGTGCCGATCAACCGGCTGAAGCCGATCCTCCAGGAGCTTGTGGAGAAGGGCCGTCTGTCGACGCCGCCGCGGCCGTGGCTCGGCGTCCATACCGTGGAGCATATGGGCCAGCTCGTCATCGGCGGCATTTCCGACGGCGGCCCGGCCGACCGCGCGGGATTGCAACGCGGCGATATCCTGGAAGCGCTGAACGGCGAGCCATTGGACGACGTGCCCGACTTCTACAGGAAGCTGTGGGCAAGTGGCCCGGCCGGGACGACGGTTAGCCTGCGGATGGAGCGCGACAACGATTCGTTCGAAGTGAAGGTACGCTCCGGCGACCGCGCGAAATATCACAAGTTCGGCGACGACTGACGTATAAAGAAGAAGACACAGGGAGACGACCGATGGCACGAGCCTTCGCCTCGCAGGCGGACATGGCGGAGAAGAAGATCACCTTCAGCCGTCTGTCCGAGCATGCCTACGCTTTCACTGCCGAGGGCGATCCCAACACCGGCATCGTCGTCGGCGACGACGCGGTCATGGTGATCGATGCCCAAGCGACGCCCCGGATGGCGCAGACGGTGATCGAGCATATCCGCACCGTCACCGACAAGCCGATCAAGTACGTCGTGCTCTCGCACTATCACGCCGTGCGCGTGCTGGGTGCGTCGGGCTTCGGCGCCGAGCACATCATTTGCAGCGAGGCGACGCGCGACATGATCGTCGAGCGCGGCGCGCAGGACTACAAGTCGGAGCTGCAACGCTTCCCGCGCCTGTTCCAGGCGGCGGAGACGATTCCCGGCCTGACCTGGCCGACGATGACTTTCGGCGACCGCATGACGGTGTGGCTGGGCAAGCTCCAGGTCGACATCATCCATGCCGGCCGCGGCCACACCAAGGGCGACACGATCGTGTGGTTGCCGGAGGAACGCACGCTGTTCAGCGGCGATCTCGTCGAATACGGCGCCACGCCCTATTGCGGCGACGCGCACTACAAGGACTGGCCCGAGACGCTCCAGAAGCTGCGCGATCTCAAGGCCGAGGCGCTGGTGCCGGGTCGCGGCGACGCGCTGCACGGCGAGCAGGCGGTCGAGGAAGGCATCGCGGGCACGCAGCAGTTCCTGTCGGACCTCTACAAGGCGGTGTCGGCGTCGGCGCAGGCCGGCGACTCGCTGAAGGTCGCCTACGACAAGGCGATGAGTGCGCTGCAGCCGCGCTACGGCAACTGGGTGATCTTCGAGCACTGCATGCCGTTCGACGTGAGCCGCGCCTACGACGAGGCCAAGGGCCTCGACCATCCGCGCATCTGGACCGCCGAACGCGACATCGAGATGTGGGCGGCGCTGGAAAAGGCCGGCTGATGTTCTTTTGGACCGCGCGCATCCTGCGCGCCTCATGAGCGCGCAGGATGCGCGCGGTCCAATGACATGAGTTCCTATACCTATCGAACCTATCCATACGTCCGTCCGGCTGAGCTGGACGGAAAGAGCGTCCGCCGCCCGGTCGTGATCGTCGGTGCCGGCATGGCCGGTCCCACGCTGGCCCTCGCGCTCGCCGAGAAGGGCGTGCCGTCGGTCGTGCTGGACGAGGACGACACGGTCAGCCTCGGCAGCCGCTCGATCTGCCAGGCCAAGCACAGTCTCGAGACCTGGGATCGTTTCGGCATTGCCGGGCGCATGACCGAAAAGGGCATCACTTGGACCGAGGGCGAGGTCTACCTGCGCGACAAGCCCGTCTACCGGTTCAATCTCGCGCCCGAGCCCGGCCACAAGTTCCCGGCCTTCGTGAACCTCCAGCAGTACTACGTGGAGGAGTTCCTCTACGAGCGATGCGCCGGCGAACCGCTGGTGGAACTGCGCCATCGCAACAAGGTCGTAGCGATCCGGCCGCGCGCCGACGGCGTGGCCGTCGACGTCGAAACGCCCGACGGCCGCTACACACTCGACGCCGACTGGCTGGTCGCCTGCGACGGCGTGCGCAGCGCCGTGCGGCATATGCTCGACCTGCCGTATCCGGGCGAGGTCTTCCACGACCGCTTCCTGATCGCCGACATCCGGCTGAAGGGCGACCTGCCGAAGGAGCGGCGCTTCTGGTTCTACCCGCCGTTCCATCCGACCAACTCGGTGCTGCTGCACCGCCAGGCCGACGACGTGCTGCGGGTCGATTTCCAGCTCGGCCGAGACGCCGATCCGGAAGAAGAGAAGAAGCCGGAGAACGTCGACAAGCGCCTGCGGCAGATGTTTGGGCCGGACGCGCGCTGGGAGCACGAGTGGACCAGCGTCTACACCTTCACCTGCCGCATGATGGAGAGGTTCGTCCATGGCCGGACGATCTTCGTGGGGGACGCCGCGCACGTCGTCTCGCCGTTCGGTGCGCGCGGCGGCAACGCGGCCGTGGCCGATGCCGACAATCTCGCCTGGAAGCTCGCCGCGGTGATCGCCGGCCGCGCGCCGGCCGGCCTGATCGACAGCTATTGCAGCGAGCGGCGCGCCGCCTCGGTCGAGAACATCCGACACTCGACGCGCGCCACCGACTTCATCACGCCCAAGTTTCCCGCCTCGCGCGTCTTCCGCGACGCCACGCTCGCTCTGGCCCGCGACTTCCCGTTCGCGCGGTCGCTGATCAACAGCGGCCGCCTTTCGGTGCCGACGGCCCATACCGGCTCGCCGCTCGACACGCCGGATCGCGACAACGACTGGGCCGGCGGACCGCCGCCGGGATGCGCGGCGGTCGATGCACCCCTGGGCGACGGTTGGCTGGTGGACCGGCTCGGCCGCGATTTCACCGTGCTCACTTTCGGCCCGGCGGCGGCGATCCCCGGTGCGCGTTCGGTGTCGGTCGAGGCGGAAGAGCTGGCGCAGCGCCGCTACGATGCGCGGCCGGGCACGACCTATCTGATCCGGCCGGATCGCTACGTCGCGGCACGCTGGCGGACGTTCGATCCCCAGGCCGTGCAGGCAGCGCTGGACCGCGCCCTGGGAAAGGAGCCGACATGCTGAAGCGCACTTCCAATCTCGCGCGGCCCGACGAGGTCTACAACGCGATCGTCGACGCCCACAAAGGGCTCGACGACGAGCAGGCCCGTGCCTTCGACGCGCGGCTGATCCTACTGCTGGCCAACCATGTGGGTGACGAGGCGGTGATCCGCGAGGCGCTCGCTGCCGCTGCCGCGCCTGCCATCGATGGAGGAAATGGTGTCGTCTGAAGTGATCGTTCGTGTTGCCACCGTCGACGATGCCGAGCTGCTGCATCGCTTCTCCATCGATCTCGCGACCTACGAGGACGAGCCGGATGCCGTGACCTCGACACCGCAGACCCTGGCACGCGACGGGTTCGGCAAGAACCCGCAGTTTGCGGCCTTCATCGCCGAGCGCGGCGGCAAGCCCATGGGCTTCGCGCTCTACACCTTCAATTACTCGGTCTGGACCGCCGCGCGCGGCATCTTCATCGAGGACATCTGGGTCGTGCCCGAGGCCCGTCGCGGTGGCGTCGCCCGCGCGCTGATGGTGGCGCTGGCGCAGGAGTGCAAGGCGCGCGGCTACAGGCGCATCGACCTCAACGTGCTCGACTGGAACCCCGCGCGCGGCTTCTACGAGCGTATCGGCTTCAAGTGGATCCGCAGCTGGGCGCCCTATCGCCTCAGCGGCGAGGCACTCGAAGCGCTGGCGCAAGGCTGACGCTGGGACCGCGGCACTCCAGTGCCGCTCTTCCTCTTCGTTGCGTTAGCATGAGCGCCACTGGAGTGGCGCGGTCCCAGCCGAGTTACTTCTTCTTCAGCCCCATCAAGCGGCCGGACTTGGGGTTCTTCGGCATCGCGCGATGGACTTCCCAGACCTTGGCCAGCCGCTCGGCGGCCTGGGCGGGGAAGGGTCCGGACTTCCGCGTCGCGTAGTCGATGTTCATCACGATCGTCTCGTTGGTCGCGGCGAGGTAGCCCTCGTCGGCGTGATACATCTCGTGGAACAGGTGCACGCGTTTGGCGTCGCAGTCGAGGAGCTGGGTCTTGAACAGCAAGGGCGCCCCGCCGCGCACCTCGCGATCGTAGGTGATGTGCATTTCCAGCACGAAGGTCATGCCGAGCTTGTTGTCGACGTAAGGCCGGCCGAGACCCATGTTGCGCATGAAGGCGCCGGACGCCTGGTCGAAGGCCATCACGTAGTAGGCGACGTTCATGTGCCCGTTCCAGTCGACCCATTCGGGCTTCACCGTAGAGCGGTGGATGTCGAGCGGCGCCGTGGTGACGAGCGGCGGCAATTCGTAGGTCAGCACGACGGACATACGCGAAACTCTCTCTTCTCTATTTCTTCTTGATGCCGATGAGGCGGCCGGCCTGCTTCGGCACCGGCAGGCCCTTGTGGGCGGCGGCGAGCTTGCCCAGGCGCTCCATCGCCCAGTCCGGCCACGGCGCGGAGCGGCGCGTGGCGTAGTCGATGTTCATCAGCATCAGCTCGTTGGTCGCCGCGAGATAGCCCTCGGTCGCGTGGTACATCGCGTGGATGTAGTGCACGCGCTTGGCATCGTGGTCGAGGATCTGCGTCGTGATGCGCAGCGGATCGCCTTCCTTGACCTCGCGGTCGTAGGTGACGTGCGCCTCGAGCACGAAGGTCATGCCGATCTTGTCGCGCGTATATTCCCAGCCGACGCCGAACTGCTGGCACAGCGTGTCCGTCGCCTTGTCGAAGGCCACGACGTAGAAGCCCACGTTCATGTGGCCGTTCCAGTCGATCCACTCCGGCAGCACCGTCGCGCGGTGGATGTCGAGCGGGGCGCCGAGGTTCGGCTCGAGGATGGGGTAGGGAGGCAGTTTCATTTCAGGAAGCTCGAGAGCGGGGCCGGGAAGGGATTTCGTCGAGAGAGCGGAATATCTTTTTGCCCAGCCGCTGGCCGGTCGCAACCATGTCGTCGGCGCCGGAGGAGGCGCCGCCGATGCGGAAGACGGCGTCGCACTTGCCGATCAGTTCGCGCGCGATCGGATGGAAGATCTCGTCGAACACGGCGTCGCCGATCTTCTTGGAGCCGGCATGCTTCAACAGCGGCAGGGCGAACCATTCGCCCATGACCGGCAGGTGGCCGCGCCGGAAGACCGCGAGCGACATCTCCTCCATCGCCTCGACGTTGCGCTGGATCAGCACCGGATCGTCGTTGGTGCCGCCGCGATAGGGGCCGGCGACCAGGATCATCAGCCGCTCGCTCATCGCGGTACCTCCAGCAGTTCGTTCGCGACCAGGTCGGGCGCGGAGATGATGCAGTTATGGCCGGCTTCGATCGGCCGGTAGCGGACATGGGTCATGGTCTGGACCTTCTCGTGCATGCCGGCGGACACCGGATAGCGCGGATTGGTGCAGGCGATGTAGGTCATCGGCCGGCCGTTGCCGGCGGGGTGATGCAGGCGGATCGGCTTGGTGTAGCAGGCGACCGGATGCGGCGTGAGCTGTCGGTGCGTCCACGCCGCGAGCTCGGGATCGTCGATGATCAGGCTGCCGGCCGGGGCGAAAGGCAGCACCTCGGTGTCGTTCACCAGCTTGATCAGCTTCTTCCGCTTGGCGACGATCTCGGGCGGGATGCGGCCGAAGATCGATTGTCCGTCCTGCGCGATGCCGCCGTCGATGATGACGAGATGGCCGATGCGCTCGGGGATGCGGTCGGTGACGAGGGTCGCGATCAGGCTGCCGAAGCTGTGGCCGACCAGCACGATGTCGCGCAGGTCCTCGGCCTCGATCGCCGCGATCGTGTCGGCGAGGAACAGGTCGTTGTCGCAGGCAGGGGAGAGTTCCGCTGCGCGCTCTCCCACACCGCGAAACGGCAGGGCGCGTGCAGCGTGGCCCGCCGCGCGCAACCGCTGGAGGATGAAGGTCCAGGACCAGGCGCCCATCCAGGCGCCGGGCAGGCAGATGTACGTTGTCATCTCCTTGGTCTTAGCATGCTGCTGTGAAACAATGTCGAGATGACCGACAAGAAAGAACCGTCGCCGCCGCGTCCGGCGACCACCGTCCTGCTGCTGCGCCCCTCCAAGAAGGGCGACGCCGATTCCCCGCTCGAAGTCTTCATGGTGGTGCGCCACCACGCGATCGACTCCTTCTCGGGCGCGCTGGTGTTTCCCGGCGGCAAGCTGGAAGACGCCGACGGCGATGCCAAACTCAAGGGCCGCTGCGGCGGCGCCGACAAGATCTCCGCCGACGAACTCAAGTTCAGGGTCGCCGGCATCCGCGAGGCGTTCGAGGAATGCGGCGTGCTGCTGGCGCGCAAGCCCGGCCAGCGCGCCGTCATCGCCGCCGCCGACCTGAAGGCGATCGAGCAGAAGTGGCGCGCCAAGCTGGTGAAGAACGAGGCCAGCATCCTCGACATGGTCGAGGCCGAGGATCTCGAGCTCGCGACCGACCTGATGACGCCCTACGCGCACTGGATCACGCCGACCTTCGTGCCGAAGCGCTTCGATACCTGGTTCTACCTGGCCGAGGCGCCGGAGGATCAGCTCGCCCTGCATGACGGCTCTGAGTCGACCGACTCGGTGTGGATCGGCGCGCAGCAGGCGATCGACGAGGCGAAGGCCGGCAAGCGCACGCTGGTGCATGCCACGACCAAGAACCTCGAACTGCTGGCCGAGGGCGGCACGGTGACCGGCGCGCTGAGCCAGGCGACCGAGCGCAAGATCGTCACCGTCCAGCCCTGGGTCGAGGTGCGCGACGGCAAGAAGTTCCTGCACATTCCCGAGGGCGCCGGGTACCGCAATCTGGTGCGGGAAATGCCCCCGCAGGCGCCTCCGCAGGGCGGAAGGTAGTTCCGTTTGCCCGCGTCGGGCCGGCGCGCTAAGACCGGCTGAACGGGCGTTCATTGGGTTGTGGAGGAAGGCAAGATGGTCGGAATCGTTGCTTACGGCGCTTATGTCCCGCGCCTGCGCCTCAACCGGCAGGCCGTCTATGACGCCAACAAGTGGTTCGCCGCCGGCCTGCGCGGCCTCGCCAAGGGCGAGCGCTCGATGGCCAACTGGGACGAGGATTCGATCACCATGGCGGTCGAGGCGTCGCGCGACTGCCTGACGAGCCACAAGGCCGAGGACGTCCGCAACATCTACTTCGCCTCGACCACGCATCCGTTCAAGGACCGCCAGAACGCCGGCGTCATCGGCACGGCGCTGAACGTCGAGCAGAACCTGTCGGCGACCGACATCGGCGGTTCGCTGAAGGCGGGCACCTCGGCGCTGATCGCGGGCCTCAACGCCTCCAAGGAGGGCGCGCCCTCGCTGGTCGCCGCGGCCGACAAGCGGCTGGGCCGAGTCGCGTCGGCCAACGAACTCAACTACGGCGACGGCGCCGCGGCGCTGCTGTGCGGCACCGAGAACGTGATCGCCAAGCTGATCGGCCATCATGCGGTGTCGATGGACTTCGTCGATCACTTCCGCGGCGACGACGCGGAGTTCGACTATGGCTGGGAAGAGCGCTGGATCCGCGACGAGGGCTACTCGAAGATCGTGCCGCCCGCGGTCAAGGCCGGTCTCGCCGCCGCGAAGCTGAAGGGCGGCGACATCACCCACTTCATCATGCCGAGCCCGATGCCGGCCGTGCCGAAGCAGATGGCCAAGATCTGCGGCATCGGCGAGGGCGCGGTGCGCGACCTGCTGGGCGCGACCCTGGGCGACACCGGTTCTGCACACGCGCTGGTCATGCTGGTCGATGCGCTGGAGACGGCGAAGGCCGGCGACAGGATCATGGTCGTGGCGTTCGGCCAGGGCGTCGACGTGCTGGTGTTCGAGGTCACGGCCGAGAATGCCAAGCTGCCCAAGCGGCGGGCCCTCTCGGGCTGGATGGCGCGCCGCAAGGAAGAGAAGAACTATATGAAGTTCCTCGCCTTCAACGAGATGCTGCCGATCGACAAGGGCATGCGCGCGGAGTTCGACAAGAAGACCGCGCTGTCGGTCCTGTGGCGCAAGCGCGACATGCTGTACGGCCTCGTCGGCGGCAAGTGCCGGGTCTGCGGCACGGTCCAGTTCCCGCGCAGTCCGGTCTGCGTCAATCCGAACTGCCACGCGATGGACAGCCAGGATCCCTACGCGATGGCCGGCCTCGAGGCGTCGGTGATGTCGTTCACCGCCGACTCGCTGACCTATTCGCCGGACCCGCCCGCTTACTACGGCATGATCACCTTCCCCGAGGGCGGACGCTTTATGGCGGACTTCACCGACAGCGACAAGGACCAGGTGAAGGTCGGCGCCAAGATGCGCATGACCTTCCGCATCCGCGACAACGACACGATGCGCGGCGGCTTCAAGCGCTACTTCTGGAAGGCCGCGCCGGCCTAGGGCTTCTCATCGTTCAAGGGTTCAGAGTTCCACCTCATCACCAAGGAGACCTGCAATGGCTCGTGGTATCAAAGACAAGGTTGCCATTCTCGGAATGGGTTGCTCGAAGTTCGGCGAACGCTGGGACGCCGGCGCCGAGGAGCTGATGCTCGAGGCCTACAAGGAGTGCCTCAAGGACGCGGGGATCGACCAGAACCAGCTCCAGGCGGCGTGGTTCTCCACCGCGATCGACGAGGTGCATGTCGGCAAGTCGGGCATCCCGCTGTCGACGACCCTGCGCCTGCCGAACATTCCCGTGACCCATGTCGAGAACATGTGCGCGTCGGGCACCGAGGCCTTCCGCGGCGCCTGCTACGCCGTCGCCTCGGGCGCGGCCGATTTCGCGCTGGCGCTGGGCGTCGAGAAGCTCAAGGACACCGGCTATGGCGGTCTCCCGGGCGGCCGCGGCGGCCCGCTCCAGGTGCTGTGGAACGCCAACGGCACGGCGCCGGGCAACTTCGCCCAGCTCGCGACGGCCTACATGACCGCGCACGGCGTGTCGGGCGAGGACCTCAAGAAGGCGATCGGCCACGTGTCGTGGAAGAGCCACCAAAACGGCGCCAAGAACCCGAAGGCCCATCTCCAGAAGGCCGTCGAGATGGACACCATCCTGAACGCGCCGATGATCGCCTCGCCGCTCGGCCTGTTCGACTGCTGCGGCGTGTCGGACGGCGCGGCCGCGGCGATCGTCACGACGCCGGAGATCGCCAAGGCGCTCGGCAAGAAGGACATCGTCTCGGTCAAGGCGCTGCAGCTCTCGGTCTCGAACGGCTCGGAGTCGGGCCACAACTCGTGGGACGGCAGCTACTTCCACACCACGCGCATCGCCTCGAAGAAGGCCTACGAGGAAGCCGGCATCAAGAGCCCGCGCGATGAAGTGTCGATGTTCGAGGTCCACGACTGCTTCTCGGTGACCGAGCTGGTGACCATGGAGGATCTGCACATCTCCGAGACCGGCAAGGGCTGGAAGGACGTGCTCGACGGCTTCTACGACGCCGACGGCAAGATCCCCTGCCAGATCGACGGCGGCCTCAAGTGCTTCGGCCATCCGATCGGCGCCTCGGGCCTGCGCATGCTCTACGAGATGTACCTGCAGATCCAGGGCCGGGCCGGCGCGCGCCAGCTCAAGAACCCGCGGATCGGCATGACGCACAATCTGGGCGGCGCGCCGCGCGAGAACATCTCGAGCGTCGCCATCGTCGGCCGCTACGAGTAACGGGACGGACGAAGGACCCTCTCTCCGGGAAACTGGAGGGAGGGTTTTTCATGTGAGGGAGGACGCAACATGCAGCTCGACAAGGGCCTGATCGGCCACACCTTCAAGCCGTTCACCACCGTGGTGGAAGCGGGCAAGGTCAAACTCTTCTGCAAGGCCATCGGCGAGGAAGACCCGATCCACACCGACGAGGCCGCCGCCAAGGAAGCGGGCTATCCCGGCGTCGTGGCGCCGCTCACCTTCCTGCGCGCGTTGCAGGCGGACGATCCCGACAAGGGCGGCCTGCTGCGCATGCTGAACGTCGACATCGGCCTGATCCTGCACGGCGAGCAGCATTTCGAGTACTTCGCGCCGGTCGTGGTCGGCGACAAGCTGACCTGCCAGCAGAAGGTGATCGACATCTACGACAAGAAGGGCGGCGCGCTGTGGTTCGTCGTCCAGGAAATGGACATGAAGAACCAGGCGGGCAAGCTCGTGGCCAAGGGCCGCGGCGTCACCGTCGTGCGCAATCCCGACCCGGCAAAGAAGTAGGAGAGGACATCATGGCAAACGTCACCGCGCCAAAGTTCGCCGACGTGAAGGTCGGCGACTCCCTCAAGTCGCTGGTCCTGCCGCCGGTCAGCCGCCACCAGCTCGCGCTCTACTGCGGCGGCTCGGGCGACCACAATCCGATCCATGTCGATCTCGACTTCGCCAAGAAGTTCGGGTTCAAGGACGTGTTCGCGCACGGCATGCTGTCGATGGCCTTCCTCGGCCGTCTCGTCACCTCCTGGGTGCCCCAGAAGCAAGTGAGGGGCCTCGGCACGCGCTTCACCTCGATCACCTGGGTGGGCGACGTCATCACCGTGAGCGGCAAGGTCACGGGCAAGCGCGAGGCCAACGGCGAGAAGCTCGTCGACCTCGAGGTCAAGTGCACCAACCAGAACGGCCAGGACACGCTGCAGGGCAGCGCGACCGTGGCGTTGAACTAGGAGACGTCGCATGGGTCAGATGGATGGCAAGGTGGCGATCGTCACCGGTTCGGGCCGCGGCATCGGCAAGGAGATCGCGCTACGCCTGGTGCGCGACGGCGCCAAGGTCGTGATCAACGACATCGACGACGCGCCCGCGAAGGAGACGATCGCCGAGATCGAGAAGATGGGCGGCAAGGCGGTGGCCTGCGTCGGCGACGTCGCGGCGCCCGACTTCGGCGACCGCATCGTCAAGACGGCGGTCGACGCCTTCGGCGGCTGCCACGTCGTCGTGAACAACGCGGGCTACACCTGGGACTCGGTCATCCAGAAGATGAGCGACGAGCAGTGGTACGCCATCCTCGACGTGCATCTCACCGCGCCGTTCCGCATCCTTCGCGCCTTCCAGATGCACTTCAAGGACGCCGTCGAGAAGGAGCGCGCCGAGGGCAAGCGCATCGTGCGCAAGGTCGTGAACATCTCCTCGACCTCGGGCGTCAACGGCAATGCCGGCCAGTCGAACTACTCGGCCGGCAAGGCGGGCATCGTCGGCCTCACCAAGACCTTGGCCAAGGAGTTCGGCCGCTACGACGTGACGGTGAACGCGGTGGCCTTCGGCTACATCCAGACCCGCCTCACCAAGCCGCTCAGCCAGGGCGAGTCGGGCGAGATCGAGGTCCAGGGCCGCAAGGTGAAGATCGGCGTGCAGGGCGGCCGCATCGCCGCGCTCAACCAGATGATCCCGCTCGGCCGCGGCGGCCTGCCGGAGGAAGCGGCAGGCTCGGTCTATCTCTTTTGCAGCCCGGACAGCGACTATGTCAGTGGCCAGTGCCTGGTCGTGAACGGCGGGTACTGACCAGCGACCGCCACCGTCCCGGCGTCAGGCCGAAGCGCGCGGCGAAGTGGCGGGTGAGGTGGCTCTGGTCGGCGAAGCCGGTCGCGACGGCGACCTCCGACAGCGCCGTGCCGCGGCCGATCAGCGCCTGCGCCTTGACCAGCCGCTGGCCGACCTGGAAGCGGTGCGGCGAGGTGCCGAAGGCCGCGCGGAACTGGCGGCTGAGGGCAAAGCGGTCGAGGCCGCTCACCTTCTCGAGCTCTTCCGACGCCACGATGCGCGGCGCCTCGCTCACCAGGAAGTCGCGCGCACGTTCGACGGCGCGCTGCGCGGTCCTGCCCGCCCGGCGCGGCGTCGCATCCGAGCGCGCCGAGAGGAGTTCGGCCAGCCGCGCCACGATGGCGTCGACGGCGAGCGGCTCCAGCGCCTGCGGAAAGTGCGCGAAGGCCTCGCGCAGCAGGTTGCCCAGGGCGGGATCGTCGGCCACGACGTCGCGCACGAACGGCGGCGCGGCGCCGTCGAGCGCGGCGCTGACCGACGCCGGATCGACATAGAGCATGCGGTAGGCGAAGCCCGCGTCGACCGTGGCGTGGCCGTCATGCGTCTCGTCGGGATGGATCACCATCACCTGGCCGGCGCCGCTGGTGCGCAGTTCGCCGCGATAGTGGAACGACTGCGCGCCCCACAGCGTGAGGCCGACGGCATAGGTCTCGTGCCGGTGCAGGTCGAACGCGTGGCCGCCGAAGCGCGCCGTCAGGCGCTGGAGGCCGGCGGTCGTCGGTTCGAAGCGGATCTGGTCGGAGGCGCACATGCACAAACGTTCAAGACCTTCATGTTAGCATGTCCGATATGA
>JAFEFH010000012.1 GCA_018240695.1 Pseudomonadota bacterium | reverse complement strand
TCCTGCTGCTGCTGTCGCCGGCGCTGTTCAGCGTGAACATGCTGGCGGCGCGCTACGCGGTGTTCGTGCCGGCCAACGCGCTGGCGCTCGGCCGCTGGTTCTTCGTCTCGCTGATCCTGCTGCCGTTCTGCTGGAAGGCCCTCTCCGCGCGCCGTGACGCGATCGCGCGCGAATGGCCCGACCTCTTCCTGTTCGGCGCGCTCGGCATGTGGATCTGCGGCGCCTGGGTCTATATCGGCGCGCACACGGTGCCGGCCCTGAACATGGGCCTGATCTACGCCGCCTCGCCGATCCTGGTCGTCCTCGTGGGCCGGGTCGTCGACAAGGAGAAGCTCACGCCCGCCCGCCTCGCCGGCATCCTGTTGTGTCTCGCGGGCGTCGCGGCGGTGTTCGCCAAGGGCCAGCTCGGCAATCTGCTGGCGGTGCGCTTCGCGGTGGGCGATCTCTGGGTGATGGCGGGCTCGATGAGCTGGGGCCTCTACTCGGTGCTGCTGAAGCATCGGCCGAGCCGGCTCGATCCGACGGCGCGGCTCTGCGCCACCTCGATCGCGGGCTGCATCATCCTGCTGCCGTTCACGGCCGGGGAGGCCGTGTTGTGGGGTCCGCCGGATTTCAGCGACTGGCGTCTGTGGGCGGTGTGGCTGGTGATGGCGGTCGTGCCCGGCGTCGGCGCCTACACCGCCTATTCCTTCTGCGTGCACGAGCTCGGGCCGTCGCGCACCAGCATCTCGCTCTATCTCGGCCCGCCCTATGTCGGGCTGATGGCGTGGGCGCTCCTTGGCGAAACGCCCCAGTGGTACCATTTCCTCGGGATCGCGCTGGTGCTGCCGGGACTGTTCCTGGCCACACGGCCGCCCGCCAAAGGAGCCTGAAGATGCGCCGCCTCGTCCTCGCCGCCCTGCTCACTTTCGCCGCTGCCACACCGGCGTCAGCCGAGGACATCGGCTCAGTCGGCTACCGCTTCAAGTGGCTCGGGCCCAACGACAAGATCGTGGTGCAGGCGTTCGATGATCCCGACGTGCCGGGCGTCACCTGCTACATGAGCCACGCCCGCACCGGCGGCATCAAGGGCGCCATCGGCCTGGCCGAAGATCCCGGCGAAGCCTCGATCGCCTGCCGCCAGGTCGGTCCGGTCGACATCGCCAAGCTCGACAAGATCAAGAGCCCGCACGAGGTGTTCAGCGAGCGCGCCTCGCTGATCTTCAAGTCGACGCAGGTCACGCGCTTCTGGGACGCCAAGCGCAAGGCGCTGGTCTATCTCGTCTACACCGACCGCATCATCGACGGCAGCCCGCGCAACTCGATCAGCGTCGTGCCGGTGGGCGAGCGCTAGTAGACGAGCTTCGGCTCGAAATCGCCGCGCCCCTCGGGCGACAGGTCGAGCATGTTCCACAGCGGATCGAGCAGGTCGTTGTGCCGGTATTGCTGGCCGGCTTCCGGCGGCACGTAGAGCATCTCCGAGCCCCAGAAATGCCGGATCGTGTCGCCGCTCGGCCCGCCCTGGCGGCGGAAGACGTTGAGGATCGGCATGTCCCATTCCTCGCCGTCCTTGAATTCCTGCTGCACGCGCATCTGCGGCGACAGGCTGGTCGAATCGCCGAAATAGTCGCGCGAGTAGCTGTTGCCGGCGGTCGAGAGGAACGACAGATGGCGCCAGCCGCGCTCCCTGGCGAAGTCGACGATCCGCTCGATCGGCGACTTGGCGACCACGACGAAATTGATGCGCTCGAGGATGTGCGGCATCGAGCCGTCGATGCCGTCGAGGAAATGCGTGCAACCGGGACAGGGCTGCGCCCGTTCCGGCCCATACATGAAGCTGTAGACGGCGAGTGTGTCCTTCTTCGTTGCGAACAACTCGGAGAACTTGCGGCGTTGGCCGCCCGGCGCGTCGAAGCCATAGTCTTCCGGCACCTCGCCGCCGAGCGGCAGCAGCCGGCGGCGCGCCGCGACACGCTCCAGGTGACGGCGCAGCTCCATCTCCTCGGCCAGCAGCTCGTTGCGGGCCTCGCGATAGCGCTGCGTCTCGTTCGGGAAGGTCAGGTGGTGCAGAACGTCGGCCATATCGAGGAAACGACAGGGCGCTGGCGCGGTTGCCTCTATCGGTACAGGAACGTACCGAGTAAAACCCAGCGCGCCGCCCGCGCCGTTCCGGCCAGCGGCGTCGTGTAGTGCCAGAACGGCAACCTGTAGGCCGTGACCGTGGCCGGTGCCGCCATCGGGACGATCTCGCTGAAGTGGCCGGCGCGTGAGTAGACCAGCCACTGGTGCGCGACGCCCGGCGTGCACAGGCTGACATGCAGGTCGATATAGCCCTTCTTCGCGGCCGCGTTCTGCGGATGGTGATCGTTGTGCGGCCCGGCATAGTCGCCCGGCCCGTAGCGCAGCACCTGCGTGCCCCAGCCGCGGCGCAGCGGGCGGCCGGCGAGCGCGGAGGCGAAGGCGCGGAAACTTTCAGAGCGCATCAGCCGCGCGAGGCCGATTTTCTCCGCCGCCTTCACACCGGCCTCGCGGCGGCTGTCGAAGAAGATCGTGCGGCTGCGCGCAGTCTTGGGCAGCAGCTCGCCATAGTCGCGCGTCATGTCCCAGATGCTCTCGGGCGGGATCGGCTTGTCGAGCGGCTCCAGCGTCTCGGCCAATGCCGCCTGCAACACGCCGCGCACCTTCGCCGCCTTGGCGCGGTCGAGCAGGTCGTCGCGCATCAGGAAGCGTCGCTTCGGATCAGCCAGCGCGCCGCAGAGGTCGTGCGTGGCGGCCAGCACGCGCCGCCCCTCGCGGTTCAGCAGGTCCTCGAATTCGGCGGGAATGGCCCGGTTTGATCTCATGCGCGGGCCACTCTAAAGGACATTCCCATCATGCCCTACGCCTCGCTTCGCGATTTCATCGACCGTCTGGAAAAGAGCGGCCGCCTCGTGCGCGTGACGGCGCCGGTGTCGCCGCATCTCGAGATGACCGAGATCCAGACGCGCCTACTGGCCGAGCAGGGCCCGGCGGTGCTGTTCGAGAACGTGGTGGGTTCGGATATCCCCGTGCTGGTCAATCTGTTCGGCACGGTCGAGCGCGTCGCCTGGGGCATGGACCGCGAGCCGCACGAGCTGCGCGGCGTCGGCGAGACGCTGGCCTTCCTGCGCCAGCCCGAGCCGCCGGGCGGCTGGCGCGAGGCGCTCGACATGCTGCCGATGCTGCGCACCGTGATGGCGATGAAGCCCAAGACGGTCGGCACCGCGCCCTGCCAGGAAGTCGTGCTGACCGGCGACGACATCGATTTGGCGAAGCTGCCGATCCAGACCTGCTGGCCGGGCGAGCCCGCGCCGCTGATCACCTGGCCGCTCGTCGTAACGCAGGGCCCGAATCCGAAAGGCGACAAGCAGGATAGCTACAATCTCGGCATCTACCGTCTCCAGGTGACGGGCAGGAACACGACGCTGATGCGCTGGCTGAAGCATCGCGGCGGCGCCCAGCACCACCAGCGCTGGCAGAAAGCCGGCAAGCGCGAGCCGCTGCCCGCGGCGGTCGTGATCGGCGCCGATCCCGGCACGATCCTGGCGGCGGTGACGCCGGTGCCCGACACGCTGTCGGAGTATCAGTTCGCGGGCCTGTTGCGCGGCAAGAAGGTCGAGTTGGTCGACTGCAAGACGGTGCCGCTCAAGGTGCCCGCCGAGGCCGAGATCGTGCTCGAGGGCCATGTCAGCCTCGACGACTATGGCGACGAGGGGCCGTACGGCGACCACACCGGCTACTACAACTCGGTCGAGCAGTTTCCGGTCTTCACGATCAGCGCGATCACCATGCGCCGCAAGCCGATCTACCTCTCGACCTTCACCGGCCGGCCGCCCGACGAGCCCAGCGTCCTGGGCGAGGCGCTGAACGAGGTGTTCATCCCCCTCTTCCAGCAGCAGTTCCCCGAGATCGTCGACTTCTGGCTGCCGCCCGAGGGCTGCTCCTATCGCATCGCCGTGGTGTCGATGAAGAAGGCCTACGCAGGCCACGCCAAGCGCGTGATGATGGGCGTGTGGAGCTATCTGCGGCAGTTCATGTACACCAAGTGGGTGATCGTCGTGGACGCCGACATCGACGCGCGCAACTGGAAGGACGTGATGTGGGCGCTGTCGACCCGCATGGACCCGGCGCGCGACATCACCGTGATCGAGAACACGCCGATCGACTATCTCGACTTCGCGAGTCCGGTCTCGGGCCTCGGCTCGAAGATCGGCCTCGACGCGACCGACAAGCTTCCGGGCGAAACCAACCGCGAATGGGGCCGCCAGATCGCGATGGACCCGGCGGTCGTCGAGAAGGTCGACAGAATGTGGGGCGAACTCGGACTGCCGGGCAGCGGCAAGAAGATCTGGCGCTGAGAGCGCGTCAGACGCGCTCGTAGCTAATAGCGCATTGTCACCTTGTCGCCGGCGGTCTTCACCGCCTTGAAGCCGAGACGCTCGCAGAGCGCGCGGGCCGGACTGTTGGCCGGCAGCTCGACCAGCAGGTCCTTGCGCTTGCGGTCGGCGCGTTCCTTCATCCAGTTCAGGAAGCTGGTGCCGAGGCCCTTGTTGCGCGCCTCGGCCGCGATGAAGAGCTGCCTCAGCTCGACAGAGCCGCCATTCTCGGAGACTTCGACCCAGCCCTTGTTGGCATTGTCCGATCGTAGGATGGAGGTGCCGGCATGGCCGACCGCCTTTTCGACGACGCGCTGGTGGTCCGCCTCTTTCCAGTTGGCCGTCAGCGGCTGGACGGCGTCGCGATAGATCGGCCAGCAGAAGGCGAGATCGGCTTTTTCGGCGGGGCGGAGTTCGAAGGCAATCGGCATGCCGGCAGGGGGCCACAGAGCGCGACGACGTGCAAGCTCTAGAGCGTAAGTAGACCGTCAAGCTTAGCTGCCAGGTCGAAAGGACGGCAGTAAGGCCAGTCGACAAGAGCGCGCGAGTCGCCCAGATTCGCACCGACTACCGCCGACTATTCGATCAATATCCAAGAAACATCATAGACACGCGCGAGAACCAGTTGAACTTGTTCCAAGGGGCGAAGAGCGTCGACGCCCGCCGAAATTGCTCGTCTGACACGCCTTTCTGGGGTTTTCCTAATGAGTTCATCTTTCAGTCGGATCACGTAGTCTTCATTGATCTTTTGCCTACGAAACTCAGGCGGCTTTTCGCGGCTTGCGCTAACACTCTTTTCGAATCGACGCTGTTCCGAATGCAAAAAGGCTGCACCACCTTGCACGTATGAAACGTTATGCCGAGCATTGTCTTGTATGGCACCCACATCTGCCGGATCTAGCAAAACCGAATAGTTTCCGACTCGGTCTGCAAAAAAATAAGTACTCAGGTCATCTCGCTTGTGGAACGCTGGCGCACAATAAAATGCGTTACCTTTTGTTAGGCTAAGATCTTGCAGAACGTTGTGCTGCGGATTGTCTACGCCAAACCGGTAGTAAGAACCGCCATGCGCATCAAAGAAATGCGCATTAGTTCCAACTCGGTGCTCAGCAAAGCTTGCGACTTTGTGCTGAAAGAAAATTGACCCAGTAAAGCGCCCTGCTTGAATCTCAAATTCGACGTCGTATCCAAGATCCTTCTCCATTTTCTGGGAAGGAATCTGCGGATGACTTGCAAGTCGGCCTGAAAACTTTCTACAAAACTCCGCATTAAAGCAGAATTCGAACGTACGCTCGCTGAATGCTGGCCTCACGACTTAACGGGCCTCAAAAAGAAGAGAGACCACGTTCATGTTATGCTGTACGCCATTTTCTCAGCAAGTTGCTGATCTTGCCGTCACGATGCGCGCGGCTACCGTTAGGCAATACAAACTGAATTGATTTTGGCGGTAACTTTAGATCTTTCGCAATTCGACGAACAATACTGCCAATGGATGCGTCCGTGCGCGCAGCCCTGAATCGCTTAGGCTTTTGCTTCTTTGTTGCAGACATCTTTGCCTTACCCCCGCTAATTGCTCTCAATTCCATACTTACCAATGGTTGCTGCGCGGTCAACTAATGCGTTTGATATGCAGCTCACACTAACGACTATCTGGCATTCCTCACTGCCGTCGCACCTCATCGCATCCCCGGGATCACTTCCTTCACCACCAGCTCCTTGCCGAGCGGGATGTGCTCCTCCGGCGCGCCGCGCATGCCGCCGCTGATCGCGACCTTGTCGAGACCGAGCTTGGCCAGCGACTTCAGCCGCTCGATGCAGCGCTCGGGGGTGCCGACGATGGCGAAACGGTCGATGAAGTCGTCGGTCAGGATGCCGGCCTGGCGCGAGTCGCCGCGGGTGTGCTGCTTCATGTCGTAGTTGGTGCGCAGCGACTCGAGCAGGCCGCGGTCCTTGTCGGTTACCGGGCCGTTGGCCTTGCCATGCATCACCGAGAAGCGCGCGTAGGTCGTGAGGCCGCCGCGCACCAGGCTGCGCGCCGCCTCCATGTTCGTGTGGCAGCCCATGTTGAGGAAGGCGCCGAACCTGATGGCGTCGGGATCGAGGCCCGCATCCTTGCGGGTCTTGCGCGCGAGTTCGATGCCCCAGCGCAGGCGCTCGATATCGGCGCCGACGGTGAACATCACGCGGTCGCCGTGCAGGGCCGCCATCGCGATCACCTTCGGCCCGCTGGCGGCGACCTCGACCGGCACCTTGCGGCCGCCCGCTATCCAGGCGATGCGGCTGGCCGGCGGCGCGTCGTGCAGCTCGAGCGCCGAGGCGGGCGGTGCGTGCTCCTTCGGAATGTCGATCTCGCCGAACTCGACCGACTCGCCTTTCAGGTAGGTCTGGAGCTGGCGCAGGTAGCGGTCGAACTGCGCCAGCCGCGCCGGCGCGCGGCCGAGATGGGCGAGCGCACTGTCGCCGCGGCCGATCCCCAGTACGGCCCGGCCGCCCGAGACGCGATCGACCGAGACGATGGAGGTCGCGGTCGCCGCGGCATGGCGCGTGATCGAGTTGGTGACGCCGGTGCCGAGGCCGATGCGCTTGGTCACCGAGGCCGCGAGCGCCAGCGAGACATAGGGATCGCCCGACAGATTCTGTGAATCGACGACCAGCATCCCGTCCCAGCCGGCCTCTTCGAGCTCGCGCGCCTGGCGCATTGCACCGCGCGCAGAGGCGACACCCGTGTTCCAGAGTTGCATCGCATTTCCTCCCTGCCCATATGGTTACCGTGGCTCCCCCAAAGAACAAGCTTCTCGAAGGACCGATCCTGCGATCGCTCCTGTCGCTGGCCATTCCCATCGTGGCGGCGAACACACTTCAATCGGGCTATCAGCTGATCGACGCCTTCTGGGTCGGACGGCTGGGCGGCGCGGCGGTCGCGGCGGTGTCGCTGTCCTTTCCCGTGATGTTCCTGATGTTCGCCGTCGGCGCGGGCCTGTCGATCGCGGGCTCGACCCTGATCGCGCAGTTCGTCGGCGCGGGAAACCACAAGATGGTCGGCCATGTCGCGGGCCAGACCCTGCTGATGGTGATCGCGAGCGCGTTGGTGCTGACCGTCGGCGGCCTGCTCGCCGCGCCGGCGCTGCTGCGGCTGATGGGCGTCCCGCCCGATGTCTACGATGGCGCGCTGGGTTTCATGCGCGTGTCGTTCGTCGGCCTGGTGTTCAACTTCGCCTTCTTCGTCTTCAACGCGATCATGCGCTCGATCGGCCGCGCGACCCTGCCGGTCTACATCGTGCTGGGCACGGTGTGCCTGAACTTCGTGCTCGATCCGCTGCTGATCTTCGGCTGGGGGCCGGTGCCCGCCTATGGCGTGATGGGCGCGGCGCTGGCGACGCTGTTCACGCAAGCCATCGCCGCGGCGATCGGCATCGCCGTGCTGCGCATGGGCCTGCACGGCATCCATGTGAAGCGCGCCGACTTCGTTCCCGACCTCGGGCACGTCAAGCGCGCCTTCTTCCTGGGCTTTCCCGCCTCGATCGACATGTCGGCGCGCGCGCTCGGCCTGATGCTGATGACCTTCCTGGTCACCAGCTTCGGCACCACGACGCTGGCGGCCTATGGTGTGGGCGGCACCATCCTCCAGGTCATCATCATTCCCGCGATGGGCCTGTCGATGGCCGTGTCGGCGCTGGCCGGCCAGAACATCGGCGCCGGCAATCTCGACCGCGCGGCGGCGATCGGCCGGCTGGGCGCCGCCCTGGGCTTCGGCGTGCTGACCGTGCTCGGTGTGCTGGTCTTCCTGTTTCCCACCCAGCTCGTGTCGTTCTTCGTCCCCGACGACAAGGCGGTGATCGCCGAGGCCACGACCTTCCTGCGCATCATGGCGCTGTCGTGGGGCTTCATCGGCGCGCAGTTCGCCCTCACCGGCGTGTTCCGCGCCTCGGGCAACATGGTGGTCAACATGATGCTGACCATCGTGACCCTCTGGGTGCTGCAGTTCCCGCTCGCCTACGTGCTGTCCAAGCACACGTCGCTGGGCGCCGAGGGCATCTACTGGTCGACGCCGGTGGCCAACATCCTGATCACGCTGGTCGCCGCCGCGATCTATCTGCACGGCGGCTGGCGCAAGAAGCGCCTGCTCGACGACGAGGAAGTGCTGACGGGCAAGGTTTCCGAGGAGATCCTGAGCAACGAGAGCCCGCGTTAGCGGAATCTCGTGCAGTTTGCCGCGCTTCGGTCCATAAGAGCGCCCATGGCAAAAGACATCATCGGCAAGCACATGGTCTGGGTCGAAAAGCCCGCAGGCCGTCGCATCAGCGTCACCTATTCGACCCTGAAGGAAGCGGAAGACCAGGCGATCGCCCTGGAGCGCATGGGCTACACGGTCATCGAGATCGTCCCCACCGCCCTGCCGAAGCCCAATATCGCGGGCTGATGCCCGGGCCCTCGGGGTTCCGGGGCCCGCTCTTCGAGAGTGATGCGCGTGCGGCGCGCCTAATGTAAACTCGCTTAACATGAGTTGGAAAAGGCGTGCCCGCGAGGGTGCGTACCATCACGGCAACCTCAAGGAAGCGCTGGTCCAGGCCGCGAGGGAGCTGATCAAGGAGAAGGGCCCGGCAGGGTTCACCTTCGCCGATGCCGCGCGTTCGGCGGGCGTCAGCCCGGCCGCGCCCTACCGTCATTTCCGCGACCGCGAGGCGTTGCTGGCCGACGTCGCGCGCGAGGGCTTCGGCCGCTTCGAGGCGATGCTGTCGACCGGCTGGAACGGCGGAAAGCCCGATGCGCTGACGGCGTTCCACAATGTCGGCCGCGCCTATCTCGCCTTCGCGCGCGCCGAGCCCGCCTACTACGCCGCCATGTTCGAATCGGGCCTGCCGCCCGACGCCAATCCCGACCTGCGCGCCGCCGGCGACCGCGCGTTCGGCGTGCTGCGGGTGGCCGCCGATCAGCTGGCCGCGTTGCTGCCCGCCGGCAAGCGGCCGCCCGGCCTGATGATGAGCCTGCACATCTGGTCGATGGCGCACGGCATCGCCTCGCTGTTCGGCCGCGGCGACGCCGGCCGCCGCTCCCTGCCCATGACGGCCGACGAACTGCTCGAATCGGCGATGCTGGTTTACTTGCAGGGACTGGGTTTTCAGCAAAAAGCGTAACCCGGCCCTTGGAGGCCCTTGACTCCCCCCGTTGGAATGACCAATGTAAATGTCGTTAACATTTACATAGGGGAGACCCCGATGTACGGCCTGATGGACAGACTAGACGACCTTCCCCGCCCCGCCTGGATCGCCCTGGTGGTGGTGAGCTTCATCGTGTTCTGGCCGGTCGGCCTCGCCCTTCTCATCTACCTGAAATGGAGTGGACGCATGTTCTGTGGTCGCCGGCACGGTTACTGGACTTCTCCCGACGGACGCGATTCCTATCGCGAGGCGCGCCGCGCCGCGCGCGAGGAGTGGAAGGCGTGGAAGCGCAATGTCCGCTGGGGCCGCCCCCAGGGCTCGGGCAACGTCGCCTTCGACGAGTATCGCGAGGAGACGCTGCGCAAGCTCGACGAGGAGCAGCGCGAGTTCCACGACTATCTCGACCGGCTGCGCTCGGCCAAGGATCGCGCGGAATTCGACCAGTTCATGAACGAGCGGCGCAACCGCCCGTCGGCTCCGACCAGCGAGCCGCCGGCGACACCGCCCGCCACGTACTAGATCAGAAGGCCGTCTGACGAAGGCGCCCCCTCCCACCGGAGGGGGCGTTTTCATGTGCGCTAGAAGTCGAGCTTCAACGGCAGGCGATGCTCCACCGCCTTGCGGGCGAGATCGCTCATCACGGCGAATGCGTAGCGCGCATGCAGCTCGAGCGGCGCCTTGTCGTCGGGGTGCCGCCGCCCCCAGATCGCGACTTCGCGGTCGTCGACCTTCCACGTCGCCGCGTTCAGGTCGGCGAGCTGCTGCGCAAGCGTCGTTGAAGATCCAACGACGACGCGACGGCGCGCGACGTCCTCACCTTCGAAGGTGAAGGTGAACGACACCGGCAGCCATAGCTCGACATTGCGTACAAGATGGGAATAGCGCGAGCGGAATCCTTCGGCGTTGCTGCGCACCAGCGCGGGATCGTTGTCCCATTTGTCTTCAGGCAGCACGGCGGGCGGTCGCATCGTCGGATGCTCGACATAGGCCGCCCACAGGACCAGCGCGCCGAAGCCGTCCCAGCCGGGACGGCCGGTGAAGTACGGCGCGTCGAACGATTCCTCCCACTCCAACGGACCCGGCGCATTGTCGCCCAGCGACGCGTGCAAGGTCGTGCGCCATGTCAGGACCGCCTGACGCTGGCGTTCGCTTTCCTTCTTGTCCCGGGTCTTGCGGCGCGGCGGCGCGGCGACCCTTTCACGGGCGGCGCGCTCGGCGACATTCTCCCAGTCGCCCGCGTAGTAACGCGCGAGCGGCCCGACATACACATCCAAGCCCATCGGCGAGGGGTTCCCCTGATTTTCCTGGGGCGTCCGACACCGGACACCGGCACTACCTGTAGTTGATTTACACCTCGTTTCATCCCGCCCGCACCTTCAAAAAGCAAATAGCTTGGCCACTCAAACGCACAGGCAAAGCCGCTATCGCGCGCCTATAGTGCAGAAATGGGGAGACCAACGATGCCGTTGCCGCGACGGCGCTTGCTACGCGGACTGCTTGCCGGGCCGATACTGGTGCCGATCCTGCACCGGACCGCGCAGGCCCAGGGCGCGCTGTGGACGATGGCGACCGGCGAGGCCCAGGACAGCGCGACAGGTGAGAGCATCGCCTTCTTCGCCGAGCGACTGGGCGAGGAGAGTGGACGGCGGCTCATGCTGCTGCCGTCCTACGACGGCGCGTTCGGCGTGAAGGCCGCAGAGATTGCCCGTGCGATCGCCGATGGAAAGCTGGCTGCCGGCGCCATGCCCGCCACCGCGCTGGAGTCGGTCGATCCGCTCTTCTGCCTCTCCGGTCTGCCCTTTGCGATGAAGGACGACGACGATGCCCGCGCTGTGCTGGGACGCGCGCGCGATCTCTACGCGCGCCGCCTCGCGCGCGAGGGTCAGCGCCTGCTCTACGCCGTGCCGCTGCCGGCGATGGGTCTGTGGGGCAAGCGGCCGATCAGGAATCCCAGCGACATCATCGCGCTGAAGCTCGGCGCCGAGGATGCCGCAGGGCGCGCGGTGTTCGATGCCGCCCACGCCGACGTCGGCTCCTTCTCCGGCAACCGGCGCGAGGCGGAGCTCGCACCGGCGGACGAGGCGTCGATGCGCAAGATCGGCGCGCACCTGCCCTGCTTCACCAATCTCGGCTACGCCGTGCCGCTTTGCTTCGCGACGCTGGCGACGCCGCTCTACGACCGTTTGCCGGACGCCTTGCGCGAGGCCGTCGACCGCGCCGCCGTCGCCACGCAGGAAAACGCCTGGCGTGTCCTCGCGCGCCGACGCGCCGAGACCATGACGCGGCTGCGCGACGGCGGCATCACCGTCGCCGAGGTGAGTCCCGAGCTGCGCGCCATCCTCGCGCGCGCCGCGGCGCGCACGATCGCCAAATGGCAGACGGAAGCCGGCCCCGAGGCGGCGGCCCTGCTGAAGTAGCGCGCGCTACGCCGGCTCGATCCCGAGACCGCGCACGAGATCGAGCCAGATCGGCCCCTGCTCGGCCAGGATCTTCTCGAAGAACACATGGTCCTGCGCGGCGGTGTCGATGCCGAACGTGTCGAGGATCTTCTGGATGCGCTCGCTCTTTCCGCCCTCGACCATCATGTCGGAGAGCTTCTTCACGATGTCCTTGGGCATCGCCGCAGGCCCGACCAGGCAGATGAAGCCCTGGACCTGGAAAGCGATGTCGGTCACGCCCTGCTCGAGGAACGTGCCGACGTCCGGCAGCTTGCGCATGCGTGTCTTGGTCGGCACGGCGATGGCGTGGCCGTTGCCGGTCTGCAGGGTCGACGCGGCCGCCGCGTAGCTGCCGCTGCCGCCCTGAACCGAGCCCGACGAGACGTCGTTCCACATCGGCGCCTCGCCGCGATAGTGGACGGCCTCCATCTTGAGATCGAAGGCGCGGTTCAATGCGGCCACCGCGACATGGCTGTAGGAGCCCGCACCGTAGGTGCCGAGACTGACCTTGTTGCTGCGCGCGTAGGCCACGAACTCCTTGAGGTTCTTGGCCGGCACGTTCTTGTTCACGATCGTGGGCAGGTGGCCCGCGTCCATCCACGAGATCGGCACGAAGTCCTTGTCGGGATCGTAGGGCAGCTTCTTGAACAGCACCTTGTTCATGACCATCGTCGTCGAGATGGTCCACATCAGCGTGTAGCCGTCGGGTGCCGCGTTCTTCACCTGCTCGGCGGCGATGGCGCCCGACGCGCCCGCCTTGTTCTCGACCGTCACCGACTGGCCGGTCTTCTGTGCGATGAAGTCGCCGTAGGCGCGGGCGAAGGTGTCGGTGAGACCGCCGGCCGGGTAGCCGCAGATGATGCGGATCGGACGGCTGGGCCAGGCCTGCGCGATGGCAGGCGCTGCTAGCGTTGAAGCGGCAGCCGCTGCGCTCACGCGCAGAACTTGCCGTCTTGTCGGACGGATGATCATCGTTGCCTCCCTGTACGGGCAACGACTCGTTAACGCCGCGTTTACGCGGTCTTGGTCGCGCCCGATTTCAGCATGGCTGCGATTTCGGCCTGGGTAAAGCCTGCCTCCCCCAGCACCTCGACGCTGTGCTCGCCCAGCCGCGGCTGCAGCCGGGTGACCTCCGGCGGGGTCTTGGAGAATTTGGGCGCAATGCCCGGCAGGCGCAGCTTGCCCTCGGTCGGATGCTCGACCTCCTGCCAATAGCCGGTGGCGTTGAGCTGCGGGTCGACGAACAGGTCCTCCAGCGTGTTGACCGGCCCGTGCGGGACGTTGGAGTTCTTCAAGAGCTCGATCCACTCGGCATTGGTGCGCTCGGCACAGAGGCCGGCCAGAGTGGCGTAATACTGCTCGACGTGCTTCAGGCGGTTGGCCATGCCCTGGAAGCGCTGGTCGGCCGCGAGGTCGGGCCGGCCGACCAGGGTGCAGAACTCCTTCCAGTGTCCGTCGGTATAGGGAAGCAGCGCGAAGTAGCCGTCCTTCGACGGATAGGGCCGGCGCTCCTTGTTGAGCACGCGCTTGTAGCCGGCGGTATCGAGGGCCGGCACGAAGGTCTCGCCGTAGAGATGCTCGACCATCACGAACGAGACCAGCGTCTCGAACATCGGCACTTCGACGGCCTGCCCCTTGCCCGTCTTCTCGCGCGCATAGAGCGCGGCGAGCAGCGCCGAGACAACGCCGTTGGAACTGGTCTTGTCGGCCACGATGCTGGGCAGGAAGCGCGGCTGGCCGGCCACGACGCTCTGCAGCGAGGCGAGGCCCGAGCCCGCCTGGATGATGTCGTCGTAGGCGGCCTTCGGTCCCATCGGCCCGGCGGCGCGATAGCCGTAGGCGGCGACATAGACGAGGCGCGGATTGATCTTCTCGAACTTCTCGTACTCGACGCCCAGACGCTTGGCCGGCTCGGGCCGGTAGTTGTGCATCAGCACGTCGGCCGTCTCGGCGAGCTTGAACAGCGCCTTGCGGCCGCTGTCCTGCTTGAGGTCGAGCACGATCGAACGCTTGGAGCGGTTGCAGCCGAGATAGAAGGCGGCCATGCCGGGATGCCGTCCCGGTCCCAGCACGCGCGTCGTGTCGCCTTCGGGCGGCTCGACCTTGATGACGTCGGCGCCGAGATCGCCGAGTTGCTGCGCGGCCCACGGCCCGAGCACGACCGTCGTGCAGTCGATGATGCGAAGTCCTGCCAGCGGGCCAGCCATAGCGCGTTCCTTCCCCTTGATCGTCTCGCCGTCTCGTTGGCGGCATCTTAACCGCCGCGCGACCGCCTGCGAAACATGGCGAAAGCGGCTGCGAAATTCCCCGCGACGGTCACATTCCAGGAGCTTCTCGATCCGTATCTCCAACGTTGTTCTTCAGTGAAAGGAGGTTGCCATGAGCAGCATTCTCAAGAACACGTTGGGTCGGGCCGCGACGATCGCCGCGATCGCGGGTCTGGCCGTCGCCGCCTTCGGCGCGACCGCCGAGGCGGGTCCGTACCGTCACTACGGTTGGGACCGCGGCTGGCACGATGGTTGGCATCCCGGGTGGAACCAGCCCTATCGCTGGGATCACGCGCGCTGGTACCGCAACGGATATTATGCGCCGCGATACTACGCGCCGCAGGCGGTGTATCCGCCGGCCTATTACGGGCCGCCCGCGATCAACTTCAATATTCCGCTGGGCTAGACTCCAGCGGCATGTCGAGCCACGGAAATGTCACACCGGCCGGGAATCCCCGGCCGGTTTCGTTTGTGGCGGAAATGCCCAAATCTCGTCGGGGACGTTCGGGGGAGCACGCTGCGTAAGCCTTGATGTCAACGGAGGTTCACGTCCATGCGCACTGTTAGCAAGCTCTCTCTCGCTGCTGCCCTCATCGGCTCGGTCGCTCTGTCCTTCTCCGGCGCCGCCCAAGCGAGCGATCATTGGGAGCGCGAGCACGGCTACTACCGTCACTACGATCACGGCTGGCACCACGGGCGTGACCGCATCATCGAGCATCGCGTCGTCGAGCGCCCGGTCTATGTCCGCGAACGGCCGGTCTACGCCGCCCCGATGCTCGTCGCCCCGCCGATGTACCAGCAGCAGCAGGGTCCGTCGGGCCTGAACCTCAACTTCAACATCCCGCTCAATTAATCCCGATCGCTCCCCTCGATCGGGTCGCGACCCCGCCGGAGATCCTCTCCCCCTCCGGCGGGGACCTTCCCCAGCCAGTTGACTCCTGCGCGGCGCCCCCTATTGTGCCCGCACAATGCTCCGACTGAAGACGCTTCGACTTACTCGCTGACCCGCCTCCCTCTCCGGGAACCTTGCGGGTCGCGTTGTCGTCCGTCCTGATCTTCCAAGTCGTAGAGCTCAAGCAATGTCACCTCAAAAGCCGATGATGCCCACCGCGGGCGAAAAGTATATTCCGTTCAAGCCGATCGCGATCAAAGACCGGCAATGGCCCAACAACGTCATCACCAAGCCGCCGATCTGGTGCGCCGTCGACCTGCGCGACGGCAACCAGGCCCTGATCGAGCCGATGGACTCCGACCGCAAGACGCGGATGTTCAAGCTGCTCGTCGACATGGGCTACAAGGAGATCGAGGTCGGCTTCCCGGCGGCGTCGGAGACCGATTTCGACTTCGTGCGCGAGCTCATCGAGAAGCAGATGATCCCGGCCGACGTCACCATCCAGGTGCTGACGCAGAGCCGGCCCGAGCTGATCGAGCGCACGTTCGAGGCCTGCCGCGGCGCCAAGCGCGTGATCGTCCATCTCTACAACTCGACCTCGACCTTGCAGCGCCGCGTCGTGTTCAACACCGACTTCGCGGGCATCATCGACATCGCCGTGTCGGGCGCCAAGCTGGTCAAGAAGCTGGCTGACGAGAATCCCGAGACCGAGTGGGTGTTCGAGTATTCGCCGGAGAGCTTCACCGGCACCGAGCTCGAGTTCGCGCGCGACATCTGCGCAGCCGTGGGCGACATCTACCAGCCGACGCCGCAGAAGAAGATGATCATCAACCTGCCGGCGACGGTCGAGATGTCCTCGGCCAACGTCTATGCCGACCAGATCGAGTGGTGCCATCGCAACTTCAAGTACCGCGACTCGATGATCCTCTCTCTGCATCCGCACAACGACCGCGGCACCGGCGTCGCGGCGGCCGAGCTGGGCTATATGGCCGGCGCCGACCGCATCGAGGGCTGCCTGTTCGGCAACGGCGAGCGCACCGGCAACGTCGACCTGGTGACGCTCGGCCTCAACATGTTCACGCAGGGCGTCGATCCCGAGATCGACTTCTCGAACATCAACGAGATCCGCCAGACCGTCGAATACTGCAACCAGCTGCCGGTCCATCCGCGCCATCCCTATGGCGGCGACCTCGTGTTCACCGCCTTCTCGGGCTCGCACCAGGACGCGATCAACAAGGGCTTCAAGTCGCTCGAGGCGTCGAACAGCAAGGTCTGGGAAGTGCCCTACCTGCCGATCGACCCGGCCGATCTCGGCCGCTCGTACGAGGCGATCATCCGCATCAACAGCCAGTCGGGCAAAGGCGGCATCGCCTACATCCTGAAGAGCGACTACGGCATCGACATGCCGCGTCTGCTCCAGGTCGAGTTCTCCAAGGTGATCCAGCAGATCGCCGACGAGACCGGCAAGGAAATCCAGCCGGCGATGATCTGGGACACGTTCCGCAAGGAGTATCTCGAGAACACCAGCCCGGTGTCCTTCGTGAGCCACACCACCGTGCCCGAGCCCGGCCATCCCGACGTGCGCCTGATCGACGCCAAGGTCGTGTTCAACGGCCAGGAGAAGAAGATCAGCGGCCACGGCAACGGCCCGATCGCGGGCTATGTCGACGCGCTGGCGAAGAACTGCGGCCTCAAGATCAAGGTGCGCGACTATCACCAGCACGCCACGGGCGCCGGATCCGACGCCCAGGCGGTGAGCTTCGTCGAGGCCGAGACCGCCGACGGCCGCGTCCTCTGGGGCGTCGGCATGGACTCCAACATCGTCACGGCCTCGCTCAAGGCCGTGAGCTGCGCGGCCAACCGCGCCGGCAAGTAACCCGCTGCCCCGGCTCCCTTTGTCGATGAAGCCGGGGAACGCAAAACCAGGGCGATCCGCACCACCTTCGCGATGGTGGTCGGTCGCTCTGCTCGCTTGCATCACGTGCTTCGGGCTGCTGGCGGCGGAAGCCGCACTTGCACTGTTCCATCCGCAGCCGCGCACCGGCACGTGGACGGTGCTCGACGACGAGAACAACCTGGTCAACCGCAGCGGCGGCCGGGTCCGGCACGAGCTCGTCGAAGGCCGTGTCGCCTACTACGACTTCAATTCCGCCCATCAGCGGGGCACCGAGGATCCGTCACCGACGGCCGATCGCGTGCTCGTGCTGGGCGATTCCTTCACCTTCGGCTGGGGGCTTCCCCAGGAGCAGACCTATGTCAGCCTGCTCCAGAAGCGCGCCGATACGGTGCCGCGCGAGCGTCGCGTCCAGTTGCTCAACGCAGCGGTCGGCGGCTGGGGCACCGCGGACGAGGTCGCCTATCTACGCAAGTACGGTGGCGACATCGCGCCGAAGGGCGTGATCGTCTTCGTGAGCTTCGACGACTTCCGTCGTGCGCTGAAGAGCCGGTCGTTTCACATCGATCCCGCAACGGGCGACATCGTCCGCGTGCCGGTCGAGCGCACGGGATCAGACGCCAAGAAGTTCATCCAGGATTCGGCGGTCTACAACTGGCTGCTCGAGCACTCGCACCTCGTGCAGCTCATCCGGCAGGCCATCGTGTTCAAGGGCGGCATCGGCGTCGTCACCACGCCCGACACCCGGCCAGCCAGCCCCGACGCCGATGTCGCGGCGCAGAAGGAAGTGGCGTACGCGCTGTTCCGCTGGATCAAGCGCTGGAGCGACGAGCACAACGCCGCGCTGATCGTGCTGACCACCGGCTGGTACTCGATCGACTATCCATGGCTCGCCGGCACGATGAAGGACCTCGGCATCGATTTCGTCGATCTCGGAGACACCGTGAAGCCGGTCATGCTGCGCGACGGACCGGAAACCTACTTCATCCGCTACGACGGACACCCCAACACCCGCGGCGCCCAGCTGATCGCCGATGCTGCCTGGCAGGCGCTCGAACCTTGGTTCAAGGCGCTGGGCAAGGCCCGCTAGGCTCCGCTAGCATGATGCGTGCGGAATTTCGCCGCGCCCTGTCTCGGAGACCTCACCATGCGCTTCGGCCTTGCATCGTCCGTCGCCTGCCTCGTCATCGGAACCATCGCCGGCGCCACGATCACGCAGGCAGCGCAACCGCACATGGTGAGCGCCCTGGAAATGCTGCGCAGCGCGCGGGCCGAACTGGTGCGCGCGACACCCAACAAGGGTGGCCATCGCGAGCACGCGATCGAGGCGGTCGACCGCGCCATCGAGCAGACCCGACTCGGCATCAACTTCGCCGGCGGCTGATCCCGCCACCCTCGACGGCGGCGGTCCCGAGCGCGTAAGTTGGCGGCATGGCAAAAGCGAAGAAGAAGGCCCCCGCCCCGAAGAAGCGTCCGGCGAAGAAAAGCGCCAGGCGCAAGCCCGCGAGCAAGGTGAAAGCCAAGGCCAGGGCAAAACCAAAGGCCAAGGCCAAAACCGTCGCCAATCGCGCGCGGCCGGCCGCGGCCGGCAGCAGCGCACCCGACGCCAATCTGCTCGCCGATCTCATGAACTGGGCCAAGGGTTTCGGCGCCGATGCCGCCGACGCGCTCTACGTCCATGGCGAATCGATCTCGGTGGCCCAGCGTCTCGGCGCGCGCGAGAAGCTCGAGAGCAGCGAGGGCCGCGACCTCGGGCTGCGCGTCTTCATCGGCAAGCGCCAGGCCTTCGTATCGTCGACCGACTTCTCGCCCGCGGCGCTGAAGGTGCTGGCCGAGCGCGCCGTCGACATGGCGCGCGCCGTGCCGGAAGACCCGGTCTGCGGCATCGCGCCGGAAGAACTGCTGGCCACGTCATGGCCCGACCTCGACATGAACGACAAGCGCGAGCCCACCGCCAAGGCGCTGCTCGAGCTCGCCGCCGAGACCGAGGATGCCGCGCGCGCCGTGCGTGGCGTCACCAACTCCGAAGGCGCCGAAGCGGCCTGGGGCCGTTCGTCGGTCATGCTGGCGGCCAGCAACGGTTTCTCCGGCGGCTATTCGCGCAGCGGCTTCTCGCTGTCCTGCGCCGTCCTGGCCGGCGACGGCACGGGCATGGAGCGCGACTACGAATGGTCGAGCGCCGTGCACTTCGAGGACCTGATGCCGGCCGCCAAAGTCGGCCGCAACGCCGGCAAGTTCGCCGTCGAGCGCCTGCACCCGCGCAAGGCCACCAGCGCGAAGCTGCCGGTAGTCTACGACCGCCGCGTCTCGGGCAGCCTGATCGGCCACCTCTCCGGCGCGATCAACGGCCGTGCCGTGGCGCGCGGCACCTCGTTCCTCAAGGACAAGATGGGCGAGCGCATTTTCGCGCCCGGCGTGCGCATCGTCGACACGCCGCACAAGAAGCGCGGGCTGGGCAGCCGGCCGTTCGATGCCGAGGGCCTGCCCTGCACCACCATGGCGGTGATCGACGACGGCATGCTGACGACTTGGCTGCTCGACCTCGCCGCCGCCCGCCAGCTCAACCTCAAGCCGACCGGCCATGCCTCGCGCGGCACTTCGGGCCCGCCCGGCCCCACGACCTCGAATTTCCACCTGGAAAAGGGCGACAAGTCGGTCGACGAGCTGATCGCCGACATCAAGAGCGGCCTCTACATCACCGAGATGATCGGCTCGGGCGTGAACGGCGTGACCGGCGACTACAGCCGCGGCGCCTCGGGTTTCTGGATCGAGAACGGCAAGCGCACCTATGCGGTGAGCGGCATCACCGTGGCGGGCAACCTCAAGAACATGTTCCTGGCCCTGACCCCCGCGAACGACTTGCAATTCAAGAGCTCGACCAACGCCCCCTCCGTGAGAATTGAAGGGATGACGATCGCCAGCTCGTGATAGAATCACGGGCATGTCCCCCCTCTCCAAGTCCCTCCTCCTCGCCGCAACGACGGCGATCCTTTCCGTCCCCGCGGCGGCGCAGACAGGCGACTTCCAGTCCTGCCTGCAAAACATCCGCACCGAAGCCACGCGCCAGGGCGTGCCCGCCCCGGTCATCGACGCGGGCTTCCGCGGCCTGACGCCCGACCAGAAGGTCATCGACCTCGACTCACGCCAGCCCGAATTCTCGCTGACCTACGGCAAGTATGTCGGCAACGCGGTGACGGCCGACCGCATTTCCCGGGGCCAGCAGAAGCTCGCGCAGCACCGCACGCTGCTCGGCCAGCTCCAGTCCGAATATGGCATCCCGCCGCAATACATCGTCTCCTTCTGGGGCATGGAAACCAACTACGGCACGTACATGGGCGACTTCTCGGCGCTGCGTTCCGTGGCGACGCTCGCCTGCATGACCAAGCGCACGGCGTTCTTCTCCAACGAGACGGTCCAGGCCCTCAAAATCCTGGCCAACAACCACATGACCACGCAGCAGATGAAGGGCTCGTGGGCCGGCGCCATGGGCAACATGCAGTTCATGCCGTCGACGTTCATGAAGTATGCCGTCGACCGCGACGGCAACGGCAAGATCGACATCTGGAACTCGCTGCCGGACGCCTTCGCTTCGGCCGCCAACTTCCTGCGCGGCATCGGCTTCAAGCCCGGCCTGCCGGCGGCGGAAGAAGTCGTGCTGCCGCAGAACTTCCCGCTCGACCAGGCCGACACCACGGTCGACAAGCCGGTCAAGGCGTGGGCGCAGATGGGTGTCAGGCGCGCCGCCGGCGGCGCGCTGCCGGCGAGCGACGAGAATGCGTCGATCATCCTGCCGGCGGGCTGGCGCGGCCCGGCGTTCATCCTCTATCCGAACTTCAAGGCGGTGATGAACTGGAACCGCTCCACGCTGTATGCGCTGGCCGTCAGCGTGCTGGCCCAGCAGATCGCCGGCGGGCCGCAGGTGTCGCGCCTGCCGCCCGACGACGACCAGCCGCTGTCGCACGACACCGTCATCGACATGCAGAACCGCCTGGCGCGGCTCGGCTTCTACACCGACGAGGCCGACGGCCTGCTCGGCCCCAAGACACGCTCGGCGGTGCGGCTGTTCCAGAAGCAGAGCGGCCTGCCGGCCGACGGTCACCCGACCAACGAGGTGATCGCCCGGCTCCAGCAGACGGCGCGCTGAGATCCTAGGCCGGCTGTAGCAAACGGATCGATCGCGCCGCGAGCGCGATCGATACCGGCAGAGTGAGCGCGTCGTCGCCGTCGACCTGTACGGGTTGCGGGCGGCGCTCGCCGGCATCGCTCGCCACCGACACCTTGACCGCACGGCCCGAGATCACGCGATAGCCGCCGGTGACCGGCAGCCGGCCGCGCAGCAGGGCAACGCCGAAGCGGAGCGTGTGCGCCCGGCCCCAGCGCTCGAACAGGCAGACATGCAGCAGCGGCTCGCCCAGCGCCGCCGCCGGCGCCACGACGTAGGGACCGGCATAGAGCCGCGCGCGCGTCACGATCACCGACGCCGCTTCGTGGCGTATACCGTCGATCTCGACGGCATAGCGCACCGGCCGGTAGCGCCGCGCCTCGACCATCGAGCGCCAGACATATGCGCCTTTGCCCCACCGACGCTTCAGCGGCACCCTCACCCCCGCCACCACCTTGGCGTCGAACCCGGCGCCCGCCATCAGTGAGAAATGCCGCGGCGCGCTGGCGCCGGTAGCCTCACCGGGCTGCACCAGCAACTCTCGGCCGGCCATGATCGTGCGTGCGATCTCGGGCGCCGTGAGGCGCAATCCAAGCTCGTGCGCCAGCACGTTCGCGGTGCCGAGCGGCACGATCGCCAGTGCCGGAGCGCGCCCTTCTCGACACGCGAGTCCGTTCACTGCTTCGTTGATGGTGCCGTCGCCGCCCGCGACGGCGACCACGCCGTAACGATCGGCATCGCAGGTCTTTGCAAGATGCTGCGCGTCGCCTTGCGCGGTCGTGTCGACGAGATCGACGCTCCAGCCGGCGGCCCGCACCTGCCGCACGACGTCGTCGACGAGCCCACGTCGCCGTCGGCCGGCGATGGGATTGCGGATCAGCAGGATCGATTTCGGAGGCACGAATGTCATGGAACCGTCACAACCGATTCACCGGGGCGCAACGGCTCCCATACACAATCGGCGGCGGTCGGTGCAATCGCACCGACCGGATTTTGTATCGGTCGAGTATCCGTTCACATGACCGCTATCGAACGCCACAGCCCCGCGCGCCATCACGCGATCTTCCTGTCCGATATCCATCTCGGCACGCGCGGCTGCCAGGCCGAGATCCTGCTCGACTTTCTGAGGAACAACGAGTGCGAGCATCTCTACCTTGTCGGCGACATCGTCGACGGCTGGCGGCTGAAGCGCTGGTGGTACTGGCCGCAGGCGCACAACGATGTCGTCCAGAAGATCATGCGCAAGGCGCGCAAGGGTACGGACGTCGTCTACATTCCCGGCAACCACGACGAAGCCGCGCGGCAATACTGCCAGCTCACCTTCGGCGACGTGCGGGTCGAGCAGGAAGCCATCCACGAGACGCCCGACGGCCGCAAGCTGCTGGTGATCCACGGCGACCAGTTCGACGGCATCGTGCGCTACGCCCGCTGGCTCGCGATCCTGGGCGACTGGGCCTATACGAGCGCGCTGCGCCTCAACACCTGGTTCAACTGGGGCCGCCGCAAGCTCGGCCTGCCCTACTGGTCGCTGTCGGCCTACCTGAAGCACCGGGTCAAGAACGCCGTCCAGTTCATCGGCGACTACGAGAAGGCCGTGGCGAGCGAGGCGCGCCGCCGCGGCGTCGACGGCGTCGTCTGCGGCCATATCCATCATGCCGAGATGCGCACGATCGACGGCGTCCTCTACTGCAACGACGGCGACTGGGTCGAGAGCTGCACCGCGCTGGTCGAGGATTTCGACGGCCATCTGCGCATCGTGCACTGGGCCGAGGAGATGGCGCGCGCCAACGCCTCGCTCGAGCCCTTCACGCCGGCGCGCCTGGCCGCGGAGTAGAAGCATTGCGCATCGCCATCGTGTCGGATGCCTGGCGCCCGCAGATCAACGGCGTCGTCCGCACCATCGAGACCATCGTGAAGCTCCTGCAGGCCGAGGGCCACGACGTCGAGGTCTTCGGTCCCGACCGCTTCCGCACCCTGCCGTGCCCGACCTATCCCGAGATCCGCCTGTCGCTGTTCCCGGCGGCACGGCTCGATCACATGTTGAAGCTGTTCGCGCCCGACGCGATCCATCTCGTCACCGAAGGCCCGCTCGGCTGGGCCGCGCGGGCCTTCTGCCGCCGGCGCGGCCTGCCCTTCACCACCGCCTATCACACGCGCTTCCCCGAATATGTGCGGGCGCGCATCCGCCTGCCGCTCTCCTGGAGCTACGCCTTCGTGCGCCGCTTCCATACACCGTCGGCCGCCGTGCTGGTGGTGGCACAGTCGATCCGCGAGGAGCTGGCGGCGCGCGGCTTCCGGAACCTCGTGCCGTGGTCGCGCGGCGTCGACATCGCGGCCTTCCATCCGCGTCCGCGCGACGATCACCCGGGCGATGCCCGGCCGATCTGGCTCTATGCCGGGCGGCTGGCGATCGAGAAGAACATCAAATCGTTCCTCGACCTCGCTCTGCCGGGCACCAAGTGGGTGGTGGGCGGCGGGCCGCAGAGGCGCGAACTCCAGCGGCGCTACAAGGATGCGCGCTTCTTTGGGTCGGTCGATACCGAGGAACTGTCGTATCGCTATTCGCAAGCCGATTGCTTCGTGTTCCCGAGCCGCACCGACACGTTCGGGCTGGTAATGGTCGAGGCGCTGGCGTCGGGCGTGCCGGTCGCGGGCTATCCCGTGCCGGGCCCGCTCGACGTCGTGACCGTACCCGATGTCGGCGCGGTCGACGCGGATTTACGCACGGCCTGTCTCGAGGCCATCAAGGGCGACCGCGAGCGCTGCCGCGCCCATGCCGAGAGCTTCACCTGGGCCGAATGCGCGCGGCAGTTCCGCGACACGCTGCGCCAGATCCCGCGTGGCGCGTGGCAGCCGCTCAAGCACCGCGTGACGCCCAATGCCGCCACCTGAAACGAGCGGTTGAAGTCCGGCGGGACGGTCGTAGGCTCCCGCCCCATGATCGATCGCCGACACCTGTTGCTGGGCACCGCCGCAGCCTTCTTTCCTGCCGACGCGATGGCGGCGCCCCCGGCCAAGGCCGAGGACTTCGCGCGCCGTCTCGCCGCAGCCGATACCGCCGGCAAGCTGGGCGGCCTGCATGTGTTGCTGGTCTCCGTGGGCGGGAATCTCGTGTTCGAGCATTACGGCAAGGGCGCCGACGAGAAGCGCGGCCGCCCGTTGAGCACCGTCACGTTCGGACCGAGGGTGCTGCACGACCTGCGCTCGGTGTCGAAGACCGTCGTCGGGCTGCTCTACGGCATCGCGCTCGCCGAGGGCAAGGTGCCGGCGCCGGACGCCGGCCTCTACGCCCAGTTCCCCGACTATGCCGACCTCGCCACGCAGCCCGGCCGCGACCGGATCACGATCGAGCATGTCCTCAGCATGTCGATGGGCCTAGAGTGGGACGAAAGCTCGGTGCCCTATAGCGATCCGCGCAACAGCGAGACGCAGATGGACAACGCCTCCGATCGCTATCGCTTCATCCTGGAGCGCAAGATCGTGGGCGAGCCCGGCGCCAAGTGGACCTATTGCGGCGGCGCGACCGCGCTGCTCGGCCGGCTGATCGCGCGCGGCACCGGCGGCACCCTGCTCGCCTATGCGCGGCGCGCCTTGTTCGAGCCGCTGGGCTTCGGCCCGGTCGAATGGATGACGGGCCGCGACGGCGAGCCGATCGCCGCCTCCGGCTTGCGCCTGCTGCCACGCGACCTGCTGAAGATCGGGCAGCTCATCCTCGCGCGCGGCAAGGAGAAGGACCGGCAGATCGTCTCCGTCGACTGGCTGCGCCAGTCGCTCACGCCCAAGATCGTGCTGCCGGACGGACGGCGCTACGGATACCACTGGTATCTCGGCCAGCGCGCGGTCGGCACGCCGCCGCGCCGGGAGCCGTGGTTCGGCGGCATCGGCTGGGGCGGCCAGCAGCTGCTCGTGTTCCCCAATCTCGACCTCGTGGTCGGCATCAACTGCGGCAATTACCGCCTGCCCGGCCGCGAGCAGGCCCAGGTGATCGGCGCGGTGCTGGACGACGTCGTGCTGCCGGGTTTCGGCTGAGGAGACGGACATGCTCGACGAGATCGTGCCCGCCGGCGCGCCCTGGACCGGCCTCGTGCGCACGGGCCAGGTGCTGCGCATCACCGACCTCGAGGGCCAGCAGGCCGTCGACTTCCTCTGCTACAACGCCGCCCAGCCCGAGGAGCGCTACCACGCGCCCAACACGATGAAGGCGGCGGGCACGATCTTCCTCACCACGGGTCACGTGCTCTATTCCGACATCGCCCGGCCGATCTTCACCATCGTCGAGGACCAGTTCGGCGGCCACGACACGATCGGCGGCTGTTGCAGCGGCCCGTCCAACCAGATGCTCTACGGGGTGGCGAACTGCCCCGGCTGCCGCGAGAACTTCCTCACCGGCCTGTCGCGGCATGGCCTCGGCCGGCGCGACATCGTTCCCAACATCAACTTGTTCATGCGCGTGCCGGTGACCGGCGACGGCAGCGCCGCCATCGCGACCGGCGTCTCGCCGCCGGGCTGTCAGGTGGCGTTGCGGGCGGAGATGGATGCGCTTGCCGTCATCTCCAACTGCCCGCAGATCAACAATCCCTGCAACAACTTCAAGCCGACGCCGATTCGCGTGCAGATCGAGGGCTAGAAGCCCGGCACGGCGTCGAGCAGCCCCGGCCGCACGCCGATCTGCTCGATGAGCTTGTCGAGCTGGCGGCGGGCCACCGGATTGCTCTGCTGGTGGCGCGTGGCGAGGATCAGCTCGTTCTTCAGCGAATGCTCCAGGCCGGTGAACTCGGTCACCCGCACCTTGTAGCCGTGCGCCTCGAGCACCAGCCCGCGCAGCACGTTGGTGACATGCGCGCCGAACTCGCGCTTGTGCATCGGGTGACGCCAGAGCTGGTCGATCGCGCTCTTGCTGTGGCCAAGCAACGTCGCGACCTCGGCCTGGCAGCAGGGGATGAGCGCGATCACCTTGGCCTCGTGACGCAGCGCGAAGCGGATGGCGTCGTCGGTGGCCGTGTCGCAGGCATGCAGTGCCGTCACCATGTCGGCATGGCCGCCCGGCAGCACGGTGCCCGCGATCTCGCCCGCCACGAAGCTCATGCGGGAGAAGCCGCACTCGGCCGCGAGCTTCTGCGCCTTCTCGACCAGCTCGCGGCGCACTTCGACGCCCGCGATGCTGCCGCGCCCCGCCGGCCCGATCACCAGATCGTAGAGGAGAAAGCCGAGATACGACTTGCCGGTGCCGAGGTCGGCGATGACCGGTTCGGGCTTGTCGGCCAGCAGCCCGTCAATCGCGGGCCGCAGCAACTGCACCAGATGCAGGACCTGCTTCAGCTTGCGCCGCGAGTCGCTGTTCAGCCCGCCCTCGCGCGTCAGGATGTGCAGCGCCTTCAGCAGCTCGACGGACTTCTCCGGCGCCTGGCCCGGCCACACTTCGGCCAGGACCTTGCGCGCGGTCGCTATGTCGGAGCGCTCACGCGACAAGGGCGCGTTACGCGACATGGTTGGCGAGGCGGCCGATGCCGGCCACCTCCATCTCGACCTTGTCGCCCTTCTTCAGGAACTTCGGCGGCTTGAAGCCGATGCCGACGCCGACCGGCGTGCCGGTCGCGATGATGTCGCCGGGCATCAGGGTGATGCCGGCGGAGATCGTCTCGATCAAGGTCGGCACGTCGAAGATCAGGTCGGCGAACTTGGCGTCCTGGCGCAGCTCGCCGTTGACCCAGCACTTGATGCCGCCGGTCTCCAGGTCGACCTCGTCGGCGGTGGCGCAGAACGGGCCCATCGGCGCGAACGTGTCCATCGACTTGCCGAGGAACCACTGCTTGTGCTTGCCCTGGATGTCGCGCGCCGTCACGTCGTTCAGGATCGTGTAGCCCCAGACATGGTCCATCGACGCGGCCTTGGAGATGCCCCTGCCGCCCTTGCCGACGATCACCGCGAGCTCGGCCTCGTAGTCGAGTTGCTCGCTCACCCCGGTCGGATAGAGGATCGCCTCGCCCGGCCCGATCACCGACTGCGGCACCTTGGTGAAGATGATCGGCGCGGTCGGAACTGCGTCGGCGGCCCCGGCGGCGCTGCTGTCGAAGCCGCTGGCCGTGAACTCCTTGGCATGCTCGATGTAGTTCTTGCCCACGCACATGATGTTGCGCAGCGGTAGCGGAATCGGCGCCTTGAGCTTGACCGCCGAGAGCGCGACCGTCTCGCCCGAGGCGTCGACCTTGCCCGGCGTGCGGAAGAGATCGTTCATCTCCGCGACGCCCTTGAGCGCGGTCACACTCTCGCCGGCCTTGTCGACCAGGCCGACGAACGTCTTGCCCTTGTGTTCTACCGTCGCGAAACGCATCGCCGCCTCTTACTTCGGCCAGGTCGCGGGTTCGCCCGCCTTGATCCACGCCGCATAGTCGGCCTTGGTCTGGTCGTTGGGCGGATAGACGCCCGGGATCTCGCGGCCCTGACCGATGCGGATGGCGACGAACTTCTCCAGCCGTTCCTGCTCGAAGGAGTCCCGCGCCACCTCATCGGCCAGATGGCGCGGCACGCAGATGGCGCCGTCCTCGTCGGCCACGATCACGTCGCCGGGATAGACCGGTACGTCGCAGATGCCGACCGGCGTCTGGACTTCGACCGGATGCAGGTTGGCCATGCTGGGCGGTGCAGCCGAGGCAGTGCAATAGACCGGCCAGTCGAATTTGCCGATCACCGGCGAGTCGCGCATCGCGCCGTCGCTCAGCACGCCCGCCACGCCGCGCACCTTGAGACGCAGCGCCAGGATGTCGCCCAGGGTGCCCGAGCGCGTATTGCCCTCGGTGCCGATCACCAGGATGTGGCCGGCGGGCGTCTCCTCGATCGCGGCGCGCTGCGCCGACGGCGGATCGGCGGGCGTCGGCGGCTTGTCGAGATCCTCGCGCGCCGGGATATAGCGCAACGTGTAGGCCGGTCCGACCATGCGCGCCGCCTTCGGGTTGAGCGGCTTCACGCCGCCGATCGCGCAGTTGCGAAAGCCCCGCTTCATCATCTGCATCGAGACGGTGGCGGTGCTGGCATACAGGAAATTCTTAACGGTCTCGGCCGACAGCGGCGCGGTGGTCATCTGCGTTTCCTCCTGAGAAGTCGTTCGCTAGAGCAGCGAGCCCTGGTTGCCGCCGCCGCCGTCGCGGCGGCGCGGGGGTGCGGCTGGCGCGGGGCGCGGCGTGGCAGTCGTGGCTTCGGTCACCTTCGCGCCGATGCGACCGTCGGCGAACTCGATGCTGAGCGTGTCGCCCGAACGCGTCCCGGCGGCGGCGAGGACGGGCTGGCCGTCCTGGTCGCGCACCAGCGCGAAGCCGCGGTTCAACACGGAATGGAACGAATAGCTCTCGAGCAGCTTGCCGAGCTGATCGACCCGGTCGGCAGCGCGCCCGAACAGATCGGTGCTGTGGCGCTTCAAGCGCTCGCCGTGCTGTTTCAGCCGGTCGCCCGTGTGCTCGATCTTCTGGCGCATCTCGCTCTTGAAGCGCTCGCCCGCGGCCTTCAACGCGCGCGCCTCACCGGCGATCAGCTGCTGCTTCACCTCGATCACGCGGCGCGGCCCCAGCAGCAGGCGCTCGCCCGCCACGTCGAGCCGCTGCTGGCGCTCCTCGATCAGCCGGTGCGGATCGCCGAGGCCGCGCGCCAGGCCCGCCAGCTCGGTGCTCGCCTCGCGCAGGTTCCGGTTCATGCAGGCGACGGTGCGCTTGCCGTAGTCCAGCACCTCGGCCAGCAGGTCGGCACGCACCGGCACCGCCATCTCGGCGGCGGCGGTCGGCGTCGGCGCGCGGCGGTCGGAGGCGAAGTCGATCAGGGTCGTGTCGGTCTCGTGGCCGACGGCGGAGATCAGCGGGATCGTCGACGCCGCCGCGGCGCGCACCACGACCTCCTCGTTGAAGGCCCACAGATCCTCGAGGCTGCCGCCGCCACGCGCCACGATCAGCACGTCGGGCCGCGGCACCGGGCCGTCCTCGGGCAGGCGGTTGAAGCCGTTGATCGCGGCCGCCACCTCGCCCGCCGCCTTCTCGCCCTGCACGGCGACCGGCCACACCAGCACGCGGCGCGGGAAGCGGTCGGACAGGCGATGCAGGATGTCGCGGATCACCGCGCCCGACGGCGAGGTCACGACGCCGATCACCTCGGGCAGGAACGGCAGCTCGCGCTTGCGGTCCTGGTCGAACAGGCCCTCGGCCGCGAGCTTCTTGCGCCGGTCCTCCAGCAGCTTCAGCAGCGCGCCTTCGCCCGCGAGCTCGAGCCGGTCGACGATGATCTGGTAGCGCGAGGAGCCGGCATAGGTCGTGAGCTTGCCGGTCGCGATGACCTCCAGCCCCTCCTCGATCTTGATGCCGAGCCGCGGGATCGTGCCCTTCCAGCAGACGCCGTCGATCACGGCGTTCTCGTCCTTCAGGCGGAAGTAGCAGTGGCCCGAGCGCGGGAACGACGGCTGGCTGACCTCGCCGCGCACGCGCACGCGCGGGAATGCCGTCTCGATCTCGCGCTTCAGGGCGAAGGAGAGCTCGGAAACCGAGAATTCCGGGACATTTCCGGGTCCCGCGGAGGGTTCGAGGTTATCCATTGGGGCGTCACCCTAGCCGCTTGTGGACCCTGCGGAAACTATGGTCAAAGCATCGCCATGCGAATCCTGGTGGTGGGCGGCGGTGGCCGCGAACATGCGCTGTGCTGGGCCATCTCGGCCTCGCCGCTGTGCACGAAATTGCTCTGCGCGCCCGGCAATCCGGGCATCGCGCAGGTCGCCCAGTGCATCGACGTCCCGGCCGAGGATGTCGAGGGCCAGGTGGCGCTGGCGATCGCCGAGAAGATCGACTTCGTGGTGGTCGGCCCCGAGATCCCGCTGGTCGCCGGATTGGCCGATCGGCTCACGAAGGTCGGCATCAAGGTGTTCGGCCCCTCGCAGCAGGCCGCCCAGCTCGAAGGCTCGAAGGGCTTCACCAAGGACCTCTGCCGCCGCCACAACATCCCGACCGGCGCCTACGAGCGCTTCACCGACCTCGAAAAGGCGTTGGCCTACCTCAAGGCGCAGGGCGCGCCGATCGTGGTCAAGGCCGACGGCCTCGCCGCCGGCAAGGGCGTCGTCGTCGCCGAGACGGTCGAGCAGGCCGAGGCCGCCGTGCGCGACATGCTGGCCGGCAACCGCTTCGGCGCCGCCGGCGCCTCGGTCGTGATCGAGGAGTTCCTCGACGGCGAGGAAGCGAGCCTCTTCGCGCTGACCGACGGCGAGCACGCGCTGGCATTGGTCGGCGCGCAGGACCACAAGCGCGCCTTCGACGGCGACAAGGGCCCGAACACCGGCGGCATGGGCGCCTACTCGCCCGCGCCGATCCTCGACGCCGCGATGGTCGAGCGCGGCATGAAGGAGATCGTGCTGCCGACCGTGCGCGCGATGAAGGCCGAGGGCATGCCGTTCAAGGGCGTGCTCTATGCCGGCCTGATGATCGGCAGGAACGGCCCGAAGCTGATCGAGTACAACTGCCGCTTCGGCGACCCCGAGACCCAGCCGATGATGATGCGGCTGAAGTCCGACATCGTGCCGGCGCTGATCGCCTGCGCCGACGGCGGACTGAAGCATCTCGACCTGCGCTGGTCCGACGACGCCGCCCTCACCGTGGTGATGGCCGCCAACGGCTATCCCGACGCCTACAAGAAGGGCTCCGAGATCCGGGGCCTGGACGCTGCCGGCAAGGTCGAGGGCGTGCAGGTCTTCCATGCCGGCACCAAGGCCCAGGACGGCCGTATCCTGGCCAATGGCGGCCGGGTGCTGAACGTCACGGCGATCGCCCCCACCGTCGAGGAGGCCCGCGCCCGGGCCTACAAGGCGGTCGACCTGATCGACTGGCCAGAGGGCTTCTGCCGGCGCGATATTGCATGGCGGGCAGTCGCCCGGCGGTCGTGACAGGCGGCCGCACCAGCCCCTAGAGATACCGCCATGCCCGACTCTCCAGACCTCTCGCAGCGCCTGCTGGCGCAACTGCGTTTCCCCTGCGGCGACGTGCCGGAACCCGGCGACATCAAGAACGTCTCGCCCGGCATCTACTGGCTGCGCATGCCGCTGCCGTTCCAGCTCAACCACATCAACCTGTGGCTGATCGAGGAGACCGGCGGCTGGACCATCGTCGACACCGGCATCAACACCGACGACACGCGCGCGCTGTGGGAGAAGATCTTCGCCGACAAGCTCGCCGGCAAGCCGGTCACGCGCGTCGTCGCCACCCATCTCCATCCCGACCATGTCGGCCTCGCCGGCTGGCTGTGCGAGCGCTGGAACGCGCCGCTCTACATGACGCTCGGCGAGTACATGAGCGCCGTCGCCGCGCGCAACGACGTGATCGAGAACGAGAGCCTGCGCGCCGCCCATCTCGCACGCAACGGCGTGCCGGCCGACAAGATCGCGCTCTTCCACCGCCACAAGGGCGGCTACGCCAAGGGCGTGGCGCCGCTGCCGGGTTCCTTCCAGCGCCTGATCCACGCCCATCCGATCACCTTGGGCGGCCATCGCTGGGACGTCATCGTCGGCCGCGGCCACGCGCCCGAGCACGCCTCGCTGTGGTGCCCCGAGCTCAACGTGCTGATCGCCGGCGACCAGGTGCTGCCCAAGATCAGCACCAATGTCGGCGTGTGGCCCAACGAGCCGTTCGCCGACGCGCTGACCTGGTTCCTCGACGGCTTCTCGCGCTTCCGCCGCCTGCCGGCCGACGCGCTGGTGCTGCCGAGCCACGGCTTCCCGTTCGTGGGTATGCACACCCGCCTCGACCAGCTCGTCGCCCACCATGACGCACGTCTCAACGAGATGACGCACGCCATCGCGCGCACCGCCGCCAAGGGCGCGACCGGCTGGGACATGGTGCCGGTGCTGTTCCCGCGCCACCTCGACAACAACCAGATCGTCTTCGCCTTCGGCGAGACGCTGGCGCACCTGCATTGCCTGGAGAGCCGCGCGCGGGTGAAGCGCGTGGTGGTCGACGGCGTCCATCGCTTCGTCGCCCATCTCGATCCGCACCTCCAGCCGCCGCGCGACGACAGCGACGCCGAGGTCATGGACATCGGCCCGACCTAGGGCGCGATGCGGGTCGACCTCTTCGACTTCGAGCTGCCCGAAGCGCTGATCGCCCAGCGGCCGGTCTCGCCGCGCGACAGCGCGCGGCTGCTCGACGTCACCGGCGACGGCCTCCGCGACCGCATCGTGCGCGAGCTGCCCGACCTGCTGGCGCCCGGCGACCTGCTGGTCTTCAACGACACCAAGGTGATCCCCGCCCGCCTGATCGGCACGCGCAGCAGCGGCGGCAAGGCCGAAGTGCTGCTGATCCGCGATCTCGGCGCCGCCCACTGGCTCTGCTTCGCGCGGCCGACCAAGAAGATGCGGCCGGGCGACATCGTCGCCTTTCCCGGTCTGTCGGCCACGCTCGCCGAGAAGCACGAGGACGGCTCGATCGTACTGGCGTTTGATAAAGAGGGCGCCGACTTCCTGGCCGCGATCGAGCGCGCCGGCGCGGTGCCGCTGCCGCCCTACATTCGCGGCGGCACGGCCGATGCGCGCGACCGCGCCGACTACCAGACCCTGTTCGCCAGGCGCGACGGCTCGGTGGCGGCGCCGACCGCCGGCCTGCATTTCACGCCCGAGCTGATGCAGCGCCTCGCCGATGCCGGCATCGCCACCGCCGGGGTCACCCTGCATGTCGGCGCCGGCACCTTCCAGCCGGTGAGGGTCGACGACACCGACCAGCACACGATGCACGCCGAATGGGGCGAGGTCCCGCAGGCCACGGCCGACGCGATCAACGCCGCCAAGCGCGTGGTTTCCATCGGCACGACGGCGCTGCGCCTGCTGGAGAGCGTCGCGCGAAATGGACCAGTCCGCGCCTGGACCGGCGAAACCGACATCTTCATCACGCCGGGCTTCCGGTTCCGCGCCGTCGACCTGCTGCTCACCAACTTCCATCTGCCGAAGTCGACCTTGTTCATGCTGGTCTCGGCTTTCGCCGGGCTGGAGCGCATGCAGGCCGCCTACGCCCACGCCGTGCGGGAGCGATACCGCTTCTATTCCTACGGCGATTGTTGTTTGTTGCGGCGATGAGCCTCTCCTTCGAGCTTCTCGCCACCGACGGCGCCGCCCGCCGCGGCCGTCTCGCGACGGCGCATGGCACGGTCGAGACGCCGGCCTTCATGCCGGTCGGCACCGCTGGCACCGTGAAGGCGATGCTGCCGCAATCGGTCGCCGAGACCGGGGCGGAGATCGTGCTCGGCAACACCTTCCACCTGATGCTGAAGCCCGGCGCCGAGCGCGTCGCGGCCCTGGGCGGCCTGCACAAGTTCATGAACTGGCCCAAGCCCATCCTCACCGACTCGGGCGGCTTCCAGGTCATGTCGCTGAAGGAGCTGCGCAAGCTCGACGCCGACGGCGTCACCTTCCGCTCGCCCTCCGACGGCTCGCAGCACCGCCTGACGCCCGCGCGCTCGATCGAGATCCAGCACCTGCTCGACGCCGACATCACCATGTCGTTCGACGAGTGCACGACCTGGCCGGTCGAGGAGCCGGCGGCGGCCTTCTCCATGCGGCTGTCGATGAAGTGGGCCGAGCGCGGCAAGCGCGCCTTCCGGGACCGCCCCGGCTACGGCCTGTTCGGCATCGTCCAGGGCAGCACCTTCCCCGCCCTGCGCGCCGAGAGCGTGCGCGCGCTGACCGACATCGGCTTCGACGGCTATGCCGTGGGCGGCCTCGCCGTCGGCGAGGGCCAGGAGGCGATGTTCGCCACGCTGGACACAACCTTGCCACAACTGCCCGCCGACCGGCCGCGCTATCTGATGGGCGTGGGCCGGCCCGCCGACATCGTGGGCGCGGTGAAGCGCGGCATCGACATGTTCGATTGCGTGATGCCGACGCGCGCCGGCCGCACCGCGCAGGCCTTCACGCGGCGCGGCGAGCTCAACATGCGCAACGCGCGTCATCGCGACGATCCGCGGCCGATCGATGCCGCGTGCGCGTGTCCCGCCTGCACGCATCACAGCCGCGCCTATCTCCATCACCTCATCCGCGCCGACGAGATCCTCGGCGCGATGCTGCTGACCTGGCACAATCTCCACTACTATCAGGACATCATGCGCGGGCTGCGCGAGAGCATCGAGCGCGGCGCACTCGGCCACTACATCGCCGCATTCGAGGAGGAACAAGGGCGAGGAGATATCGAACCTCTTGTAGCGTAATGGGGAGCAGCGGAATGCCGAACGAGGCATTGATTGTCGTCGACATGCAGAACGATTTTTGCGACGGCGGCGCCCTCGCCGTGCCGGGCGCCAACGCCATCCTTCCCCTGGTCAACCGACTGATCGGCCGCCACGACCACATCATCCTCACGCAGGACTGGCATCCGCCGCGCCACGCCTCCTTCGCCAGCGCGTGGAAGGACGCAGCGCCCTTCACCACCGCGAAGTTCTCCTACGGTCCGCAGACGCTGTGGCCGGACCACTGCGTGCAGGGCACGCCGGGCGCGGAGTTCCATCCCGAGCTCGACGCGGTGCGCGCGCAGACCATCGTGCGCAAGGGCTATCACCCCGGCATCGATTCCTACTCGGCGTTCCGCGAGAACGACCGCATGACGCGCACCGGCCTCGACGGCTACCTGAAGGCGCGCGGCTTCACCAAGCTGGTCTTCTGCGGCCTCGCGCTCGACTACTGCGTGGCGTGGTCGGCGATCGACGCGCGCCAGGCGGGCTTCGACGTCGCCGTGGTGGTCGAGGCCACCGCCGCCATCGACCTCGACGGCAGCCGCAAGCGCATGCTCACCGACATGCGCCAGGCCGGCATCAACCTGAACGCGACGGCTTAGAGGGGCCTCGCCTCTTCTCTCTCATGTTCCTCTCCCCCCGCAGGGGGAGAGGCTAGGTGAGGGGGACTCGCGAAGACCCACCGCGTGTACGCCCCCTCACCCAACCTCTCCCCCTCGCGGGGGAGAGGAGTCTGAAAGAGACGGTCTCTGGCTCACCACAACATATAGTGCGGTTACCGCAGGTAACCGTTTAAATAACATTGGGATAAAACGGCCTACCAGCCCTTGTGTTTCAGGGATCGGCGGCTGATTTCACGATGGATAGAGCGGCCGACAAATATTGCATAATCCGCAATATTTGTCAAGTCACTGCCGCACCAGTTCCACCCGCCGGTTCTTGGCCTGGCCGTCCTCGGTGTCGTTGGGTGCGAGCGGGCTGAGCGGGCCGACGCCCTTGCTCACCAGGCGGTCGGCGGCGATGCCGAAGCGCGTGGCCAGCGCCTTCGCGACCGCGTCGGCGCGACGCTGCGAGAGGTCGGTGTTGTAGGCGAGCGTGCCCTTGTTGTCGGTGTGACCCACGATGAAGACCTTGAGACCGGCGCTCGACTTCAGGAGGTTGGCCATCTCAGCAAGCTGCTTGTCGGACTCCGGCTTGATGTCGGCCTTGTCGAAGTCGAACAGGATGCCGTAGAGCGCGACCCTGCCGTCCTTGCCCAGCGCGCCGCCGATCTGCTCGGCCGACACGAAAGCGAGATTGGTCTGCATCGCCTTGGTCTCGAGCACGTCGAGCATCACCAGCACGCGGCCCTTCAGCGCCTCCGAGACGTCGCCGTTCGAGCCGCCGGTCTGGGTCGCGACATAGATCGAGACATAGGCGTCGCCGCCGTTCGGCGGCGTGAACTGGCCGACCCACAGCCGCTGGTCGGCGTTGGGATCGACATATTCCAGCACGTTGCGCGTCAGGTCGCGGCGCTCGCGGTCGTAGGCCGTGCCCTCGGGCTTAAGCGCGCGCGGCGCGCCGTGCAGCTTGTGAAACTCCTCGCCGCACTCCGCCTTGCTGCACTGGAACAGCGTCTTGGCGCCCTTGGCCTCGAGCTCGTTGGTGTAGTTGCGCAGCACTTCCAGTGTCGAGCGGCCCGGTGGCACGACATAGACGGTGCGCGTCAGCCGGCCCTCGACCGTCTGCGTCTTCTCATAGCGCAGCTTGTCGGTGTCGCTGTTGTAGGAAGCGCCGATCGCCTTGCCGAGCGGCAGGGCGAGTTCGTCGAAGTCCTTGCGCGTCTGCGCCAGGATGAAGGACCCGGCATAACGCGGCAGCAGCTGGTCTCCCGACCCCGGCGCATTGCTGCCGAGGACCTTGGTGAACCGGGGATCGACCTGCGCCTGCGCGGTCGAGGCAAGGAATATGAGGGCGACGACGAGCAACCGGCACGAGATGCGCATGGAAAACCTCATAGATAAAACTTCGTCATCCCGACCGGAGCCGAGCGCAGCGAGGCGCAGTGGAGGGACCTGCTCTTCCGCTGCCACCGATATGATAAGGTCCCTCGGCTACGCTCGGGATGACGGGGATTTTTAGACGCGCTCCATCGCGAGCGCGATGCCCTGGCCGACGCCGATGCACATGGTGCAGAGGGCGCGCTTGCCGCCGCTGGCCTCGAGCTGGTTGAGCGCGGTGATCATCAGGCGGCCGCCCGAGGCGCCGAGCGGATGGCCGAGCGCGATCGCGCCGCCGTTGGGGTTCACGTTCTCGGCGTCGTCGGCGAGGCCGAGCTGGCGCAGCACGGCGAGCGCCTGGGCGGCAAACGCCTCGTTGAGCTCGATCGTGTCGAAGTCCTTCACCGTCATGCCGAGCTTGGCCAGCAGCTTGCGCGTCGCCGGCACCGGGCCGATGCCCATGACGCGCGGCGGCACGCCCGCCGACACGGTGCCGAGGATGCGCGCGCGCGGCGTCAGGCCGTAGGCCTTGGCGGCGGCTTCCGAGGCGATGATCATGGCGCAGGCGCCGTCGTTGATGCCCGAGGCGTTGCCCGCCGTGACCGAGCCGCCCTCGCGGAACGCCGGCGCGAGCTTGCTCAGGGTCTCCATCGTGGTGTCGCCGCGCGGATGCTCGTCCTTGTCGACGACGATCTCGCCCTTGCGCTGCTTCACCGTGACCTTGACGATCTCCTTGTCGAAGAAGCCCTTGTCCTGCGCGGCCTTGCAGCGGCGCTGGCTGCGATAGGCGAAGGCGTCCTGGTCGGTGCGGCTGATCTGGTGCTCGGTCGCGACGTTCTCGGCGGTCTGGCCCATCGGATCGATGCCGTAGGCGGCCTTCATCTTCGGATTGACGAAGCGCCAGCCCAGCACCGTGTCCTCGAGCTTCATGCTGCGGTCGAACGGACCTTCCGGCTTGCCCATCACGTAGGGCGAGCGCGTCATGCCCTCGACGCCGCCCGCGATCATCATGTCGGCCTCGCCGAGCTTCACCGCGCGCGCCGCATGGCCCGCCGCCTCGAGGCCCGAGCCGCAGAGGCGGTTCACGGTGGCGCCCGCCACCTCGACCGGCAGGCCGGCCAGCAGGCCCGCCATGCGCGCCACGTTGCGATTGTCCTCGCCCGCCTGGTTGACGCAGCCATAGATGATGTCGTCCACGGCGCCCCAGTCGACATTGGCATTGCGCTGCATCAGCGCCTTCAGCGGATGCGCGGCAAGGTCGTCGACCCGCACGCCGGACAGGCCGCCATTGTAGCGGCCGACGGGGGTGCGAATGGCGTCGCAGATGAAGGCTTCGGTCATCTCGGCGGAACTCCCATGAAACAGTCGTCCCTAGCCGGTTAGCATCGTCTCAGGGGGCTTGCCAATGCCCCGCCCAATGCTCCCCGGGCAGGGGGGCCATGCCGAGAACGGCATGTTGGGCATAGCCGCGATAGGGGCGCTCGATGGAGCACGACAGGCCCCGCCGGCGGGCCAGATCGGTCAATTCCCGCTCCAGATCGTCGCGCGGCCGGACATGGAACAAGGCCAGCCATCGGCGCAGGCCTGCCTTGAACCAGCGCGGCAGCCGCTCCTGGCCGCCGAAATCGACGATATGGATCTCGCCGCCCGGCAGCAGGCAGGCGGCGGCCTGGCCCAGCACCGTGCGCCAGCCGGGGATCATCGACAGGCTGTAGGAGATGAAGATGCGCGAGAAGCCCGGCACGCCGAACAGCAGGGCGGGATCGAAGCGCGTGGCGTCGCCGTGGGCGAGCTGGATGTGCGCGGTGAGCCCGCGGCGCACCACGACCTGGCGCGCGGTGTCAAGCATCTCGTGCGAGATGTCGATGCCGAAGAAGTCGGCGTCGGGCCAGACGTGCGCGGCCCGCACGAGGTTGCGCGCCGTGCCGCAGCCGATCTCGAGCACGCGGCCGCCGGGCGGCGGCGCCAGCCGCGCGATCAGGCGGTCGCGGCCCAGCAGGAAATACTTGCGTGTGACATCGTAGATATGGCGCTGGCTGCGGTAGAGGCGATCCATCAGGTCGGCGGACACGGCGGCGTCGCTCACCGGTCAGTCGCCCAACACATAGAGATGGAAGCCGCCATAGATCGCGGAGCGGTCGCGCCGGGTGAAGGCGCGCGACGCCTCTTCCTCGTAGCGCCAGCGCGCGAGCAACGCCGGATCGATGCGGCCCGGCAGCAGCGAGGGCTCGGCCGCGGTCCGGAAGATCACGCGCGCGCCCGGCCGCGCGGTGCGCGTGATCTCGGTCCAGAGGGCGCCCAGTTGCGCGTCGGTCATCCAGTCCTGCGCGTCGAGCAGCACGTAGCGGTCGCGCGACCGGGCGGGACAGGCCGCGAGATATTCGGTGATCGAGCGGTTGATCACCTCGACCCGGTCGGCGCGCGTGCGCACCGTCCAGAAATGTTCGGCGCGGAGATACGGCGGCAGCGGCGCGTCGCGCCCGTCCCCATAGCCGCGGCCGAAGGCCTGCCAGGCGAAGTAGTTGTCGGCCAGGCTGAAGCCGCAGGACAGGCGCTCGACCCGCTCGCGCAGCACATGCCGCATGTCGCGGTCGCCGGCCAGTGCGGCGTACTGCGCCGGCGGGATGCCGAGCCCGTAGAGCGACAGGCGATTGGAGGTCGCCCAGCGCACCGCGGGACGGTCGAACAGCGGCGCCAGCATGGTCTCGAAGAAACGCCGCTGTTCTTCCAGCGTCCGCGCGGACAGGAGATCGCCGAGCCGCACGCCATGGGCGCGCGCCACGGCATGGGCGAGGCCGATGAAGCGGCCGAGCGCGCCGTGGCGGTAGGCGTTGCGCGCGAAGATCGAGATCCGGCGGCGGCCCAGCCGATGCAGGCTGCGGCCGTTCCAGTAGGCCAGGCTCCCGGCATCGAGGTGCGGGGCGATCAGCCGGTCGAAGACATCGATGTTGGCGCGGTCGTCGGCCGCGCCAAAGAAGCGGTGGAAATCCTCCCACGCCGGCAGGCGACGCGCCGCCACCAGCTTCAGCCGGCCGAGCGCCACGTGGGCCTGGCTGAGATCGACCGCCGTGATGCGCGCGGGATCGGCGGTCAGATAGGAGAGAACGTTGCAGCTGCCCGAGGCGATGGCCACGACATGGCTGTCGGGCCGCAATTCCAGCGCCTCGAGGTCGATTTCGGGGTCTTCCCAGATCTGGGCGTAGACCAGCCCGTGGAACATCCGCTCGAACAGCCGCTCCAGCAGCCCTTCCCGGCTCAGCGCCCGATGGCGGCGGACCGCCCGGCTCAGCCGCACATCGCTCTCGGCCCGCGGATAGATCACGCCAGGGACTCCAAACTAACAACGACCGCCCCAACATTACGGGGCGTCCGTGCCGGTTTGATGACAAGGTAGCGACATGACTGTTCCCGCCTTCACCCTGTTCGAGACGCCGATCGGCGTTTGCAGCCTGGTCTGGACCGGGGACACGATCGTGGGCCTGCGGCTGCCCGAGGCGAGCCCCGCCGCCACGCGCGCGCGCATCGCCAAGCGCTGGCCGGGCGCCACGGAGCAGCCCACGGCGCCCGCGCCCATGCAGGCGGTGATCGACCGCGTGCTGCGGCTGCTGGCCGGCGAGAAGGTGAGCCTCGAGGACGTCGCGCTCGACTTCGGCGCCTCGCCCGACTTCCACAAGCGCGCCTATGCGATCGCCCGCACCATTCCGCCGGGCCAGACCATGACCTACGGCGAGATCGCCAGGCGCCTCGGCGCGCCGCATGAATCGCGCGAGGTCGGCCAGGCGATGGGCAAGAATCCGATCGCCATCCTGATGCCCTGCCACCGCGTGCTGGGCGCCGACGGCAAGATGGGCGGCTTCTCGGCCAATGGCGGCGTCGGCACCAAGCGGCGCATCCTCGAGATCGAGGGCGCGGCCGCCGTCAGCGCCGGGCCGCTGTTCGCGGGCCTCGCCTAGGGCCATGAGCGGCTTCGGCTTCAACCGGCGCGCGGCGGTGCGGCACCTGATCGAGGCCGATCCCGAGCTGGCGCCGGTCATCGACGCGATCGGCCCGTTCCGCATGGAGCTGAAGCAGTCGCGCAGCCTGTTCGGCGCGCTGGCCGAGGCGATCGTCTACCAGCAGCTCTCCAACAAGGCCGCGGCCACGATCTACGGCCGGGTCGAGGCGTTGTTCCCGCGTGCCACAGACGGCTTCACGCCGCGCCACATCCTGAAGGCCGACGGCGCGGCGCTGCGCGGCTGCGGCCTGTCGCGCGCCAAGGTGCTGGCGGTGCAGGACCTCGCGGCCAAGGTCCACGGCGGCGCGTTGCCGACGCTCGACGAGGCGGTGACCCTGGCCGACGCCGAGCTGGTCGAGCGGCTGGTCACGGTGCGCGGCATCGGCCGCTGGAGCGCCGAGATGTTCCTGATGTTCCGGCTCGGCCGGCCGGATGTCTTGCCGCTCGACGATTACAGCCTGCGCAAGGGCTATGCGCGCGCCTTCGGCAAGCGCACCCTGCCCTCGCCGCGCACCCTCGAGCGGCACGGCGAGAAATGGCGGCCTTACCGCACGGTCGCCTCCTGGTATCTCTGGCGCGCATTGGAGCAGAAGTGATGGCCCTCGATTTCTATTACGGCTCCGGTTCTCCCTTCGCCTGGCGCGTCTGGCTCGCGCTCGAGCACAAGGGCATCCCCTACACCTTCAAGCTGCTGTCGTTCGACGCGGGCGACCACGAGAAGCCCGCCTACACGGTGGTCAATCCGCGCCACAAGGTGCCGGCGATCGTCGATGGCGGCTTCGCGCTCTACGAATCCGCGGCGATCGTCGAGTATCTCGAAGAGAAGAAGACCGGCGGCGCGCGCCTGTTCTCCGCCGACTTGCGCGAACGCGCCACGCAGCGCCGCCTGATCCGCGAGGCCGACAGCTACTTCGCGCCGCCGATGGAGACCATGCTGGAAGCCGTGATGGAGAAGAAGTCGCCCACGGAAATTGCCGCCGCCGTGCACAAGATGCGGGCCGAGCTGGTGCACTGGGAGGCCGCCCTCGACAGCGACCATCTGGTGGGCGGCCTGTCGGCGGCGGATTTCACGCTCTACCCGCTGGTCGCGCTGATCGAGCGGATCGGCCAGCGCAATCCGGTCGCCATGCCCGCCGACCTGCTGCCGCCCCGGGTCGCGACCTGGGCGGCCCGGATGCGCGAACTGCCGATCGTGCAAAAAACCCTGCCGCCACATTGGAAATGAATTCCTGAAATGAGCACGCCGCCACTGCGATGACACATCCGGCATGACATAATCGGCGCATGGCTCTTCCCTTCTCCAATACCGCCGGCCGCACGCTCGAACGCCTGCGCAACGCCTTCATCGAAACCGCCCGTGGCGCCCGCGAGGTCGTAGGCGCACCGCTGCGTCCCGATCTTCCCGACGACGATGTCCCGCGCCTCAGGAGCCGCATCGACGCCTGCCTCGAGGGCAAGGGCGGCGAGACCGCGCGGCGGGCGCGCGCCGCCGAGCTGGGGCAGGCCTACCTGTCGCTGTCGGCGACGGGTCGCAAGAAGTTCCTGCTGACGCTCGCCCATGAATACGGCCTGCCGCGCGACGCGGTGCTGGCCAAGGTCGATGCCTGGCGTGCCTCCAAGGCGCCGGCGCGCAGCCTCGCGAGCGCGCTGGAGGCGCCCAACGTGCGGCTGCTGCGCGAGTTCGTGGGCGTGCCGCAGGGCGTGAAGTTCGTGGTCGACCTGCGCGCGCAGCTGCTCGCCATGGGCAAGACCGACGCGGCCTGCCGCGCCTTGAGCGACGACCTGCGCCCGGTGCTGGGGGCATGGTTCGACGTGG
>JAFEFH010000129.1 GCA_018240695.1 Pseudomonadota bacterium | reverse complement strand
CGATATTGCAGTGCGGCTTGTTCCGCTCAAACTTCGCCTTCGTCATGTTCGTCTTCCTTGCGTAATCGGTTTCGGTTAGCCGGCCAGCTTCGCCACGACCTTGTCGGCCTCGGCCTGCGGGACTGCCGCGTAGTGATCGAACGTCATCGTGTAGGCCGCGCGTCCCTGGGTCATCGACCGCAGCGTGTTCACGTAGCCGAACATGTTGGCCAGCGGGACCATCGCATTGATGACCTGCGCGTTGCCGCGGGCCTCCATGCCCTGGACCTGACCGCGGCGGCTGTTCAAGTCGCCGATGCAGTCGCCCATGTAGTCGTCCGGCGTCACCACCTCGACCTTCATGATCGGCTCGAGCAGCTTGCACTGCGCCTTGGCGAGGCCTTCCTTGAAGGCCGCGCGGGCGGCGATTTCGAACGCGAGAACGCTCGAGTCGACGTCGTGGTAGTTACCGTCGGTCAGCGTGACCTTGAAGTCGATCACCGGGAAGCCGGCGAGCACGCCGGTCTCGCGCGAGGCCTCGAGGCCCTTTTCGACGCCGGGGATGAATTCCTTCGGCACCGAACCGCCAACGATCTTGTTCTCGAACGAGTAGCCCGACCCGGGCTGGCCCGGCTCGAAGGTCAGCTTGATGCGGGCGAACTGGCCCGAACCGCCGGACTGCTTCTTGTGGGTGTAGTCGATCTCGGCCTTGCGGCCGAGCGTCTCGCGATAGGCGACCTGCGGGGCGCCGACATTGGCCTCGACCTTGTAGGTGCGGCGCAGGATGTCGACCTTGATCTCGAGATGGAGCTCGCCCATGCCCTTGATGACGGTCTGGCCCGTCTCCTGGTCGGTCGAGACGCGGAACGTCGGGTCTTCCTGGACGAGACGGCCCAGCGCCTGGCCGAGCTTCTCCTGGTCGGCCTTCGACTTCGGCTCGATCGCGAGCTCGATGACGGGATCCGGGAAGTCCATCTTTTCGAGGATCACGGCGTTGTCCGGATCGCACAGCGTGTCGCCGGTCGTGACGCTCTTGAGGCCCGCGAGCGCGATGATGTCGCCGGCGCGCGCTTCCTTCACGTCCTCGCGGTCGTTCGCATGCATCAGCAGCATGCGGCCGATACGCTCCTTGCGGTCCTTCGTGCTGTTCAGCACGCCGGTCGCCGACTGGAGCACGCCCGAGTAGACGCGCGCGAAGGTGAGCGAACCCACGAACGGGTCGGTCATGATCTTGAACGCCAGGGCCGACATCGGCGCATCGTCGCTCGACGGCAGCGTGATCGCCTCGTCGGTGCCCATCTTCACGCCCTTGACGTCCTCGACGTCGGTCGGCGCGGGCAGGTAGTTCACGACGGCGTCGAGCATGGGCTGCACGCCCTTGTTCTTGAACGCCGAGCCGCACAGCACGGGAACGAACGCGTAGTTGATCGTGCCCTTGCGGATGCACTTGATCAGCGTGTCGTAGTCGGGCTCCTCGCCATCGAGGTACTTGGTCATCGCGTCGTCGTCCTGCTCGACGGCCATGTCCAGCAGCTTGGCGCGGTATTCGGCGGCCTTTTCCTTGAGGTCGGCCGGGATCTCGACGATCTCGAACTTCGCGCCGAGCGTCTCTTCCAGCCAGATGATCGCCTTGTTCGCGACCAGGTCGACCAGGCCCTTGTACTCGCCCTCGGAGCCGATCGGGAGCTGCGTCACCAGCGGCTTGGCGCCGAGGCGGTCCACGATCATGTCGACGGTGCGATAGAAGTTGGCGCCGGTGCGGTCCATCTTGTTGACGAAGCAGATGCGCGGCACGCCGTACTTGTCGGCCTGGCGCCACACGGTCTCGGACTGCGGCTCGACGCCGGCCACCGAGTCGAACACGCAGACGGCACCGTCGAGCACGCGCAGCGAACGCTCGACTTCGATCGTGAAGTCCACGTGGCCGGGCGTGTCGATGATGTTGACGCGATAGCTCACGTCCTTGAACGGGCCGGTCTCGACCTTCCAGAAGGCGGTGGTGGCCGCCGACGTGATGGTGATGCCGCGCTCCTGCTCCTGCTCCATCCAGTCCATCGTCGCGGCGCCGTCGTGGACTTCGCCGATCTTATGCGACTTGCCGGTGTAGTAGAGGATGCGCTCGGTCGTCGTCGTCTTGCCGGCATCGATGTGCGCCATGATGCCGATGTTGCGATAGTGCGCGATGGGGGTAGTGCGAGCCATGGTTCGGGCTTTCTAACGGATGAGGGGGCCTGGAACGCTTACCAGCGGTAATGCGCGAACGCCTTGTTGGCGTCGGCCATCTTGTGGGTGTCCTCGCGCTTCTTCACCGCGTTGCCGCGGCGGTTGAAGGCGTCGAGCAGCTCGGCGGAGAGCTTCTCGGTCATGCTGTGGCCCGACCGGTCGCGCGCGGCCTGGATGATCCAGCGGATCGCCAGCGCCTGACGGCGCTCGGGACGGACTTCGACGGGAACCTGGTAGGTGGCGCCGCCGACGCGGCGCGAGCGGACTTCGACGGCCGGCTTCACGTTCTCCAGCGCCTCGTGGAAGGCGGGGACCGGATCCTGCTTGAGCTTGCCCTCGATCTCGTCGAGAGCGCCGTACACCACGCGCTCGGCGACCGACTTCTTGCCACGCTCCATGAGCGTGTTCATGAACTTCGAGATGACGATGTCGTGGAACTTGGCGTCCGGAAGGACTTCACGTTTTTCGGCAGCGCGACGGCGAGACATTCTTCAATCCTCCCCGTTACTTCGGACGCTTCGCGCCGTACTTCGAACGGCGCTGGCGGCGGTCCTTGACACCCTGCGTATCGAGGGTGCCGCGAATGATGTGGTAGCGGACGCCCGGAAGGTCCTTCACGCGGCCGCCACGGATCATGACGACCGAGTGCTCCTGGAGATTGTGGCCCTCGCCCGGGATGTAGCTCACGACCTCGTGGCTGTTGGTCAGACGCACCTTGGCGACCTTGCGAAGCGCCGAGTTCGGCTTCTTCGGGGTCGTGGTGTAGACGCGCGTGCAAACGCCGCGCTTCTGCGGGCAGGCCTCGAGCGCCGGCACCTTGTTGTGCGTCTTGAGCGGATGGCGCTGCTTGCGGATCAACTGATTGATAGTCGGCATCGAGTTCCGGTTTCCTTAACGCCCATGTCGTTTCCGCCCAAATCACGCAGCGGCGCAAAGCGAATGCGCGGGCATAGCGGCAAAAGCGCAGCCCCGCGCGGATAAGATGCTTTGCGGCCTGAAGGCCTGACTTGTAACGGTCCTCGACGTCCAGCTGCGTCTAGGCTTTTGCCTACTACCAGCCCTTCCCCGAGGTGGCGCGCTTATATGGCCGCGTTCCGTGGGCGTCAAGCGTACTGCAAGGGTTTCCGCTTTGATTTCGTTGGTTATTTCCCGTGCACGGGAATCGACTCGTTCCTGACTCGGACCCCGAGGGCGACGCAAGAATCGTACAACCACCTATTGGGGGTCGGGCCGTCTTTTCGACACAAGTCGGTCGGCGTTGCCTCGCGACTCGGTTTCGGTGTATGTCGACACCATGCTGCGCAACGCCACCCGACCGATCTCGGCTACCAAAGGTACGATCTTTGGGGCGGGGAACGTCGTGTGCGCGATCATCTGATCTAGACCGACGACACCCCGACCCCGCCAGAAGGCCGGGGTCCAAAGCGCAGCAGGGTCCCGCCCTTCCGGTAACGGAAGCGAGACCCGAGATGTCCTCCCAATCGATGCCGCCGACCCCGGTGCTTCATACGTCCCGCCTCGTGCTGCGCCCGGTGCGCAGCAAGGACGCGCCGGTGATCCAGCGTCGTTTTCCGCGATGGGACGTCGTGAAATGGCTGAATACCGACATTCCCTGGCCCTACCCGCCCGACGGCGCCGCCACCTACGTGGCCCGCTGCCGCGAGGAGATGGCCCGGGGCGAGAAGTCCCATTGGGCGATCGTGCCCCGCAAGGGACCGGCCGACCTGATCGGGTTGATCCACCTCGGGCCGGATGACGGCTCGGGCAAGGACCAGCGCGGCTTCTGGCTCGACCCCGAGCACCAGGGGAAGGGGCTGATGACCGAGGCCGCCAACCGGGTGACCGACTACGCCTTCCGCGAGCTGGGCTGGCCCTGCCTGTGGCTGACCAACGCGCAGGAGAACCACGCCTCGCGCCGCATCAAGGAAAAGCAGGGCGCGCGGCTGGTCGAGCTGCTGATCTCGCGCTGCGTCAGCGGTCCGGTCGAGCAGATGGTGTGGCAGCTTTCCGCCCAGGACTGGATGGCGCGCCGCCCGGCCTGAGCGGCCGTTGCGAGGGCGGACTAGACGGTGAGTTCGCCCTCGTCCTCGCCCTTCCAGTAGTGGATACGCCGGGCATGGACCTTGAGCAGCACGAGGTCGGGCGTATCGACGCCCTGCTCGGCCCAGCGCTCGATGTCCTTCGTCCAGTGCGCCTTGAACAGCGCGCGGTCGCGCAGCACCTCCGCCCGGCCCTCGATGGCGATGAAGATCGGCGGCTTGCCGAGCAGGCTCTTGCTGCCCTGCAAGGTCAGCCCGACCGTCGGATCGGCCTCGATGTCCTTCACGACGCGATGGTCGGCCTTGGCGAAGAACCAGGAGTCGCCGTCATACTCGACGTCGCCGTTGTTGCTCATCGGGCGGGCCGCGATGGCATCGCCCTCGGTGCGCGTGGACAGCATCGTGAAGTCGATGCCCTTCATCTCGTCGGCGATCTCTTCGAGCGTCATGGCAGGTTCCCTGTCGGCAATGGTCGTCGAAGGCCAACGCGCCGCCGCGCGCCGACGTTGCCGCCACAAAAGAAAAGGCCGCCGTCTTGCGACGGCGGCCCTTCGATTTTCAGGAGCGGAGGCCTCAGTCGGCCGCGCGCTCTTCCTCCAAGGTCGGGACCGGCTGGTCCTCGCCGTCGGCGCCGGCGGCCAGGATGGCCCGGTCGCGCTGCGCGGCGATCGCCTTGAGACGGTTCACCACCCCGCCGGTACCCGCCGGGATCAGGCGGCCGACGATGACGTTCTCCTTGAGGCCCTGCAGCGAGTCGACGCGGCCCGAAACGGCGGCCTCCGTCAGCACGCGCGTGGTCTCCTGGAAGGACGCCGCCGAGATGAACGACTTGGTCTGCAGCGAGGCCTTGGTGATGCCCAGCAGGACCGGGTCGGCCTTGGCGGGCTTCAGCTTCTCCGACAGCAGCTTGGCGTTCTCGAGCTCGTACTCGCCCTTGTCGACCTGCTCGCCGATCAGGAACGTCGAGTCGCCGGCATCGGTGATCTCGACCTTCTGCAGCATCTGACGCGCGATCGTCTCGATGTGCTTGTCGTTGATCTTCACGCCCTGCAGTCGATAGACCTCCTGGATCTCGTTGACCAGGTACTCGGCCAGCTTCTCGATGCCGAGCACGCGCAGGATGTCGTGCGGCACCGGGTTGCCGTCGATCAGCAGGTCGCCACGCTCCACGAAGTCGCCTTCCTGGACCGCGATGCGCTTGGTCTTCGGGATCAGGTACTCGACAGGCTCCAGGTTCTCGCCTTCCGGCACGATGAGAACGCGGCGCTTGTTCTTGTAGTCCTTGCCGAACTCGATGCGGCCCGAGATGTCGCAGATGATCGCGAAATCCTTGGGCTTGCGGGCTTCGAACAGCTCGGCCACGCGCGGCAGACCGCCCGTGATGTCGCGGTTCTTGCCGCCCTCGCGCGGGATACGCGCGAGGATGTCGCCGGCGTGGACCTCCTGGCCGTTCTCGACCGAGAGCACCGAGTCGAGCGACAGCAGGTAACGCGCCTCCTGCCCGTTGCCGAGCATGATCGGGTTGCCGTCGGCATCGTGGATGGCGATGCGCGGACGCAGGTCGCCGCCCTTGGGCTGGCCCTTCCAGTCGACGACGACACGGTTCGAGATGCCCGTGGAGTCGTCGATCACCTCGCGCATCGACACGCCCTCGACGAGGTCGACATAGACCGCCTTGCCCGCCTTCTCGGTGATGATCGGCAGGGTGTACGGATCCCACTCGGCCAGCTTCTGGCCCTTGGTCACCGGGGCGTCGTTGTCGATTAGCAGGCGCGCGCCGTACGGCACGCGATGCTTGGCGCGCTCGCGCTGGGCGCCGTCGACCAGGACCAGCTCGGTGTTGCGGCCCATCACGACCGGAACGCCCTGGCTGTTCATGACGACGTTGCGGTTGCGCACCTGGATCGTGCCGTCGTGGCTGGCTTCGATGTTCGACTGCTCGGCGCCGCGCTGCGCCGCACCGCCGATGTGGAAGGTGCGCATGGTGAGCTGGGTGCCCGGCTCGCCGATCGACTGGGCTGCGATGACGCCCACCGCCTCGCCGATGTTCACCTTGGTGCCGCGGGCCAGATCGCGGCCGTAGCACTTGCCGCAGACGCCGATCTTGGTGTCGCAGGTCAGCACGGAGCGGATACGCAGCTCCTCGATGCCGGCCTTGTCGATCGCCTCGACGCCGACCTCGTCGATCAGCTCGCCGGCCTTGACCAGCACGGTGCCGTTCAGCGGGTCGACGATGTCCTCGAGCGCCGAGCGGCCGAGCACGCGCTCGCTGAGCGGCTCGATCACGTCGCCGCCGTCGACGACGGCGCGCATCGTGAGGCCGCGGTTGGTGCCGCAATCCTCCTCGATGATGATGCAGTCCTGCGCGACGTCGACCAGACGGCGGGTCAGGTAACCCGAGTTCGCCGTCTTGAGCGCGGTGTCGGCCAGACCCTTGCGGGCGCCGTGGGTCGAGTTGAAGTACTCGAGCACCGACAGGCCTTCCTTGAAGTTCGACAGGATGGGCGTCTCGATGATCTCGCCCGAGGGCTTGGTCATCAGGCCGCGCATGCCGGCGAGCTGCTTCATCTGGGTGGCCGAGCCGCGGGCGCCGGAGTGGGCCATCATCCACACCGCGTTGACCGGCTTGCCCGGCTGCGGCGTCGAAATGCCCTTCATCATCTCCTCGGCAACGCGGTCCGAGCAACGCGACCAGGCGTCGACGACCTTGTTGTACTTCTCGCCCGAGGTGATCAGGCCGTCCTGGTACTGCTGCTCGTACTCCTTCACTTCCTTCGTCGTCGTCGCGACCAGCTTCAGCTTGGCCTGCGGGATGACGAGATCGTCCTTGCCGAACGAGATGCCGGCGCGGCACGCGTGATAGAAGCCCAGCCCCATCAGTCGATCGGCGAAGATCACCGTCTCCTTCTGGCCGCAGTGGCGGTAGACCATGTCGATGACGTTCTGGAGATCCTTCTTCGTGAGAAGACGGTTGATCACCGAGAACGGCAGGTTCGGGTGCTTCGGCAGGATCTGCGCCAGCAGGACGCGGCCCGGGGTGGTCTCGACGACGCGGTTCGCGAGCACGCCCTTGTCGTCATAGGCCTCCAGACGCATCTTGATCTTGCTGTGCATCGAGATCGACTTCTCGTGCAGCGCATGCTCCAGCTCGCCGATCTCGGAGAACAGCGAGCCCTCGCCGGTCTCGCCGTCGCGCTCGAGCGTGATGTAGTAGATGCCGAGCACGATGTCCTGCGACGGCACGATGATCGGCTTGCCCGACGCCGGCGACAGGATGTTGTTGGTCGACATCATGAGGACGCGGGCCTCGAGCTGGGCTTCCAGCGACAGCGGCACGTGCACCGCCATCTGGTCGCCGTCGAAGTCGGCGTTGAAGGCCGTGCAGACCAGCGGATGCAGCTGGATCGCCTTGCCCTCGATCAGCACCGGCTCGAACGCCTGGATGCCCAGGCGATGCAGCGTCGGCGCGCGATTCAGCAGCACGGGATGCTCGCGGATGACCTCCTCGAGGATGTCCCACACTTCCGGCCGCTCCTTCTCGACCATGCGCTTGGCGGCCTTGATGGTGTTGGCCATGCCGTAGTTCTGGAGGCGCGAGTAGATGAACGGCTTGAACAGCTCGAGCGCCATCTTCTTCGGCAGGCCGCACTGGTGCAGCTTGAGCTCCGGGCCGACCACGATGACCGAACGGCCCGAGTAGTCGACGCGCTTGCCGAGCAGGTTCTGGCGGAAGCGGCCCTGCTTGCCCTTCAGCATGTCGCTGAGCGACTTCAGCGGGCGCTTGTTGGCGCCGGTGATGACGCGGCCGCGGCGGCCGTTGTCGAACAGGGCGTCGACCGACTCCTGGAGCATGCGCTTCTCGTTGCGCACGATGATGTCCGGCGCGCGCAGCTCGATCAGGCGCTTCAACCGGTTGTTGCGGTTGATGACGCGGCGATAGAGGTCGTTGAGGTCGGAGGTCGCGAAGCGGCCGCCGTCGAGCGGCACCAGCGGGCGCAGCTCGGGCGGGATCACGGGCACCAGCTCGAGGATCATCCACTCGGGACGGGCGCCCGACTCGATGAAATTCTCGACCAGCTTCAGGCGCTTCACCAGCTTCTTGCGCTTGGCTTCCGACGTCGTCTCACGCAGCTCCTCGCGCAGGCGCGGGCGCTCCTCGTTGAGGTCGATGACCTGGAGCATGGCGCGGATCGCCTCGGCGCCGATGTCGGCGCGGAAAGAGTCGTCGCCGTACTCTTCCAGCGCGTTGAGGTACTGGTCCTCGTTCAGCAGCTCGCGGTACTTGAGCGGCGTCAGGCCGGGCTCGGTCACCACGTAGTTCTCGAAGTAGAGGATCTTCTCGAGATCGCGCAGCGTCATGTCGAGCAGCAGGCCGATGCGGCTCGGCAGCGACTTCAGGAACCAGATGTGGGCGACCGGCGAGGCCAGCTCGATGTGGCCCATGCGCTCGCGGCGCACCTTGGTGAGGGTCACCTCGACGCCGCACTTCTCGCAGGTGATGCCGCGGAACTTCATGCGCTTGTACTTGCCGCACAGGCACTCGTAGTCCTTGATCGGTCCGAAGATGCGGGCGCAGAACAGGCCGTCACGCTCGGGCTTGAACGTGCGGTAGTTGATGGTCTCCGGCTTCTTGATCTCGCCGTGGCTCCAGGCGCGGATGCGCTCGGGGCTGGCGATCGAGATGCGGATCTCGTCGAAGGTGGGCGTGCCCTGCGGCTGGCCCAGTACGTTGATCAGATCGGTCATTTTGGGGTCCTACGTATCGTTGGACTGAAATTCGCGAAGGTCGAGAAGGCGGCCGATGGGTCGGCCGCCCCCGGCGGCCGACTACTCGGCCGCCTGGTTGAGTTCGACGTTGAGGCCGAGCGAGCGCAGCTCCTTGACCAGCACGTTGAAGGATTCGGGGATACCCGCCTCGAACGTGTCGTCGCCGCGCACGATGGCCTCGTAGACCTTGGTGCGGCCGGCCACGTCGTCCGACTTGACGGTGAGGATCTCCTGGAGCGTGTACGCCGCGCCGTAGGCCTCGAGCGCCCAGACCTCCATCTCGCCGAAGCGCTGTCCGCCGAACTGCGCCTTGCCGCCCAGCGGCTGCTGGGTGACGAGCGAGTACGGGCCGATCGAGCGCGCGTGGATCTTGTCGTCCACGAGATGGTGCAGCTTGAGCATGTAGATGTAGCCCACGGTCACCTTGCGATCGAACGGCTCGCCGGTGCGGCCGTCGATCAGGGTGACCTGGCCCGACTTGTCGAGGCCGGCCATCTCCAGCATGCCGACGATGTCGGGCTCGTGCGCGCCGTCGAACACCGGCGACGCGAAGGGCACGCCTTTGCTGAGGTTGCGGGCGAGCTCGATCACCTGGTCGTCCTCGAGGTCGGCGATGTCGGCCTTGTAGGACTTCTCGCCGTAGACCTCGCGGAGGTGCTTCTTGATCTGCGCAGCCGATGCCTCGCGGGCGCCGGCCAGCATCTCGCCGATCTTCTTGCCGAGGTTCGCCGAGGCCCAGCCGAGGTGGGTCTCGAGGATCTGGCCGACGTTCATGCGCGACGGCACGCCGAGCGGGTTCAGCACGATGTCGACCGGGCCGCCCTCCTCGAGGTACGGCATGTCTTCCAGCGGCATGATGCGCGAGATGACGCCCTTGTTGCCGTGACGGCCGGCCATCTTGTCGCCCGGCTGGAGCTTGCGCTTGGTCGCGACGAAGACCTTGACCATCTTCATCACGCCCGGCGGCAGCTCGTCGCCGCGTTGCAGCTTGTCGACCTTGCTGTCGAAGCGGTCCTGGAGGCGCTTCATCGACTCGTCGAACTGCTTGTGCGACGCCTCGAGCTCGCCCTGGCGCTTGTCGGTCTTCACCGTGATCTGGCGCCACTGGCCCGGGGTGAACTCGCCCAGCACCTTCTCGACGATGCGCGTGCCCGGCTTCAGGCCCTTGAGCCCGCCGGCCACCGTCTGGTTCATCAGCATTTCCTGGAGCTGGCCGTAGTAGCTGCGCTCGAGGATCGCCTTTTCGTCGTCGCGGTCCTTGGCCAGACGCTCGATCTCGTCGCGCTCGATGGCGAGCGCGCGCTCGTCCTTGTCGACGCCGCGGCGGTTGAACACGCGGACCTCGACGACCGTGCCCTCGACGCCCGGCGGCACCTTCAGCGAGGTGTCGCGCACGTCGGCGGCCTTTTCGCCGAAGATGGCGCGCAGCAGCTTCTCTTCCGGCGTCATCGGGCTCTCGCCCTTCGGCGTCACCTTGCCGACCAGGATGTCGCCCGCCTTCACTTCGGCGCCGATGTACACGATGCCGGCTTCGTCGAGGTTCTTGAGGGCCTCTTCGCCGACGTTCGGGATGTCGCGGCTGATCTCCTCCTGGCCGAGCTTGGTGTCGCGGGCCATGACCTCGAACTCCTCGATGTGGATCGAGGTGAAGACGTCATCGCGCACGATGCGCTCGGAGAGCAGGATCGAGTCCTCGAAGTTGTAGCCGTTCCACGGCATGAACGCGACGAGCACGTTGCGGCCGAGCGCGAGCTCGCCGTTCTGCGTCGACGGGCCGTCGGCCACGATGTCGCCCTTCTTCACCGTGTCGCCGACGCGCACGAGCGGCTTCTGGGTGATGCAGGTGCTCTGATTGGAGCGCTGGAACTTCAGCAGGTTGTAGATGTCGACCGCCGGGCGGTTGGGGCCGACATCGTCGGTCGCGCGCACGACGATACGCGTGCCGTCGACCTGGTCGACGACGCCGCTGCGGCGCGCGGCGATCGCCACGCCCGAGTCGCGGGCCACGACCTCTTCCATGCCGGTGCCGACCAGCGGCGCCTCGGCCTGGATCAGCGGCACGGCCTGGCGCTGCATGTTCGAGCCCATCAGCGCGCGGTTGGCGTCGTCGTTCTCGAGGAACGGGATCAGCGCCGCGGCGACGGAGACGATCTGCTTGGGCGAGACGTCGATGAAGTCGATCGTGTCGGGACGGGCGAGGATGTACTCACCGCCCTTGCGGCACTGAACGAGCTCCGACACGAACTTGCCGCGCGGATCGAGCTCGGCGTTGGCCTGGGCCACCGTGTAGCGGCCCTCCTCCATCGCCGACAGGTAGATGACGTCGTCGCTGATGCGGCCGTTGGTGACCTTGCGGTACGGGCTCTCGATGAAGCCGTACTGGTTGACGCGCGCGTAGGTCGCCAGCGAGTTGATCAGGCCGATGTTCGGGCCTTCCGGCGTCTCGATCGGGCAGATGCGGCCGTAATGCGTCGGATGCACGTCGCGCACCTCGAAGCCGGCGCGCTCGCGCGTGAGGCCGCCCGGTCCCAGCGCCGAGAGGCGGCGCTTGTGCGTCACTTCCGACAGCGGGTTGGTCTGGTCCATGAACTGCGAGAGCTGCGAGGAGCCGAAGAACTCGCGCACCGCCGCCGCCGCCGGCTTGGCGTTGATCAGGTCGTGCGGCATCACGGTGTCGATGTCGATCGAGCTCATGCGCTCGCGGATGGCGCGCTCCATGCGGAGCAGGCCGACGCGATACTGGTTCTCCATCAACTCGCCGACCGAGCGGACGCGGCGGTTGCCGAGATGGTCGATGTCGTCGATCTCGCCGCGGCCGTCCTTGAGGTCGTGAAGGACCTTGACCACCGCGAGGATATCGGCGCGGCGCAGCGTGCGCTGGCTGTCGGGCACGCCCTCGAAGCCCAGGCGCATGTTCATCTTCACGCGGCCGACCGGCGACAGGTCGTAGCGGTCGATGTCGAACAGCAGGCCGTTGAACAGGGTCTCCGCCTGCTCGAGCGTCGGCGGCTCGCCGGGACGCATGACGCGGTAGATGTCGAGCAGCGCCTCTTCCCGGTTGGAGTTCTTGTCGGCCGCCAGCGTGTTGCGGATGTAGGGACCGACATTGGTGTGGTCGATCGCCAGCGTCGGCAGGACGTCGATGTCGTTCTCGTCGAACAGGGCGAGCACCGCCTCGGTGATCTCCTGGCCGGCCTCGACGTAGATCTCGCCGGTCTTCTCGTTGATGATGTCGAGCGCGGCGTAGCGGCCGACCAGTTCCTCGTTGGAGACGCGGATCTCCTTGAGGCCCGCCTCCTTGAGCTTGGCGAGCAGGCGCGGCGTCATCTTGGCGCCGGCGTCGGCGACCGACTTGCCGGTCTTGGCGTTGACGAGGTCGTGCGTGAGCTTCACGCCCTTCATCGACTCGCCGTCGAAGCCGGTGCTCCAGCCTTCCTTGTCGCGCTTGTAGACGACCTGGCCGTAGAACGATGCCAGGATCTCCTCCGGCGTCAGGCCCTGGGCCTCCGACGGGTCGAGCAGCATGCCCTTGGCCGCGGCGGCGGCGCGCTTCTTGGCGGTCGCGTCGTTGTCGAGCGCGAGCAGCAGCGTCGTGACGTGGATCTTGCGGCGGCGGTCGATGCGGACGTGGATCAGGTCCTTGGCGTCGAACTCGAAGTCGAGCCATGAGCCGCGATACGGGATGATGCGGGCGGCGAACAGGTACTTGCCCGAGCTGTGGGTCTTGCCCTTGTCATGGTCGAAGAAGACGCCCGGCGAGCGGTGCATCTGGCTGACGATCACGCGCTCGGTGCCGTTCACGATGAATGTGCCGTTGTCGGTCATGAGCGGCATGTCGCCCATGTAGACGTCCTGCTCCTTGATGTCGCGGATCGAGCGCGAGCCGGCTTCCTCGTCGATGTCCCACACCACGAGCTGGAGCGTGACCTTCAGCGGGGCGGCGAAGGTGATGCCGCGCTGCTGGCACTCCTCGACATCGTACTTGGGCTCTTCGAACTCGTACTTCACGAACTCGAGGCTCGAGCGCTCGGCGAAGTCCTTGATCGGGAACACGCCGCGGAACACTTCCTGCAGGCCCGACTGGGTGCGCTTGGCCGCGGGGACCACGCGCTGGAGGAAGTTCTCGTAGGAACTCTTCTGGACTTCGATGAGATTCGGCATCGGCGCCACCGATTCGATGTGGCCGAAGAAACGACGAATTCTTTTGCGCGTGTTGAAGGCCGTGGCCATCGTGCGTCCTCGATTGGTTCAAGGGCGGTAGGAAACACCCTCTGCTTTCTCGGAACTCGCGGCCCGCCAGCCGTCCGTCCCATCCCTTGCAGAGGGCCACTTATCGAAGCAGCGCCGCGGCGCTGC
>JAFEFH010000128.1 GCA_018240695.1 Pseudomonadota bacterium | reverse complement strand
CGGCCATCAGCGCGTCGGCGCCGACATGGCGGGTGATGGCATCCATGGTGGGCCAGGTCAGCACCCAGTTGAAGTCGCCGCCGGCCGAGAAGACGCGGCCTTCGCTGGCCAGCACCAGCACGCGCACCGCCTCGTCCCCGGCGAAGCCCTCCACGGCGGCGCGGATGGATCGTGCGGTATCGGCGTCGAGCGAATTCATGTCGTCGGGCCGGTTGAGCCGCAGGGTCGCGATGCCGTCCTCGACGGAGGTCAGGAGTGTGTCGGCCATCGCGCCCTCACATCCGGAAGACGCCGAACTTCGTCTGGCCGATCGGCTGGTTCATCGACGCCGACAGCGCCAGCGCGAGGCTCATGCGCGTGTCGACCGGATCGAGGATGCCGTCGTCCCACAGCCGCGCGGTAGCGTAATATGGATGCCCCTCGCGCTCATAGGCCTCGCGGATCGGCTTCTTGAACGCCTCTTCCTCGTCCTTGGGCCACTGGCCGCCCTTGGCCTCGATATTGTCGCGCCGCACGGTGGCCAGCACCGACGCCGCCTGCTCGCCGCCCATCACCGAGATGCGCGCGTTGGGCCACATCCACAGGAAGCGCGGGCTGTAGGAACGGCCGCACATGCCGTAGTTGCCGGCACCGTAGCTGCCGCCGACGATGACGGTGAACTTCGGCACGTTCACGGTCGACACGGCGGTCACCATCTTGGCGCCGTCGCGCGCGATGCCGCCCGCCTCGTACTTGCGGCCGACCATGAAGCCCGTGATGTTCTGGAGGAACAGCAGCGGGATGCCGCGCTGGCCGCACAGCTCGATGAAGTGCGCGGCCTTCAGCGCCGATTCGTTGAAGAGAATGCCGTTGTTGGCGACGATCCCGATCGGGTAGCCCCAGATGCGCGCGAAGCCGGTCACGATCGTGGTGCCGTAGAGCTGCTTGAACTCGTCGAGCTCGCTGTTGTCGACCAGGCGCGCGATCACCTCGCGCATGTCGAACGGCGTGCGCGCGTCCGAGGGCACGACGCCGTAGAGCTCCTCGGCGGCGTAACGCGGCTCGACCGGCGGCAGCAGCGACGCCGATGGCGACTTCTTCCAGTTGAGGTTGGCCACGATGCGGCGCGCCATGCCGAGCGCGTGGCTGTCGTTCTGCGCATAGTGGTCGGCCACGCCGGAGGTGCGCGCGTGCACGTCGGCGCCGCCCAGATCCTCGGCGCTCACGACCTCGCCGATCGCAGCCTTCACCAGCGGCGGGCCGGCGAGGAAGATCGTGCCCTGCTTGCGCACGATGATCGTCTCGTCGCTCATCGCCGGCACGTAGGCGCCGCCCGCGGTGCACGAGCCCATCACGACGGCGACCTGAGGGATGCCCTGCGCCGACATGTTGGCCTGGTTGTAGAAGATGCGGCCGAAATGGTTCTTGTCGGGGAAGACCTCCGGCCATTGCGGCAGGTTGGCGCCGCCGGAATCGACCATGTAGATGCACGGCAGGCGGTTCTCCATCGCCACTTCCTGGGCGCGGAGATGCTTCTTCACCGTCATCGGATAGTAGGTGCCGCCCTTCACGGTGGCGTCGTTGCAGACGATCACGCACTCGACGCCGCTGACCCGGCCGACGCCGGTGATGACGCTCGCGCCCGGCGACTCGTCGTCGTACATGCCCATCGCCGCCAGCGGCGACAGTTCGAGGAACGGCGAGCCCGGATCGAGCAGCGCCCGCACCCGCTCGCGCGGCAGCAATTTGCCGCGCGCGACGTGGCGCTTGCGGCTCTCCTCGCCGCCGCCCAGCCGGACCTTGCCGGTGCGGGCGCGCAGGTCGGCGAGCAGGCCCTGCATGGCTTCGGCGTTCTTCTTGAACGCGTCGGAACGGGTGTCGATCTGGGAAGAAAGAATGGTCATGCCCGAACGAAACTGCCCGGACCCGAGGGCCGGGGCAAGCGCCACCTAGGGCAGGCGGGACATGGTCCGCCGGGTCACGCCCTGCGCGATGAAGGCCTTCTGGTTGGCCCAGGCCGCGGCGAAGTCGGGATCGTGGTCGGCGCGTTCCTGGAGGACGATGCCGGTGTTGCGGCGGAACTCGTCGAGCAGCGCGGACGGCCACTGCTTGATGACGACGCCGGAGGCCTTGAGCTTCTCCAGCGCCAGCGCCTGGATGTGCGGCGCGCGGTTCAGGGTCCAGGCGATGTTGGCGCGGCAGGCGGCCAGGATCTGCGCGCGCAGGACCGCCGGCAGCTCGAGCCACTTGTCCTTGCGCATCAGGAAGTCGAGCACCGCCGAGGGCTGCTGCCAGCCCGGCATGTAGTAGGGCAGGCCGAGCTTGTCGAAGCCCAGCGCCGCGTCGATCGCCGGCGTCGACATCTCGCCGCCATCCACCTTGCCCTGCTGGAGCTGGTAGAAGAACTCGCCGGCTTGCAGCGGCACCAGCGTTGCGCCGGTCTTCTCGATCACCGGACCGGAGATGCGGCCGTAGCGCACCCGCATGCCCTTGAAGTCCTCGAGCGTGTTGAGGTCGCCGCGGAACCAGCCGCCGCCCTTGCTGCCCTGCACGCCGCACGGGATGCCGGCGACGCCGAGCTTGTCGTAGGCCTGGTTGTGAATCTTGCCGCCGTCGCCTTCGAGCAGCCACGAGGCCATCTCCTCGGGGCCGGGGCCGAACGGCTCGGTCGCGAACAGGCTGAGCACCGGCGCCTTGCCCGCGGCATAGCCCGACCAGGTGAAGGCGGCCGGCAGGTCGCCCGCCACGATGGCGCCGAGCATGTCCTTGGTGGGGGCGAGATGGCCGGGTTCGATGATCTTCACGCTGAGCGCACCGCCACTCATGTGCTTCAGGGTCTTGGTGAAGGTCCGCACCGCCTCGCCGGCGCCGGGGAGGGCCGGATTGAAGGCGGTCTGCATCTGCAGGACGATGGCCGGCGCAACGTCGGGCTCATTGGCCAGCGCCGCGCTTGCCGAAGCCATGCCGGCCGCGGCCAGGATCCCCATCCCCCAAAGTCTACGGCTGAAGCTCAATAGACCGCCCACTTCACACGCCATGATTCTGCCATGATGCTACGGCTCTCACAAGGCGGCCTTACAGGGTCGAGAGCCCCCGTCCGATCAGGATCCGCTGGACGTCGCTGGTGCCTTCGTAGATCTGGCAGACGCGCACGTCGCGCCAGATCTTCTCGGCCAGGTAGTCCGACACGTAGCCATAGCCGCCATGAATCTGGATGGCCGCCGAACACACCTCCTCGGCCATCTCGGAGGCATATAGTTTCGCCATTGCGGCTTCGGTGAGGCATGGCCGACCTGCGTCACGAAGGCTCGCCGCGTGGTGGACCATCTGGCGGGCCACGGCGACCTTGGTGGCCATGTCGGCCAGCCGGAATTGCACGGCCTGGTGGTTCACGATGGCCGTCCCGAAGGCCTGGCGCTCGGCGGCGTACGCCCGGGCCAGCTCGAACGCCGCCCGCGCCATGCCGACCGCCTGGGCGGCGATGCCGATGCGGCCGACCTCGAGGTTGGCCAGCGCGATGCGATAGCCCTGGCCTTCCTGACCGAGCAGCGCACTAGCGCCAATTGCGCAATTCTCGAAGGCGATCTGGCAGGTGTCGGACGACTTCTGCCCCAGCTTCTTCTCGACCGAGGCCACCCGATAACCCGGCGTCCTGGTCGGCACGATGAAGCAGGAAATGCCGCGCTTCACGTTGGCGGGGTCGGTGACGGCGAAGACCAGCGCCATGTCGGCCGACCGGCCGGAGGTGATGAACTGCTTCACCCCGTTCAGCACCCAGCCGTCGTCCGTGCGCTCGGCCCGTGTCTTCAGCGCCGAGGCGTCGGAGCCGGCCTGCGGCTCGGTCAGGCAGAAGGCGCCCAGGATCTCGCCGCGCGCCAGCGGCTTCAGCCACTGCTCCTTCTGCTCGGGCGAGCCGTAGGCCAGCAGCGCCGCGCAGTCGGGCGAGTTGTTGACGCTCATCACCGTCGACAGCCCGCCATCGGCTGCCGCGATCTCCTCGAGCGCCAGCACATAGGACAGCATCGACGCGCCTGCCCCGCCCCATTCCGTGGGCACGGTCATGCCCATGAAACCGAGCTTGCCCATTTCCGTCAGCAGCGCGCGCGGGATGGCGCCATCGGCCTCCCACTTGCGCACATGCGGCAGTACCTGCTCCTGCGCGAAGGCGCGGGCGGTGTCGCGGATCAGGACCTGTTCTTCGTCGAGGATCATCTCAATGTCCGTCTATGGAACTGGCGGTATGGGTACTGGTTCAAAGACCGTCAGGCGGCCGCCGACAAATGTACCCCTGTAGTCTTGCCCAAGTACCGTGAATCTGTCGTCGACAGAATTTGGCACGCCCCACAATTTCTCGACACGCCTTTGAGGTGCGCCAATAGTAACTCGTGTTGCATTGGGTGGCTGCAACCCCTGCCGAGTCGGCTCTATCGTGAAGACGATGTCTACGTTGACCAACTGGGGGCTCGCCTTCTCCGGAGTGAGCGTGCCGTAAGAACTTACCACCCCGCCGACGAAGCAGACGCGATCGGTGGCGCCGACCCGCTGGTAGTACCAACAAGGCTCGTTCGCCGCCCGGCCGACAAGAGCCTCGACTTCTTTCAGCGACATTCCCGGCTTGAGGAGCTCTGGATGCTCGTCCGCTGTGGGATGAGTGACGAATTCATCCGCCTTCTTCGGAACCGTGTGGTGGACGTCATCGCATGCGGAAGCGACGGCTCCGAGAGCGATCGGCACAACGAGGCATGCATGCCGCCAGGAGCGCGTCACCATCCTGCTTACCAGGGCAGTTCGCTGCCGTCGTACTGGAGGAAGCGGCCGTTGTCGGAGGGCTTCAGCCCGTCGATCACCTTGACCATGCCGGGCACGCTCTCGGCGATGGTGAGGGTCGCGGTCGGGCCGCCCATGTCGGTCTGCACCCAGCCCGGATGCAGCGCGAGGCAGATGATGCCCTTCGCCGCGAGATCGAGCGCCAGGCAGCTCCACTCCATGTTCAGCGCCGTCTTGCTGGCGCGGTAGAAGTAGCGGCCGCCGCCGTTCTTCTCGACGCTGCCCATGATGCTGGAGATCGCGACCAGCTTCTTCTGCTGCGAGCGCGCGACATGGTCGGCGAAGGCCTCGGCCATCATCAGCGGCGCCAGCGCGTTGACCTCGAAGATGCGGCGCCATTCCTCGGCCTCGAACGCCCCGAGATTCTGCGCCGTCGAGCCGCGAGAGCCGCCGACGCCCGCGTTGCAGATCAGCACGTCGATCGCCTCGCCTTTCAGCTTGGCCGCCAGCGCCTTCACCGCCTTGTAGTCGGTGACCTCGAGCGCGTGATGGTGGATGTCGCCCTTGATGCCCTTCAGCCCGTCGGCGCTGCGCGAGCAGGCCAGCACCTTCCAGCCCCTGGCGGCATACTGCTTGGTGAAGTCGAGACCGAGGCCGCGCGCGGCGCCGGTGATCAGGACGGTCGGCATCACTCTACTCCCCGAAAAAGAATCCGCTACCCGCGCGTCGACATCAGGCGCGAGCGCTGGCGCTGCCAGTCGCGATCCTTGATCGTCTGGCGCTTGTCGTGCGCCTGCTTGCCCTTGGCCAGCGCGATCTCGATCTTGGCCCGGCCCTTCTCGTTGAAATAGACCTGCAACGGCACGACCGTGCGGCCCTCGCGCTGGATCGCGCCGATCAGCTTGTTGATCTGGGCACGGTGCAGCAGCAGCTTGCGCGCGCGCTTGGGCTCATGGTTGTAGCGATTGCCGGCCGAGTAGAGCGGGATGTTGGCGTTGACCAGCCACGCTTCTCCGCCGTCCTCGGTGACGTACGACTCCGCGATCGTGCTGCGCCCGCCCCGCAACGACTTGACCTCCGTGCCCGTGAGCTGAAGCCCGGCCTCGAAGGTCTCCTCGATGAAGTAGTTGAACCGCGCCTTGCGGTTCTGGGCCACTACCGTGCGGTCCAGGTCCGGTTTCTTGGCCACTTTCCAATCGCCCTAATAGATCCCTCGCAAATGCTCGGGATGACCGCCACGGGCGGTCAATTGATGAGACCCGCGTGGATCATCGCTTCCTTGACGGCCTTCTTGCTCGACTCCGCGATCGGCACCATCGGCAGGCGCATCTCGGCGCTGCACTGGCCGATCAGGTCGGTGGCGAACTTCACCGGACCGGGGCTGGTCTCGCAGAACATCGCCTTGTGCAGCGGCATCAGCCGGTCCTGCAACTCGAACGCCTTGTCGAGGTCGCGCTTCTTCCACGCATCGTGCATGTCGCCGCACAGGCGCGGCGCCACGTTGGCCGTCACCGAGATGCAGCCGTCACCGCCCTGCGCCAGGAAGCCGAGCGCGCTCGCATCCTCGCCGGAGAGCTGGCAGAAGCCCTTCTTCGCCTTCAGCCGCGTCAAGGTCGGGCGCGCCATGTCGTAGCTCGCGTCCTTGATGCCGATGATGTTCCTGACCTGGCTGAGGCGGATCACGGTCTCGACCTGCATGTCGCCCCCGGTGCGCGGCGGCACGTTGTACAGCAGGATGGGAATGTCGACCGCCTCGGCCACCGCCTTGAAGTGCTGGAAGAGACCTTCCTGCGTCGGCTTGTTGTAGTACGGCACGACCAGCATGGCCGCATCCGCACCGGCCGCCTTGGCATGCTTCGTGAGCTCGATCGCCTCGGCGGTCGAGTTCGAGCCGGTGCCGGCGATCACCGGCACGCCGGTGCCCTTGGCCGCCGAGATGCAGATGTCGATCACCCGCTTGTGCTCTTCCATCGACAGCGTCGGCGATTCGCCGGTGGTGCCGCACGGCACCAGGCCGTCCGTGCCTTCCTTGATCTGCCAGGCGACGAATTTCTCGAAGCCCTTTTCATCCACCGCGCCGTTCTTGAACGGGGTGACGAGCGCGACGAGCGATCCGTTGAACATGGCTTCCTCCGACGACTTTTCAGTGAAACAGCAGTTTACCCCCCGCCCGAGCGGGGGAGCAACTTGCCATTGTGATGCCGCACTGACCTGCCTACGATTCCTAGCGTGACCGGCAAGATATCCCCTCTCATTTTGCTCCTCGCCGCGGGCCTTTCGGTTCCCGCAGGCGCCCAGCAGAACGGCGTCACGGTCCTGCGTGGCGAAAGCGAGCAGCAGACCCGGCCGGGCGTTCCCGACACCGGCGTCCGCCGCATTCCCTCTCCCGGTGGCGACGGCGCGCCCGCGGCGGCGCCGCGTTCCTCGACCGAGGCCACGGTGCCGATCCGCGACGGCTCGGGCGGCAGTGTCCTGCCCGCCCCACCCGCCGGCCCGATCGGCCAGGCGATCGTCTCGGGCAAGACGTTGAGCGACGCCGAAGCCGCCGCGCTCGCCTCGGCGCTGAAGGCAATCGACGAAGGCCGCTTCGCCGATGCCAGCGCCGCCGTCGGCAACTTCAACAATCCGCTGCTCACGCGCCTCGTGCAGTGGCAAGCCCTGCGCGTCGCGCCCAAGACCGAGGCGCGCTTCCAGGACTATGCCGATCTGCTGCGCGACACGCCCGACTGGCCCGAGCCCGAGGTGCTGCGCCGCCAGGCCGAGGACCGCATCAGCACCACCACGCCGCCGGCCGTCGCCTGGCGCTACTTCGCCGACCATCCGCCGCTCACCAGCGCGGGTCATCTGCGCCGCCTCGAAGCCGCCCAGGCGGTCGCGCCCAAGGACGTGGCGCGGCTCGCGGGCGACAGCTGGCGCACCGCCACTTTCAGGCCGGCCGACGAGGAAGAGTTCCTCAACAAGTACGGCACGTACCTCACCGCCGACGACCAGATCGCGCGCTTCGACCGCATCATGCGGGAGAACCGGCCGCAGGTGGCCAAGGACCTCGTCTCGAAGCTGCCGCCGGCCTACCAGCCGGTGGCCAATGCCCGCCTCGCCATGGCGACCAAGGCGGCCGACACGGTGCAGATCCTGCGCGGCGTCGCGCCCGCACAACTGGAGACGCCGACCGTCCGGCTGGAACGCCTGCAATGGATGCGGCGCAGCGGTCATCTCAACGACGCCAAGGCGCTGCTGACGGCGCCGGCCAGCAAGCATGTCGACGGCACGTCGGAGATGCGCTGGTGGAACGAGCGCCAGCAGGTCGCGCGCGATCTGCTGGCCGCCGGTCACGCGGCCGATGCCTATGCGGTGATCGTCCAGCACGGCAGCACCAGGGGGCTGGCTTTCGCCGAGGCCGAGTTCCTCGCCGGCTGGATCGCGCTCCGTCACCTCAAGAAGCCGGCCGAGGGCCGCAAGCATTTCCAGACGCTCTACGACGGCGTCTCCACCGACATCTCCAAGAGCCGCGCCGCCTACTGGATGGGCCGCGCTCTCGAGGCCGAGGGCAAGGCGAAGGACGCCAACGAATGGTATGGCCGCGCCGCGGGCTTCGGCCAGACGTTCTACGGCCAGCTCGCCGCCCGCAAGCTGCCCGGCGGCGCCGCGCGCCTGCCGAGCGATCCGGCGGTCAACGACGCCGACCGGCTGGCGCTGGGCGGCCGCGAGCTGGTGACGGTGGCGCGCTGGCTCGGCCAGGCCTCGGCGTGGGACCGCACCCAGCCGTTCCTCGTGAAGCTCGGCCGCATGCTGAAGGGGCCGGGCGAAACCCGCCTGCTGACGCAGCTCGCCACCGAGCTGAAGCGGCCCGACATCGGCGTCGCCATTGCAAGGCGCGCCGTCGAGCATGGCGTCACGCTGTTCGACGCGTCCTTCCCCGTGGTCGATGTCGGCAACACCGGCTCGATCGAGCGCGCCCTGGCGCTCGCGCTGACGCGCCAGGAGAGCGCCTTCAACGCCGCCGCGGTCTCGCCCTCCGGCGCGCTCGGCCTGATGCAGCTGATGCCCGGCACGGCACGCGAGGTCGCCGGCAAGGCGGGCGTTCCCTTCATCCAGGACAAGCTGACGCGCGATCCCGCCTACAATGTCGGTCTCGGCAGCCAGTATCTCGCCGACATGCTGAAGCGCTTCGGCGGCTCCTACGAGCTGGCCCTCGCCGCCTACAATGCGGGCCCTGGCCGCGTGACGCGCTGGCTCGGCTCGATCGGCGATCCCCGCGCCGGCAAGATCGACATGGTCGACTGGATCGAGATGATCCCGATCCGCGAGACGCGCGACTACGTCCAGCGCATCATGGAAGCCGTCGGCGTCTATCGCGACCGCCTGAACGGCCCCTTCCACGCCGTCCCGCCCGCGATGGGCCGGAGCTGAGTCTTTTTCGGCGCCGCAGCACGTCCCGTTTAATAAACGGAAATTAAACGAGAGCCTTCCGCCGCACCGCACCATCACCATTCGCCCGACGTGTCGACCAGGCATCACCATAGGCCGGTTGGCGCCAATCCCCTATCTTGGTCACGTTCATCGATAAAACGCACGCCGGCTTGAAAGGCCTACCCCTCAATTCTCGTCAGGAAAGACTATGCGAGCGTGAATTCCATTTTCTTGAAGGAGGTATAGCAAACCTCCACCATCGATAAGTTCGATCGGCTTGTCTTTTGAAAAATCAAAAGCATCCGGACCATAACCGCTGGTCGTCACCAGAATTCCTTTGTTGGCACCTTCGTTCATCATTGTTCCATACAAATCCCGGACAGCCGAAACACCTACAGTATGTCGATACCGCTTTGCCTGAATTACAACCTTGCCTCCAAGAACAGGGCGCGCATCGTAGGCAACACAGTCCACGCCTCCATCGCGTGACGAACGAGTCAGCTTGCTCTCCAATCCCATCTTCCCAAAGAGATTTGCTACTAGCTGCTCAAATTCATAAGGATTCAAATCCATAAGATTCGCGGCCGAAGACAAACCCGAGACCAAGTCCTGCTGATCAATGAAACGCGCGTCTGCCATTTGAAATTCGACAATCGGCTTTACTGGTTGGGCTTCGTCCGGCCTTCGCGAGACTTGCGCCCCAAGATTCTTCAGACACACCTGTTTGTCGACACGAGAGAGATCTAATTCGCGAAATTTCTCTGCCGTTGTCCGAACGGAAATCAAGTGCGGCCTTATATCTCTTCCTGTCGCGGGATCGATCGTATTGACGTATCCATTGAAGCAAAGCGTTTGCACTGCGCCAATTTGATCGGCCTCGAAAGCCTCATGCATCGTTCGCAGCGCAATACTCGCAATGACATCTTGGTATATATCCTTGATGTCACTATCTTTGCGCTGCTTGCCGGATATTGTGTCCGACGATCGAACGTAACGATGTTCAGTGATTCGAGGCACAATCAACGCCGTCGGAAGTTCGTATTCCACGACGAGTTGCTGCGATGCAGCAGTGAATGCCACGGAAAAATTGTGTGGCAGTCCATCCGGGTATGAAGATCTCTCGAAAACCATGGTGTAGTAAGCAACGATTGCGTCTGGATCTTTCGCCTTATAGTTCGCCTCAAATTCATCTACTTCCGCATTCCGCTGGCGTTTCTTTGCTTCGACGCCACTCACAATAACTGCGTGTTCCTTTTCTAACGTCGCGATCTTAGCGGAGCGTTCTGCCTCCGCGATCTGCCATTTGCTAAGCGCTGCTTCAAAAGCCTCCTTGGCAGCATCACATGCTCGCTCGTATCGCTTCCGCGCACCAGGAATCAGCTTTCGCCATCCACGCAAGGGCAAAACGCCATCTAGAAAAGCCCGTTCGTCCGGTGCTTGGGTTCCATTTCGCAGATGCTCCGGAATTTCGAGCACAGGGGAAGGCTCATGAATTCTCAGACTGTCGAATGCGATAGCGTCACAAACAGAAAGCGTTTGCGGCAGTATTGCCGCGAGCGCGTCCAATTGGTTGGCGATCTCGGTGTTGAGATCCGCCACCTCTTGCTCTTGATCTTGCAAATGCCGCGCTTTTTCTTCCCTCTCTTGCTCTCTCAGTGTGCGAGCTCGCTCTCGAGTCGCCCGCTCTGCATCCCGTTGCGCCATCCGGGCTTGCTTCTCCGCTTCGCGGATTGACCGCACATGCGCTGCTGCTGCTTGCCGCTCATATCGAGCAACATCACGCGCAACAGCCATCAGAATGCCCACTCCACTACGTGCCATGTCTCCCCCGTCTGTCTTTAACCGCAGACTAGCATCGAGACACTTAGTACCTGCAACCTTTAGATGCAGATTGTGAGGACCTGCAGCCTTAGTCCGTTTTAGGATCAGTGCCGTTAATCTGTCTCAATATTTCCACCGACAACGGACCCTTGGCGACGGCGGCAATCGCCTGGTCGAGCTGGTCGAGGGTCGAGTAGCCGACCAGCATCGTCGTGACGTTCGGGTTGGAGATCACGAAGCGCTGGGCCATCTCGGCGAGGCTCGCCGAGCCGCTCTCCCTGACCAGCGGCTCCAGCGCCTTGGCGCGCGCCACGTCGCCCGCGAAGTCCGGCGCCGAGCCGATCGGCGGCACGGTCTGCATGGCCAGCGGATGGCGCTCGGCCGTCCCGGCCAGCGCACCGCCGGCCAGGGCCCGGATGACGATGGTGCCCATGTCCTTCGCCTTGGTCCGCTCGAGCACGCGGCCATAGTCGAGGCCCGGCGCGCCCTTGGGGAGCGCGCCGCCGGCACTCGGGTTCAGGGCGTTGTAGACGACCTGCATCGTGTCGAACGCGCCGGAGTCGGCGGCCTTGAGCAACGCGGCCGGCTCGCCCACGCCGCTGAAGCCGATGAAGCGCGTCTTGCCGGCCTTCACCAGCGCCTGCAACGCGGGCACGACTTCGTTCAGCGCGATGTCGACGTCGAGATGATCGTCGGCGTCCTTGGCGACCAGCGGATTGTGGAGCTGGAGCAGATCGACATGGTCGCGCTGGAGCCGTTGCAGGCTCTCGTCGAGCGACTGGGCCACGAACGCCGCGACGTTCTTGCGGTCCTTGGCCTTCAGACGGAACTTGGTGCCCAGCACGATCCTGGGCTTCAACGCCTTCAGCACGCGACCGAGATTCTTCTCGGACTCGCCGTTGCCGTAGGTCGAGGCCGTGTCGATGTAGTTGATGCCCTGGTCGACCGCTCGCGCGATGGCGCGCTCCTGGTCCGCGACGGCCCCCTTGGTCATCAAACCGCCGACCGCGCCCGCGCCGAAGCCCAGCACGGAGAGATCGAGGCCGGTGCGGCCGAAGCGTCGCGTCTGCATGTCTTGCTCCACTTTGCTTTTCCTCCCCATTCAGATGGGGAGGTGGCGCGGTAATCCGCGACGGAGGGGTCATGCACCGCCCGTCGCATTTGACCCTTCCGTCAGCGTAAGACGCTGACACCTCCCCATCTGAATGGGGAGGACTAATCCTCGACCTTCACTTGGCCCGCCTCGTTGTCCACGGTGACGTGACTGTCGTAGTAGGTCACCGTCGGCGCCGCGCCGAAGGAGGCGGCCATGCGCTTCTCCCACTCGGGCGTGTACCAGGCGCGCGCCGCGGCCTCGGACTCCCAGAGATAGACACCACCTCCGCCGGCCTCGCCGTTAAGGTAGTATTTGCGCAACAGGCCCTTGGCCGCGAGTGCGGTGTAGGTCGGTGCCGTCTTGCGGGCGGACTCAACGGCCGTTTCGCGGGGCCGCTTGGTCATGGGGATTTGAACGATCGCGATGAACATGCGAGGTAGCCTAGGACCTGTGAAACTCAGGAGCAATCGATGAACCCCGCGCTCAGCGGCACCGAGATATGCGTGTTCGACGCCTACGGCACGCTCTACGACTTCAACTCCGCCGTCGCGCGCCATCGCGCCGCGATCGGTCCGAAGGCCGATGCGCTATCCGAGATGTGGCGCACCAAGCAGGTCCAGTACACCTGGCTGCGCAACAGCATGGGCGACTACGCGCCGTTCTGGCAGGTCACGGGCGAGGCGCTCGACAACTGCCTCGCGACCGTCGGCATCACCGACAAGAGCGTGCGCGAGAAGCTGATGGCGTCCTACCTCGCGCTCGATCCCTTCCCCGAGGTGCCGGCGATGCTCGACCGGCTCAAGAAAGCGGGCAAGCGGCTCGCCATCCTGTCGAACGGCAATCCCGAGATGCTCGAGCCGATGGTCAAGGCGTCCGGCCTCGCCGACCGCTTCGAGGCGGTGATCAGTATCGACGCCGCCAAGGTGTTCAAGGTCGATCCGCGCACCTACGATCTCGTCGAGAAGCGCACCGGCATCAAGCGCGACAAGGTCTGCTTCCTGTCGTCGAACTGCTGGGACGCGCACGGCGCGGCCTATTACGGCTTCAAGACCCTGTGGGTGAACCGCGGCGGCGTGCCGGAGGACAATCTGCCCGGCAAGGTCGTCGGCCATCTCAAGGATCTCTCCGCCCTCCCCGATCAGCTTGGTGTCGCATGAGTACGCTTCCCACGTTCGCCGATGTCCAGGCCGCGGCCCGCCGCCTCGAAGGCGTCGTCATCCGCACGCCGCTGCTCGAGAACGCGCGCGTCAACGCCAAGCTCGGCGGCCGCCTGTTCATCAAGGCCGAGTGCCTGCAACGCACCGGCTC
>JAFEFH010000127.1 GCA_018240695.1 Pseudomonadota bacterium | reverse complement strand
ACTTGGGCGAGAAGCCCAGCAGGATCGCGAACAAGGCGGCCACGACGAAGATCGCCGTCGAGTAGATGCGGGTCGCGGCCATCACGCCGATATTCTCGGCATAGGTCGTGACGCCGGTGCCGCCGGCACCGCCGGAGACCATGGTGGCGATGCCGTCGCCCAGGAAGGCGCGGCCGATGTGGCGGTCCATGTCCTGGCCGGTCATGGCGCCCACGGCCTTCAGGTGGCCGAGATTCTCCGCCACCAGGATCAGGGCGACGGGGACGATCAGCACGATCGCCTTCATGTCGAAGTCCGGCGCCGTGAAGTGCGGTGCGCCGAACCACGCGGCCTTGGCGATCAGGCCGGTGTCGATCGGCGTGCCGAGGCCCATGCCGTTGGTCAGCACCGCGTAGATCACGCTGGCCAGGATCAGGCCCACGAGGATCAGCAGGCGGCGCACCATGCCGGTGGTGTAGACCGCCACCAGCGCGATGCAGAGGAAGGTCACGGCCTGCATCCAGGCGTCGAAGCCGGTCGGCGCCATGTTCTTGATCGGGATGGCGGCGAGGTTGAGGCCGATCACGGCCACGACCGAACCGGTGACGACCGGCGGCATCAGCCGCTCGACCCAGCGCGTGCCGGTGCCCATCACGGCGAGGCCGATCAGGGCGTAGACCGCGCCACAGGCGATGATGCCGCCCAACGCCAGGGCGATGTTGCCGTTCAACCCCTTGCCGGCATAGCCGGTGACGGCGATGACGACGGAGATGAAGGCAAAGGAGGAGCCGAGGTAGCTCGGCACCTTGCCGCCGACCACGACGAAGAAGATCAGCGTGCCGACACCGCTCATCAGCACGGCGATGTTGGGGTCGAAGCCCATCAGCAGCGGCGCCAGGATCGTCGATCCGAACATCGCCACCACATGTTGGATGCCGAGTGCCACCGTCTGCGGCCAGGGCAGGCGCTCGCCGGGCGCAACGACACCGCCGTCGACCGGCTGTTTTACCGTCCAGTTGAACATTCAATCCCCCCGAATTGAGTTGCCGACGATTCTCCCGCTATTGCAGGAACTTGAGGTACTGACCCACGAAGTCGCAGCCGACGTCCTTGGCATAGGCGTCGATCAGTTTCTTGGTGATCGGGCCCGGCGTCTTGCCGTCGCCGACGACCGCGCCGTTGAAGGTGCGCACCGGCAGGATGCAGAGACTGGTCGAGGTCAGGAACATCTCCTCGGCATTGGCGGCGTCGAACATGTCGATGTCGCCCGCCGTGCAGGGCACGCCGATCCTCTTGGCCATGTCGATGGTCATCTGGCGGCTGACGCCCGGCAGCACATAGCGCTCCGACGGCGTGTAGAGCTGGCCCTCGCGCACGATGAAGATGTTGCTGCCCATGCCTTCGGCCAGGTTGCCGTTCTCGTCGAGCAGCAGCGCCCAGGCGTCGGCGTTCAGGGCCTTCACCGGCTTCTCGGCCATGATCATGTTGAGATAGTTGTGCGTCTTGGCGCGCGGGCTCAGCATCGAGGGCGCGATGCGGCGCGCCGTCGTCGTCATGACGTCGGCGCCGTCGCGATACTGCTTGGCGCGCTTGGCGAAGGGCAGCGGCGTCAGCTCGATCACCACGTTGGGGCCGGTATGGTCCCAGCCCTCGTCGCCCACGGCATCGACGCCGCGGCTGACGCGCTGGCCCAGCCACCAGTCGCCGACGGCGCCGCGCAGATGTTCGTTGCGAGCCACGAGCTCCTCGCTGTGGGAGATCATCTCCTTGGGAGACAGGCCGGGATCGATCTGGAGATAGCGCAGCGAGCGGTAGAAGCGGTCGATATGCTCCTTCAGCCGGAACGGATGGCCGTTGAAGGTGCGGGTCATGTCGAAGGCGCCGTCGCCGTACTTCCAGCTGCGGTCGCGGAAGGGGATCACCACCTCGGCTTCGGGCACGAAGTCGCCGTTGAACCAGGCGAGGCGTTGATTGCTGAGCTGCTGCTGGGCCATGAGATGTCCTCCAGCCCGCGAGCCTAGCACAGGGATCGGCCCAGATGCTCGACCAGCGCCTGTGCGTGAACGGGTAACTCCCGGAAGCTTCGTGCGGCGATGCGCAGCCGCCGGACCGCCCACGGGTCGGCCAGCGGAACGACGTCGATCGCCATGGTCTGCCGGCAGCGCTCGGCCGCGATCTTCGAGACGACGGCGATACCGATGCCGCTTTCCACGACGCGGCAGGCGGAATCGAAGTTGGGCAGACGCACGCGCGTCTTGAGGCGCCGGCCGGCGCGCGCCGCATGGCCGTCGACATATTCCTGCAAGGCACTGCCCACCGACAGACCGACGAAATCCTGGTCGAGCAGGTCGCGGAAGGCGATGCGCTTGCGGCGCGCCTGTGTGTGACGGCGGGCCGTCACCACCACTAGCCTGTCCTCGGCGAAGGGCCGGGTCTCGAGCTCGGCCGCGGCATCGACGGCGTCGGCCACGATGCCGATGTCGGCGCGACCGGCCGCCACTGCGCGCACGATGTCGGGGCTCGGCCGCTCCTCGATCTCGACGTCGACGTTGGGATGGGCCGCGAGGAACGGTCCGAGCACGGGCGGCAGGAACTCGAGCGTCGCGGCGGTGTTCGACAGCACGCGCACGCGGCCGCGCAGGCCCTTGGCGAATTGCGCGAGCTCGCCGCGCATCTGCTCGAGCTGGCGGGTGACGAGGCGCGCGTGTTGGACCAAGGCGAGGCCGGCCGGCGTCGGCGTGACGCCGCGGCGCTGGCGCTCGAACAGTGGCGCTCCCAACGTCTGTTCCATGTCGCGAATGCGCTCACTGGCGGAGGCGAGGACCAGTCCGCTGCGCGCGGCGCCGTGCGTAATGCTCGAGGCCTCGGCGACGTTGAGGACGAGCTGGAGATCGACCAGGTCGAAGCGCATGGGTCAATTTAGCCTTCGGTTCAGCCGAAGGCTAGAACGGCTTCTTCCGCATTGTGCCGTGCCATTGGCAGCCGCACGTTGCCGGCATGACAACGACCTTGTGGATCCTGATCGGCGCGACGTTCCTGCTGGCCGGCCTCGTGAAGGGCGTGATCGGCATGGGCCTGCCGACCGTGGCGATGGGTGTGCTCGCAGTGGTCCTCCCGCCGGCCGAGGCCGCGGCGCTGCTGGTCGTGCCGTCGCTGGTCACCAACGTCTGGCAGCTTCTCGCCGGTCCGAGCTTCGGCGCGCTGGCGCGGCGGTTGTGGCCGATGATGGTCGCGATCCTGGTCGGGACGATCGCCGGGGCGGGTGTGCTGGCCAGCGACCGTGCGGGCCTTGCCGGGATCGGACTGGGGCTCGCGCTCGTGGTCTATGCTGCCCTCGGCCTTGCAGGCTTCCGAATGGTCGTCGCCCAACGGCACGAGGCGTGGTTGGGGCCGGTCGTCGGTCTCACCACCGGCCTGGTCACCGGCGCGACCGGCGTGCTGGTGATTCCCGCCGTGCCGTACCTTCAGGCGCTGGAGCTGGAGCGCGACGATCTCATCCAGGCGCTCGGCCTGTCCTTCACCGTGTCGACCGTGGCGCTGGCGCTCGGTCTGCTGCGGGTCGATGCCTGGCACACCGGCTCGATCTGGCTGTCGCTGCTGGCGCTGGTGCCGGCGCTGATCGGCATGCAGGCGGGGCAGATGTTGCGCCAGCGCATCGCCGCCGCGGCGTTCCGCAGGGTGTTCTTTGTCGGGCTGCTGCTGCTCGGCATCTACCTCGTCGTCGAGAGATTGGCGTAGAATAGCCGCCATGAATTACCCGAAGAAAGTCCGCCTGGTCGAAGTTGGTCCCCGCGACGGCCTGCAAAACGAAGCCAGGCCCGTGTCGGTCGAGGCCAAGGTGAAGCTGATCGACGCGCTGTCGGCCGCCGGCCACACCTCCGTCGAGTCCGGCAGCTTCGTATCGCCCAAGTGGGTGCCGCAGATGGCCAACACCGAGGCGGTGATGGCGCAGATCAAGCGCAAGCCGGGCGTGAGCTATCCCGTGCTGGTGCCCAACAAGCAGGGCATGAACGGCGCCGTCGAATCGCAGTGCGGCGAGATCGCGATCTTCACCGCGGCGTCCGAGGCGTTCTGCAAGAAGAACACCAACTGCTCGATCCACGAGAGCTTCGAGCGTTTCGCGCCGGTGATGGAAGCCGCGCAGAAGCACGGCATGAAAGTGCGCGGCTACATCTCGACCGTGATCGCCTGCCCGTACGACGGCAAGGTCGCGCCCGCCAAGGTGGCCGAGCTGTCCGACCGCCTGTTCCGCATGGGCTGCTACGAGGTCTCGCTCGGCGACACGATCGGCGTCGGCACGCCCGCCGAGTGCGTGGCGATGATCGACGCCGTGGCCGAAAAGATGCCGCGGGAAAAGATCGCGGCGCACTTCCACGATACCTACGGCCAGTCGCTCGCCAACATCATGGCGGTGATGGAGCGCGGCATCACCGTGTTCGACACGGCGGTCGCGGGGCTGGGCGGCTGCCCCTACGCCAAGGGCGCATCGGGCAATGTCGGCACCGAGGACGTGATCTACCTGATGAACGGCCTTGGCATCGAGCATGGCGTCGATCTCGACAAGATCGCCGCCGCCGGCCGCGACATCTGCGTGGCGCTCGGCCGTGAGCCTGCCTCGAAGGTGGCGCAGGCGTTGAAGGCCAAGCAGGCGGGCGTCAGCTAAAACGATTTAGGCTTTGCTGATGAGCTATTCGGCAAAGACTCGACGCCACGCGGATTCTAGTCTGCCGCCTTCTAAGCCTTTGCCGATGTTGTCGAGACCTCTAACCATTACGTAGAGGGAGGTCGCTATTTGTATAAGGTGCACATAGTCAATTTTTGAATAGTCAAATTCGGGAAAGAACACGTTAACCGCCCACAAGAAGCCCAATCCAAACTCAACGATGCCGTATTGGAGGCGATAGTGCTGACGAAGCCAGAAAAGTGATACGCCTAGGAAAAGGATGAGTACGACAGTACCCCAAATAGAGATCGTCTGAATAAGGTAAGCAACTTGACGTGCAATGTCGGCGTATGAAATTGAAAGCTGAGTGGCAATCAGGGTGATTGCGCTGCTTGCGATCGCAATGAGAAGTGCTCGCCATTGCTTGGAGACAACGTTTTTCGCGTCAGCTAGCAGCGCTGGATCAGGCTGAGACGTGCTTGTTAATGCTAAAAATTGAGTAGGTGATAGACTAGGAATTCCAGAGGTTCGCAGTGCTCCGGCGATTTCGCGATCGGTTGTTATAACGTGCACATCCAGTGATGGATGCTGGCTTACGTAACCTAAAACTGTCCTAGCAATTTCGAGATCCGCCCCTCTGAGTAGGCCCGATAGTCCCGAACCAAGGCGCCGATCCTGGCGGCTTCGGGTAGCCGGAGCGGCAAGCTCTGCACCATTGTCGATCGCTTCCACGACCAATTGGTAAATTGATTTTCCAGAATCGCGGCGATGCTCCAATTCGTCGATAACAGCCTGAGGAATGACAAGTTCGCTTGCTGGAACGTGGGCGAGAAGTTCAGGGGCACGAATAATGGCAGATGTATCGAGAATGTAGCGGTTTGCCATCGTGGAACTCTTCGGTGGAGTCTTCGGAGACGTTTAGAGAGTTTCGAAGATTTTGTTTGCGGTATCGACGAAGCTAAGTGAGCGTAACTACAATCACGGATTGTGGGAAGCCTAGTTGAAATGTAGCCGCCTCCGGTTGTTGCAGAAATGCGCGGCGGTATGTGACCGCAGTCTGAATTGCGCCTATGCCTTGCACGAACGTTCAAGATCGCCGTATGGGCCTGCGCCATACGGGGACCATGGACGGCGTGCCTGGATTTCTCCTTGCCGCATTGGCGCTGGCCGGTAGTCCCGGTCCGGCGACCTTGAGCCTTGCTGCGGCGAGCGCAGCTTTCGGTGCGGGCCGGGTGACGGGCTACTTCTTCGGCATTCTCCTGGGCATGGTGGGCGTGATGGCCATCGTGGCGAGCGGCGTCATCGGGCTGATGGCCAAGATCCCGGGCGTCACGCCGGTCGTGACCCTCGCCGCCGCGCTCTATTTCGTGTGGCTCGCCTGGCGCATCGCCACCGCGCCGCCGTTGACGGATGTCGCGGAAGATCGCCGGCCGCCGACCTTTGCGGGCGGGCTCGCTCTGTCGCTAGTCAATCCCAAGGGCTATGCCGCGATGGCGGCGCTGTTCTCGGGATTCGTGCTGCTGCGCGGGCAATTGGCGCTCGACGCGGTGCTCAAGGTCGCGCTGCTGACGATGCTGATCGCGGCCGTGAATGTCGCGTGGCTGCTGGTCGGGGCGGCGATGACGCGCTTGTTCCGCGCGCCGTGCACCAACCGGATCGTGAATGTGATCTTCGCGATCCTGTTGCTGATATCCGTCGCGCTCGCCGTTCGCTAGGGGCGCCGCACGATCCGCACGGTGACGGCGCTCGAGCGGCCCTGATCGTCGACGACGGCGACGCGCGCTTCGCCCACGGCATCGGGCCGCCACTGGGCGCCGTCGAGTGGCCGGCCGTCGACCAGCCAACGCAAGGTGCCGCTGCCGCCGTTGGCGCTGAGCGGCACGGCATCGCGCGGCCCGAGTTCGATGCGGGAGTCGGCGGCGGGATAGGCGATGCGCGGGCCGCCATTGGTCTGTGCGACCGGCGCGAGCAGGCGCATGCGCAACGGCAGGTCGCGCGACGAGGCCGCGCGCAGGACGTCGGCCGGTGGCGGCGGGGCGCGATTGTCCTCGGCCGGCAGGCGGCCGAAGGCCTTCAGCGCGATCGGGAGCGCCGCGAGGCGGCCGAGCTGGCCGGGCCGCGACGAGCCGTCGGCATGGCCCACCCAGACGACGACCGTCCAGTTGGCGCTGTACGCCGCGCCCCAGGCGTCGCGGAAGCCCGCCGAGGTGCCGGTCTTGTAGGCGATGCGGCGCTCGCGCAACGCCGGCGGCAAGGAGGCGAAGCCTTCGGGGAGCGGCGCGTCGGTCAGGATATCGGTGACGTACCAGGCGGCGGCCGGCCCGACGAGGCGGGCGGATGCGGGGCGCGGCAGGTCGCGCCTTACGCGCGGCGGGGCGAAGGCGCCGCCATTGGCGAGGCCGGAATAGAGCCCGGCCAGCTCGAGCGGCGAGACCGTGGCGCTGCCCAGCGCCATGCCCAGCGAATCGGCGCGGTCGCCGGGTGGCAGGCCCGGCGCGACACCGGCGGCGCGCAGGGTCGTGAGGAAACGCTGTGCGCCGACCTTCTCCAGTGCCAGTACGGCCGGCACGTTCAGCGACTGTTGCAGCGCGCGGCGTACGATGGTGGCGCCCTGGTGGCCACGGTCGAAGTTGCGCGGCAGCCATTCCTTGAAGCGCACGGGCACGTCCTCGACCAGCGATTCGGGATGGAGCGTGCGGTCGTCGAAGGCGAGCGCATAGATCATCGGCTTCAGCGCCGAGCCCGGGGAGCGATGCGCCCGTACGAGATCGACCTGACCGGCGCGGCCGAAGAAGTCGCCACCGCCCACCCAGGCCACGACGTCGCCGGTGCGATTGTCGATCGCCACCATGGCGACCTGCGCGCGGTCGGCGAACTGGCTGCGCTCGTCGACGGCCAAGGAGGTAAGCGCGTCCTGGAGCTCGAGACGGATCGTGGTCGGCACCACGGCGCCGGGCGACTGACCGGCCAGCCAGGTCGAAAGATGCGGCGCATGCATCGGCATGGCGAGTCGCCGGTCGGGTATGGTGCGGCCGAGCGCCAGCGTGTACTGCGCCTTGTCGATCAGTCCATGTTCGAGGCCGCGCTCCAGTACCCGGTCGCGGCCGATCTGCGCCGAATGCGGGCGCCGGTCGGGACGCCGGCGTTCGGGCGACTGCGGAATGGCGACGAGGAGGGCCGCTTCGGCGGGGCTGAGATGGGTCGGCTCCTTGCCGAAATAGGCGAGGGAGGCCGCGCGCACGCCTTCGAGGTTGCCGCCCATCGGCGCGAGCGTGAGGTAGATCGCCAGCACCTCGCGCTTGCCGTAGCGCCATTCGAGCTGGAGGGCCCGCGCCGATTGAAGCAGCTTGGTCGCCAGGCTGCGGGAGCCCCACTGGAAGCGCTGCGGCTCGAGCAGGCGCGCGGCCTGCATGGAGAGTGTCGAGGCGCCCGAAACGATGCGGCCGCGGCCGATCCACTGGCCGGCGGCGCGGACGGCGGCGAGCGGATCGACGCCCATGTGCGAGTCGAAGCGGCTGTCCTCGTAGGCCTTGAGCAGTGCGAGATAGGCCGGATCGACATCTTCGGCGTGCGCCCCCAGCCGCCACTTGCCGTCTTGCGTGGTGAAGGCGCGCAGCAGGCGGCCGTTCGCGTCGACCACTTCCGTAGACCGCTCGCGATAGCGCGAGAGGTCCGGCGGGAAGATCCGGTCGAGCGCCAGTGCCGTCGCGGCCAGTCCGGTAGCCGCGAGGGCGGCGACGCTGAGGAGGCGCCGCAGGTTCATGGACTTACTTCGGCGCGATGGTCACGGTGCCCATCTCCGTACGGCCGTAGATGCGCGGCGCGTACATGTCCGAGACGTTGACCGCGGGCAGGGCGAAGCGTCCCGGCGTCACGGCGCGCACGATGTAGGCGACATGGAAGTCGTCGTCGTTCTTGTCCTCGCTCGACCACCACGAACGGTACGGCCGCCTGCCGAGATTGAGGGCGGCGAAGAAGCGGTCGTCGCGGCCCTCGGTGATGCGGGTGGGCGTGAGCTTTTCGAGGAACGGGAAGGCCTTGGCCGTCTCGTCGTTGACGACCGACTCGATCTCGAAACCGGCAGGCAGGAGATCGAGCAGCGCCACCTCGTGATAGCCGCCGGCGACGTTGCGGCCGCTCAGCGACACGACCAGCCGGTCGTTCTGGCGCAGCTTGCCGAGATCGGCAGTCTCGCCTTGCAAGGTGAAGTAGGTGCGCTCGACGCTGAGGCCCTGCTGGGCGGCGGGCCGCGGATCCTTCGGCACGCCACGTGCCGTGACCTGCAGCCAGAAGGCCTGCTCGCCTTCGTTCTTCACCTTGACGCCGCGCGCGAACGTTGCCGCATCGGGGTTGATGACGACGGGATCCTTGGCCGACTTGGTGCGGTTGCCGTCGACCGAGTAGTCGAGCTCGCCGCCTCCGCCCAGGGCGTGCGCGGCCAGCACCAGCCACGCCTGCTCCTGTGTCGTGGTCTCGCTGACCTTTGCGGTCAGGCGATCGCGCACCGAGCCCACGATGCTGGCGACGCCATCACGCCCGCCGGCCTCCGAGGCGAGGGCCAACAGCGCCGCGCGGTCGCGCAGAGGCGAGCCATAATAGTCGCTGGGGTCGCGCTGGTCGACCTGGAGGCGGGCGGTGTTGAAGGCGAGGTGCGCCCGACCGGGCTCGCCCGCCTGGTTCAGCGCCGCGGCGAGCTGGGCCCAGGCCAGTCCACCCTTGATATCGGCGGCCTTGGCGTCCTGGAAGTAACGGACCCGGCCGGGATCGGCGAGGCCCGCCTTGGCCAGCACGTACCACGCGTAGGCCTGCGCGTTGGGCGACAGCCGCTCGGCCGAGCGGTTGAGCCAGTTGAGGCCGCGCTGGAGGGCGGCGGCGGGCACGGCCATCTTCTGGTCGCGGGCCCGCAGCAGGAAGTCGAGCGCGTAGCTCTGCAACCATTCGGCGGCGGGTGAAGAATACGGCCCCCACATGCCGAACGAGCCGTCGGGCATCTGCATGTCGACGATGGCGTAGATCGCGTCCTGCACGCGGTCGCCGATCTTGGGATCGGCCGGGCCATACCCCAGCAGCGCCACGTCGTTGTAGTAGAGCAAAGGCAGCGCGCGGCTGGTCGTCTGCTCGATGCAGCCGTACGGATACTTGTCGAGCGCGCGCAGGAGCGCGGCCACGTCGATGCCCGGCGTGCGCGACAGCGCCACGCTCACCTGCGACGTGCCGGGGGAGAAGCCCGCCACGAGGTTGTTGTCGACCGATAGCTCCCGGCCGCCGTCGAGGCGCGAGACCGTATCGACCGCGCTCGGTGTTTGCGCCGACCGCACCTGGATGTCCCACTCGCGGCGGACCGAGAAGTTGTTCGGCCCGGACACGGTGACGGCGACCTTGCCGAAGCCGGCGTCGCCGGCATCGAGCGGCCAGGTCAGGAGCTCGCGCTGGTCGGCGGCGAGCTTGCGGATCTCGGCGACGGGCCGTTCGAGCGCGACCGCGCCGGTGGCCTCGAGTTTCACCTGGTAGTCGCCGGGCGCGCCGTCGACGTTCTGCAACGACAGGGCCACGCGGCTCTTGTCGCGGGGGGCCAGGAAGCGTGGCAGGACGACGTCGGCGGTGACGGCGTCGCGCACGAACAGGCGCGCCTCCGACGAGCCGACCTTGGACTTGTCGTAGGCCACCGCCATCAGGCGGAGCTGGCCGATGAAGTCCGGCACGTCGAGGGCGATCTTCGCCTCGCCCTTGCTGTCGAGCTTCACCGGGCCGGAGAACAGCGCCACGGTACGGGTCGGCACCACGTCGAGCCCGCCGATGTCGCCGGCGTCGCCGCCGGTGCGCAGGCGGCCGAGATCGTCGGCGTGGGTGTCGAGCAGGCGGCCATAGTCGTCGCGCATGTCGAGACCGAGCTTGCGCTTGCCGAAGTAGAAATCCGCCGGCTTGGGCGTCTGGAAGCGCGTGAGCTGGAGGATGCCTTCATCCACCGCGGCGAGGGTGACGTACGCTTCGCCGGACGCGCCGGCGACGCGCACCGGCACCTCGATCTTCTGGCGCGGCGTGATCTTCTCGGGCGCCGCCATCTGGACCTGCAAGGTGCGCAGGCCGGGATCGAGCGCGAGCCAGGTCGTGCCGATGGCGCGCGTCGGCGCGTGCTCGGCCTTGGCCGACAGTGGGCGCCACGCGGTCACCAGCGCATAGGCGCCGGCGCCCCATTCGGCCTTCACCGGCACGTCGACCGTCGTGCCATCGGCCGGGACGCTCACGGCATAGGTCGCCACGATGCGGTCGGTGGCGATGGCGACCAGCGCCTCGCCGGCGAACGTCGGTTCGATGCGCAGCTTGGCGGTCTCGCCGGGCGCGTAGTTCTTCTTGTCGCTCGCGACCTTCAGCGTGTCGGGCGCCGCCTCGCTCTCGCCGTCGCCGAACCAGCCGACATAGAAGGTGAGGCTGGAAGCCGTGTCGTGCTGCTTGTCGGAGACGGTGAGCTTGTACTGTCCCCACGGCAGGCGGCGCGAGACGCGGGCGGGCGCGTCGGCCTTGAGGGCCAGCGTGTCGGCGGTGATCAGCCGGTCGGACACGATACTCTGCCAGCGCCAGCGGCCGTCGACCTGGTACCATTGATAATTGTAGAGGACCTTCTCGATCTTGTAGTCCGCGGTGGGAAGGGCGATCTGCTTGCCCTCGGCGTCGACCGCCACGAGGTTGAAGTCGACGTCCTTGCCTTCCTGCGCATAGCGCCCGTCGAAGACGGGCTGGATGCCGATATAGGCGTCGCGCGTGCGCAACGGCAGCACCTTGTCGGTCTTGGTCGAGCGGCCGTTGCCCGGCTCGAACACGCGGGCCTGGACCTGGACTTGCAACGGCAGGGCCGTGTCCTTGACCTGGTCACCGGCCCACTCGATGCGCGACTTGCCGGTGTCGTCGGTCTCGGGTGCGGTGAAGGTGATGAGCGGCGGCTCGAACTTCTCGCGCTGCTTCTCGAGGCCGAACGAGTACTTCGCGAAGGCCGGGAAGGGCTGGCCCTCGACCGTGACCCTCATGTCGCTCTCCACGGCGAGCGCCGACGCCGGTGCGCCGTAGAGGAAGTCGGCCTGGATGTCGAAGCCGGCCTGCTGGCCGGTGCGCAGGATCGGCGTATCGGCCTTCAGCTCGACTTTGAGCTTCTCCGGCACGAAGTCCTCGACCGAGAAGTCGACCTTGCCGACCGCCGCCGCCTTGGGATCGATGTGCGCGGCGACCGACCAGCGGCCACGGCGCGAGGACTTCGGCAGCGGGATCGCCTGGTAGAGCGCACCCGATGCCGGAAGGGCTGCGGTGTAGCGCGTGAATTCCGTGCCGTCGGGCCGGCTGACGATCAGGGTCACCGGCATGTTGGCCAGCGCATTGGCCGCCTGGTCGCGCAGCATCGCCATCAGCTGGACGGTCTCGCCCGGCCGGTAGACGCCGCGCTCGGTGTAGAGGAAGCCGTCGACCGGGCCCGGCTGGTCGCGGCCGTCGACGCCGCGGTCGCTGAGGTCGAACGCGGCCTTGGTGAGTTCCAGACGCGCGAACTCCTGCTTGCCGGCATCGAGCGCCATCACGGCGGTGGCCTGGGCGGCGCCTTTGCCGCGCATCAGGCCGCGCGGGAAGTCGGCGCGCCCGTCGGCGCCGGTGACGACCTTGCCGATCGGCTCGTTGCCGCGCGACAGCAGCGTGACCTCGAGGCCGCCCAGCGGCTTGGCGCTCTGAAGGGAGCGGGCGAAGACGGCGAGCCCGTCCTTGCCGTCGAAGGTGGAGAGCGCGATGTCGGTATCCATCAGCCACATGCCCGCCAGCGCACCGGCCGGCACGTCGTCATCGTCGTCGTCGGCCTTGGCCGGCGGCTGGGCCGCGTTCCAGACCACGACGAAGTAGGCGCCGGGTTTCCAGTCCTTGACCGTCTCGCGGATCGGGAAGGCCGTGGTGATCGACTGGTTGAGCACGTTGCGCACGTCCATGACGCCGCGCCATTGCAGCGTGCCGTTGTTGCCGTTCAGCCACGAGCGCAACGACCACGATTCGGTGAGCGGCTTGCCGCCGGGAAACTCCGAATCGAGCGTGTAGTTCTCGCCGATGAAGCGGTCGATGCCGCGCTCGTTGACGCGATAGACCGCGATGCCGACCTGCGCGACGTTGATCGTCGTCACCGGCACGCCGACCGCCTCGCCGCGCGGCAGGATGAAGCCCTTGCCCGGCAGCGACACCACTGCCGGCCGCGCACCCAGCGCCACGTCGACTTTCTGTTCGGCGTCGAGCTTGCCGCCGTCCTTCGACGGCAGGCCGGCCATCAGGCGCACCGAATAGTCCTGGCCGTAAGTGAGGCCGCCGATGCAAAGCTTGTCGTCGACCGCGCGCACCGCCGTCTTCACCTCGGGCGAGATGCGGACATAGTCGCCGTACTTCACGGCGTCGCCGGCCGCGAGCGGCTTGTTGAAGAACAGGCACGCCTCGGCGTCCGGATGCGAGCTGTCGATGCCGAGCCGGCGGTAGGCGAAGGGCTCGCCGGCCGCGGGCTTGGGCGGCGCGATCGGCGTCGGTGCCAGAGACTGGTTCGCTTGCGGAGCGGCGGGCGTGTTGGAGGCGGGCGCCTGCCCGGTGTGCATGGGGGCAGCGGGGCGGTCGATCGAGTCGCCGGGCTTTCCGATCAGGTATCCGCCGATGCCAGAGCCCAGCATCAGGGCCACCACAAGGGCTGCCAAGGTCGACCGGTTCATGGAACTCTCCCCGCGTAATCGCACCCGACTCTATCGGTGCAATTGTGTAGAGACTGTGGAGGCGGACAAGGGCGCTGTGAATAATCCGCC
>JAFEFH010000126.1 GCA_018240695.1 Pseudomonadota bacterium | reverse complement strand
GAGAAGCCCGCGAAGGTGATCGGCAAGAACACGGTGGCCAACATGCAGTCGGGTGTTTTCTGGGGCTATGTCGGCCTGATCGAGAGCCTGATCCGGCGCATCCGTGCCGAGTACGGCGAGCCGATGAAGGTGATCGCGACCGGCGGCCTCGCCAACGTGTTCAAGGACGAGATCGGCCTGTTCGACTTCATCGAGCCGGACCTGATGTCGCTCGGCCTGCTGGAGATCTGGCGGCGCAACAGCAAATGACCGTTCCGTCGCACGACGAGCTCCTGTTCCTCGCGCTGGGCGGCGCGGGCGAGATCGGGATGAACCTCAATCTCTACGGCCACGCCGGCAAGTGGCTGATGCTCGATCTCGGCATCGCCTTCGGTGACGACAGCATGCCGGGCGTCGAGGTCATCATGCCGGACCCCGAATTCATCGAGGAGCGGCGGAAGGATCTGGTCGGCATCGTGCTGACGCATGCGCACGAGGATCACCTGGGCGCCGTCGCCGACCTGTGGCCGCGACTGAAAGCGCCGGTCTATGCCACGCCGTTCGCCGCCTCGGTCCTGCGTCGCAAGCTCACGCAGGCGGGGCTGGTCGACGAGGTGCCGGTCGCGGAGATCCCGCTGCGCGGCAAGTTCAAGCTCGGACCGTTCGAGCTCGAGATGATCACCATGACGCATTCGATCCTCGAACCGAATGCGCTGGCGGTTCGGACGAAGCTCGGCACGGTATTCCACACCGGTGACTGGAAGATCGACCCCGAGCCGCTGCTGGGCGATGTCACCGACGAGGAGACACTGAAGCGCATGGGCGACGAGGGCGTGCTCGCCATGGTGTGCGACAGCACCAACGTCTTCGTCGAGGGCGAGGCGGGCTCCGAAGCGAAGGTCCGCAAGAATCTCGAGAAGCTGGTGCGCGGCTGCAAGGGCAGGGTCGCCGTAACCTGCTTTGCGTCGAACTTGGCGCGCGTGGAAAGCGTGGCCCTGGCGGCGGTCGCGGCGGGCCGCCATCCGGTGCTGTCGGGGCCGGCGCTGCTGCGCATGGTCGAGAGTGCGCAGGAATGCGGCTACATGCTCGATTTTCCCGAGCATATCAGCCCGCAGGACGGCGCCTACCTGCCGCGCGACAAGGTCCTCTACATCTGCACCGGCAGCCAGGGCGAGCCGCGCGCCTCGATGGCGAAGATCGCCAACGACGAGCATCGCGACATCGTGCTGGAGGAGGGAGATACCGCGATCTTCTCGTCGCGCGTGATCCCCGGCAACGAGCGCTCCGTCGGCCGTCTCCAGAATGCGTTGATGGCCAACGGTGTCGAGGTGATCACCGACAAGGAAGCCGACATCCACGTCTCGGGCCACCCCGCGCGCGACGAACTGGTCCAGGTCTACCAGTGGGTCCGGCCGAAAATAGCCGTGCCGGTGCACGGCGAGGTGCGGCACATGGTCGAGCACGCGGCGCTGGCGCGGAAGTGCCAAGTGCCCGAGACGATCGTGGCTCCCAACGGGACGCTGGTCCGGCTGGCGCCAGGACCGGCAGAGATCGTCGATCATGTCCATGCCGGCCGGCTCGCGCGCGACGGCGATGCGGTCGTGGCCCTCGAGAGCGAGTCCCTGCGCGACCGGCGCAAGATCCTCTGGAACGGCTCGGCCGCCGCGACCCTGGTGGTCGACGGCAAGGGCAAGGCGGTGGCCCCGCCCAAGGTCTCCCTGCGCGGGATCGAGGACGAGGACGGCGAACTGGCGGCCGCGGTGGTGGAAGGGCTCCGGGAGATGCTGGCGGACCTGACGACCGGAGAGCGCCGGGACGACAAGCGGATCGAGGAGGGAGCTCGCCAGGCCGTACGCCGCGTCGTGCGCGCGCATCTCGGCAAGAAGCCGTTGACGGACGTCCATATCGTCCGCATCTAAAGCGCAGGAGATCCCAATGATCGGACGCCTCAACCATATCGCCATCGCCGTGCCGGACCTCGAAAAGGCCTCGGAACTCTACCGCTCGGTCATGGGCGCCAAAGTGAGTGCGCCCAAGGCGCAGCCGGCGCACGGCGTCACGGTGGTCTTCGTCGAGCTGCCGAACACTAAGATCGAGCTGTTGCATCCGCTGGGCGAGAAGTCGCCGATCGCGAACTTCCTGGCGCGCAACGCCGACGGCGGCATCCACCATGTCTGCTACGAGGTCGAGGACATCTACGCCGCCCGCGACAAGCTCAAGGCCGGCGGTGCGCGCGTGCTGGGCGACGGCGAGCCCAAGAACGGCGCCCACGACAAGCCCGTGCTGTTCCTGCATCCCAAGGACTTCACCGGGACGCTGATCGAACTCGAGCAGGTCTGAGGAGCACGCCATGGGCTGGGCAACGGGGCTCATGGTCTATCTGGTGATCTGGTGGACGATCCTGTTCACCATATTGCCGCTGGGCATCCGCCGGGTGGAGAATCCCGGCCCCGGCCAGGATCACGGCGCCCCGCAGGCGCCGCAGCTGCTGCGCAAAGCCATCATCACGTCCCTGGTCGCCGCCGTGCTGTGGCTGATCTTCTACTATATCCACCAATCGGACCTTTTCGACTTCCGTAAATGGGTCGAAAATTATTAAACCAATCTCTTAGGATTGGTCGTTAAGTCCTTGAAATAAAAGACGGCGGGCTTTTGGCCCGCCGTCGATTATACCCCCGAAACTCGTCGTCTGGCGGCTTATGCCGCTCTCCTCCCTAAACTCAGGTCCGCGCCTAAGTCGCCGCGTTTTGTTGCACGGTCGCTCGATGTTGCCAAGACCTTTTCTTTCGGTGACGGCCCCGTCGCCGAACAATTGTTATGGCGAATCTCGTTCGCAAACACACAAATTTCCGCACCGCCGTCGCGGCAATCGGCGGTGCCTCAGATGAACACGTACTTCAGGATGAACAACACGGCGAGAATTCCAACGGCTGGATGAATATCAGAGAAGCGGCCCGACACCAGTTTGATTCCGACGTACGAGATGAAGCCGAACGCGATGCCCTCGGCGATCGAGAAAGTGAATGGCATGGCGATTGCCGTGATCACCGCCGGCGCCGCCTCGGTGACGTCGTCCCATTCCACTTCGGTGAGGCCGCGCACCATGAGACAGGCCACGTAGAGGAGCGCGGGTGCCGTGGCATAGGGCGGGATCGACGTGGCGAGTGGTGACACGAAGAGCGCCAGAAGGAACAGGACGCCTACGGTGGCGGCGGTGAGGCCGGTGCGGCCGCCAGCGCTGATGCCGGAGGCACTCTCGATGTAGCTGGTGGTGGTCGAAGTGCCGACGGCGGCGCCGATCATGGCGGCGGCACTGTCGGAAATCAGCACCCGCTTGAGTCCCGGCACGCTGCCGTCGGGCTTCATGAAGCCGCCACGATGGGCGAGCGCGATCAGCGTGCCGGTGTTGTCGAACAGATCGACGAACAGGAAGGCGAAGACCACGGTCACGAGGCCGACCTTGAAGGCGCCGGCGAGATCCATCTGGAGAAGCACCGGCGCGATCGACGGCGGGACGTCGAAGATGTGCTTCAGCTCCTGCTGGCCGAAGGCCACCGAGAGCGCCGTGATCGCCAGGATGCCGATGATGACTCCGCCCATCATCCGGCGATATTCCAGCGCCACGATCAGCGCGAAGCCGAGCGTCGCCATCACGACCGGCCAACTCGTGAGCTTGCCATGCGTCACGAGCGTCGCCTCGTTGCCGACCACGATGCCGGCGTTCTTGAACGCGATCAGGGCCAGGAACAGGCCGATGCCGGCGGCGATCGCCATCTTCAGCGACTTCGGGATGGCGTTGACGATCCATTCGCGGATCGGCAGCACGCTGATGATCAGGAAGAGGACGCCAGAGATGAACACGCAGCCCAGCGCGACTTGCCAGCTGTAGCCCATGCCGCCGACGACGCCGAAGGCGAAGTAGGCGTTGAGGCCCATGCCGGGGGCCAGCGCGATCGGGTAGTTGGCGACGAACGCCATCAGGAAGCAGCCGATGGCGGCGGCCACGCAGGTCGAGACGAACACCGCGTCGGCCGGCATCTTCGCCATGCCCAGGATCTGCGGGTTGACGAAGATGATGTAGGCCATGGTGAGGAAGGTGGTGATGCCGGCCACGATCTCCGTGCGCACCGTGGTCTTGTGTTCGTTGAGCTTGAAGATGCTGTCGAGCATGTCCGTATCTCCCCCGAGTACGTCGCCAATGTGCGGGGAGTGTGCGGGCAAGCGCCTGTGCAAAACCAGCGGCGTGGGCCTCCCGGTTTGCCATTGCGGGGCGTGTTCCTTACATTCGGCCGACCTCCAAAACGGACCAGATCGAGGACGACGACCGCATGCGCATGAGCCAGTATTTCCTGCCGACGATGAAGGAGACGCCGTCGGAGGCGCAGATCGTGTCGCATCGCCTGATGCTGCGGGCGGGCCTCATCCGCCAGACCAGCGCGGGCATCTATGCCTGGCTGCCGCTCGGCCTGCGCGTGCTGCGCAACATCGAGAAGATCGTGCGCGAGGAACAGGACGCGGCCGGTGCCCAGGAAGTGCTGATGCCGACCATCCAGTCGGCCGACCTGTGGCGCGAGAGCGGCCGCTACGACGCCTACGGCCCCGAGATGCTGCGCATCAAGGACCGTCACGACCGCGAGATGCTCTACGGCCCGACCAACGAGGAGATGATCACGGTGCTCTTCCGCGACGGCGCGAAGAGCTATCGCGACCTGCCGAAGAATCTCTATCACATCCAGTGGAAGTTCCGCGACGAGGTCCGTCCGCGCTTCGGCGTGATGCGCGGCCGCGAGTTCCTGATGAAGGACGCCTATTCGTTCGACGCCGACCGTGCCGGCGCGATCCGCTCCTACAACAAGATGTTCGTGGCCTACCTGCGCACTTTTGCGCGCATGGGCCTGAAGGCGATCCCGATGCGCGCCGACACCGGTCCGATCGGCGGCGATCTCAGCCATGAGTTCATCATCCTGGCCGACACCGGCGAGAGCGCCGTGTTCTGCCACAAGGGGCTGATCGACAAGGACATCCTTGGCCGCACCATCGACTTCGACGGCGATCTCCAGCCGATCGTCAACGAGTGGACCTCGCTCTACGCCGCGACCGACGAGATGCACGACAAGGACGCCTTCGAGACGATCCCCGAGGGCGAGCGCCTAGCCGCGCGCGGCATCGAGGTCGGCCATATTTTCAACTTCGGGACCAAGTATTCCAAGCCGATGAACGCGGTTGTGGCCGGTCCCGGCGGCGAAAACATCACGGTCGAGATGGGCTCCTACGGCATCGGCGTGTCGCGCCTCGTGGGCGGCATCATCGAGGCGAGCCACGACGAAGCAGGCATCGTGTGGCCGGAGTCCGTGGCGCCGTACAAGGTGGCGCTGGTGAACCTGAAGCCCGACGATGCGGCCGTTGCCGGCGCCTGCGACAAGCTCGAGAAGGCGTTGAGTGCGAAGGGCGTCACCGTGCTGGTCGACGACCGCGACCTGCGCGCCGGCGCCAAGTTCGCCGACATGGACCTGATCGGCACGCCCTGGCAGGTCATCGTGGGCCCCAAGGGCATCGCCGCGGGCAAGGTCGAGGTGAAGAACCGAAAGACCGGCGCGCGCGAGGAACTTCCGCTCGACCAAGTCGTTGCCCGCTTCGCCTGACCGTTAGGAGACCGCCGCCCTCATGGCCTTTGCCGCCGTCGAACGCCTGATCGCCTTCCGCTACCTGCGGGCGCGGCGGGAAGAGGGCTTCATCTCGGTGATCGCCGGCTTCTCGCTGGTCGGCATCGCGCTGGGCGTCGGCACGCTGATCGTGGTGATGGCCGTGATGAACGGCTTCCAGATCGAGATGCTGCGGCAGATGTCGGGCATCAGCGGCCAGCTCGGCGTCCAGGGAAACGGCAACGGTCTCGAGGTCACGCCCGACCTGATGGATCGCCTGCGCGCCGTGCCCGGCGTCGTGAGTGCCACACCGACGGCCGAAGGCCAGGTCATGGCGGTGAGCGGCGAATCCGCCCGCGGCGTGCTGTTGCGTGGGATGAAGCCGGAAGACTTCCGTGCCCGCACCCCGCTGTCCGCCGCGATCGACGGGCCGGACGGCGTGCGCGACCGTTACCGCAAGCTCTGCCGTGCCGATGACGACAAGCCGCTCGACTGGGGCAGCCTCAAGGAGTTCGGCAACGACGGGACGGTGGTGATCGGCCGTCGTCTCGCCGAGATCATGCACCTGAAGATCGGCGACCGTTTCCAACTGGTCTCGCCGGTCTCGATCGCCACGCCGCTCGGCGTCATGCCGCGCTCGGCGCTGGTACAGGTCGGCGCGATCTTCTGCGCGGGCATGTACGACTACGATTCCAACTTCGTATACGCGCCGCTCGCCGACGTGCAGCGCCTGTTCGGCATGGGCGACAAGGTGACGACGGTCGAGGTCTTCGTGAAAGAGGGCACGCCGCTCGCCGCCGAGCGCCGGCTGGTGACGCAGGCCGTCGGGGTGCAGGGCTGGGTGTTCGACTGGCTGCAGGCCAACTATGGATTCTTCGCCGCCGTGCAGGCACAGACCAACGTCATGTTCATAGTGTTGACCATGATCGTGCTGGTCGCGGCCTTCAACATCGTCTCCAGCATGGTGATGCTGGTGCGCACCAAGACGGGCGACATCGCCATTCTGCGCACCATGGGCGCCACGAGCTGGTCGATCATGCGGCTCTTCCTGATCGACGGGCTGGCGATCGGCGCGGTCGGGACGGCCGTCGGCGTCGTTCTGGGACTGGCCTTTGCGCATAACATCGAGGCGATCCGGCAGTGGCTGCAACACACGTTCGGTTTGGTGCTGTTCGACGAACGTCTTTACCTGCTCGCCGAGATGCCCTCGCACATCACCTGGACGGAAGTGGGCGCCATTGCCGGCATGGCGATGCTGTTCTCGCTCGCCGCCTCGCTCTATCCGGCGGCGCGTGCCGCCCAGCTCGATCCGGTCGAGGGCCTGCGCCGTGAGTGAGCGGGTGCCCGCCGTCGAGCGCTGGCTGGCCTGGCGCTACCTGGCGACGCGCCAACGCGAAGGCTTCGTGTCGTTCATCGCGATCGTCTCGATGATCGGCGTGGCGCTGGGCGTCGCGACGCTGATCGTCGTGCTGTCGGTGATGGGCGGCTTCCGCGAGCAGCTGATCGGCCGCCTCATCGGCATGAACGGCCATATCGTGGTGACGGCGCGCGAGGGCATGGTCAAGGCGACCTCCGACCTCCTGGAGAAGCTGCGCGCCACGCCCGGCGTGAAGACGCTGCGGCTGACGCTCGAGCGGCAGGCGCTGCTCTCGGCCAACGGCCAGACGCGCGGCGCCATCGTGCGCGGCGTGCGGCTGGAAGACCTGACGTCGCGGGAGATCATCACGAAGGGCATCGTCGACGGCCAGCTGGGCGGGTTCGATGTCCGGCGCGGCGTGGTCATGGGCCAGTGGCTGCGCCAGGCGTTGAACATCCGCGTCGGTGATCATTTCTCCATCGTGACGCAGAAGATGGGCGAGGGTGGGGCGGTCGCGCCGCGCTATGCCGACTACGAGTTGCTCGCGACCTTCATCACCAAGCGCTACGAGTTCGACCAGAGCCTGGTCTTCGTGCCGCTGCGCATGTTGCAGGAAGACCTCGAATACGATCGCCAGACCGTGAGCTCGATCGATCTGGAGCTGACCGACCCCAATGCGGCACCGGCCATCGCGGCGGCGATTCGGGCGAACCTCAAGCGCGACGACCTCAAGATCGCCGACTGGCAGGCGCTCAACGCGCGCTTCATGGGCGCGTTGCAGGTCGAACGGGTGATGATGTTCATCATCTTGAGCCTGATCGTGCTGGTGGCGGCGATGAACGTGGTGGCGAGCTTCACGATGCTGGTGCGGGTGAAGCGCGGCAACATCGCCATCCTGCGCACCATGGGCGCCGGCGGCGGCACCATCGTGCGCGCCTTCTTCATGGCCGCGGCGGGCGTGGGCCTGGTCGGCACTGCCGCTGGCACGGCACTGGGTCTCTTCATCTGCGCCAACACCGCCACCATCGGGCGGTGGCTCGGCGAAGCGACGGCGTCGGGCAAGGGTGCTGCCGAAGTCGACTTCATCACCTCCATGCCTGCACGCATCGATGCGGTCGAAGTGCTCTCGATCGTGGGCGTGGCCATCCTGCTGTCGCTCGCCGCCGCCGCCTATCCCGCGTGGCGCAGCACCAAGGTCGAACCCGTCGAAGGATTGCGACATGAGTGATCAGAACCGTCCGCTCACCCTCAACGGCATCTCGCGCACCTTCGAGCAGGGCGACCGCCGCCTCGAGGTGCTGCGTGGCGTCAGCCTGGAGCTGCGGGCTGGCGAGATCGTGGCGCTGGTCGGCCAGTCGGGCAGTGGCAAGTCGACCCTGCTGCACATCGCGGGTCTCCTGGAGCGCCCGACCGGCGGCGAGATCACGATCGACGGCCGCGCCGTCAATGCGCTGGGCGACAGCCAGCGCACGGCGCTGCGCCGCAAGTTCCTGGGTTTCGTCTACCAGTATCATCACCTGCTGCCGGAGTTCTCCGCGCTGGAGAACGTGATGCTGCCGCAGATGCTGAACGGCCTGTCGCGCAGCCAGGCGCGGGTGCGCGCGGTCGACCTGCTGGCCATGGTCCAGCTCAAGGAGCGCGCCGATCACCGGCCGGGGCGCCTGTCGGGCGGCGAGCAGCAGCGCGTCGCCATCGCGCGCGCCGTTGCCAATGCGCCCCGCGTGCTGCTGGCGGACGAGCCGACCGGCAACCTCGACACCGAGACCGCGGAGATCGTCTTCCGCCAGTTGCTGACCCTGGTGCGCGAGACCGGCATGGCGGCGCTGATCGCCACGCACAATCCGGAACTGGCGGCGCGCATGGACCGGACCGTCCACCTCAAGGACGGCGTTTTGTCGTCCTGACAGTCCACAAGGGGCGGGGCGATACTGCGTTCGTGGCCATCGCCGATTTCGTTCATCTCAAGGTCCGTTCCGCCTACTCGCTGACCGAGGGGGCGAACAAGGTCGACAAGATCGTGGCGCTCGCGAAGGAGAACGCCATGCCGGCGGTCGCCGTGACCGATCGCGGCAATCTCTTCGGCGCGCTGGAATTCTCGCAGTATGCGGCCAAGTCCGGCATCCAGCCGATCATCGGCTGCGACATCGCCATCCGTCGCGAAGAAGAGGGCGGTGTCTCCTCGAACAGCAAGATCGTCCAGGTCGACTGGCTGACCCTGCTGGTCCAGAGCGAGACCGGTTACGTCAACCTGATGCGGCTGGTGAGCCGGGCCCATCTCGAGTTCAAGACCGGTTCGGTGGCGGCGCTGCCGCTGACCGACCTCGACGGCTATACGGACGGGTTGCTGGCGATGACCGGCAGCGAGGGCAGCACGCTCGGCCGCCTGCTGGGAGCCGGACAGACGCCCGCGGCGCAGCATCAGCTCGAGCGGCTCCAGAAGCTGTTCGATGAGCGGCTGTATATCGAGGTCCAGCGCCATGGCGAGGACAGTGAGCGTCGCATCGAAGCGCCGTTGCTCGATCTCGCCTACGCCAAGGGTATCCCGCTGATCGGCACCAACGACGTGCACTTCCCGAAAAAGGCGATGTACGAGGCGCACGACGTGCTGCTGTGCATCGAGCAGGGCGTGCATATCGACGATCCCAACCGCCGCCGCCTGACGCCCGAGCACTACTTCAAGTCGGCTGCGGAGATGCGCGCCGTCTTCGCCGACCTGCCGGAGGCCTGCGACAACACCTTGGTCGTGGCGCAGCGCTGCGCCTACATGCCGATGCCGCGCAAGCCGATCCTGCCGAGCTATACCAAGCTCCAGGGACGGTCCGAAGGCGAGGCGCTGCGCACCCTGGCGCGCGACGGCCTGATGGAGCTGAAGGAGTTGGGCCGTCTCGCGGCCGAGATCGAGTTCACGAAGTACGAGGAACGGCTGACCTACGAGCTCGACATGATCGAGAAGATGGGCTTCGCCGGCTACTTCCTGATCGTTGCCGACTTCATCCAGTGGGCCAAGGACAACGGCGTGCCGGTCGGACCTGGCCGCGGTTCGGGCGCCGGCTCGCTGGTCGCCTGGTCGCTCAAGATCACCGATCTCGACCCGCTGCGCTGGGGGCTGCTGTTCGAGCGCTTCCTCAATCCCGAGCGCGTGTCGATGCCGGACTTCGATATCGACTTCTGCCAGGACAAGCGCGACCGCGTGATCCGCTACGTGCGCGACGAATACGGTCACGACCGCGTCGCCGCGATCATCACCTTCGGCAAGCTTCAGGCGCGCGCGGTGCTGCGCGACGTGGGCCGCGTGCTCGGCATGCCGTACGGCCAGGTCGACCGTATCTGCAAGCTGGTGCCCAACAATCCCGCCAAGCCGGTGACCCTGGCGCAGGCGCTGGAGACCGAGCAGTTGCTCAAGGATCAGTACGGCGCGGATGAGGAGATCAAGCGCCTGATCGACCTCGCCTTGCAGCTCGAAGGCCTCTATCGCAATGCTTCGACGCATGCCGCGGGCGTGGTGATCGGCGACCGGCCGCTCGATCAGCTGGTCCCGCTGTTCCGCGATACCGAAAGCAAGGAGTCGCTGCCCGCCACCCAGTTCAACATGAAATGGGTCGAAACGGCGGGGCTGGTGAAGTTCGACTTCCTCGGCCTCAAGACCCTGACCGTGATCGAGAAGGCCTGCGACCTGATCGGGCGCGACAAGATCGATATCGCCAAGCTGCCGCTCGACGACAAGAAGACCTTCGAATTGCTGGCCCGCGGCGACGGCTCCGGGGTGTTCCAGCTGGAAGGCAACGGCATGCGCGACGTGCTGCGCAAGATGAAGCCGGACCGCTTCGAGGACATCATCGCCGTGGTGGCGCTCTACCGCCCGGGTCCGATGGAGAACATCCCGAGCTACATCAAGCGCAAGCACAAGGAAGAGGAGCCCGACTACCTGCATCCGCTGCTCGAGGGGATCCTGAAGGAGACCCACGGCATCATGATCTACCAGGAGCAGGTCATGCAGATCGCGCAGGTCCTGTCCGGCTATTCTCTGGGCGGCGCCGACCTGTTGCGCCGCGCCATGGGCAAGAAGATCCAGGCCGAGATGGACGCCCAGCGCCAGAGCTTCATCGAGGGCGCCGAGAAGAACGGCGTGAACAGGGACAAGGCCTCGTCGATCTTCGACCAGGTCGACCGCTTCGCGGGCTACGGCTTCAACAAGAGCCACGCGGCGGCCTATGCGCTGGTCTGCTATCAGACGGCCTATCTCAAGGCGAACCATCCGGTCGAGTTCTTCGCCGCGACCATGACGCTGGATATGGGCAACGTCGAGAAGCTCAACGGCTATCGGCGCGACCTCGACAAGATCGGCGTCGACCTGCTGCCGCCCGACGTCACGCGGTCGTCGGCGGAGTTCACCGTCGAGAAGACGGCGGACGGCAAGAAGGCCATCCGATACGCGCTCGCTGCCATCAAGGGCGTGGGCCGCGAGGCGATGAACCGCCTGGTCGAGGAGCGCGAGGCCAACGGCGTCTACAAGACGCTGTTCGACATCGCCGAGCGGCTGGACCAGCGCGTGATCAACAAGCGCCTGCTCGAAAGCCTCGCCAAGGCGGGCGCCTTCGAGACGCTGAACAAGAACCGCGCCCAGACCTTCGCCACCATCGAGGCGCTGACGCGTCATTCGGCGGCGACGCACGAATCGCGCGGCAGCAACCAGAACAGCCTGTTCGGCGACGACACCGCGCAGCGCCGCCCGCAGTTGCCCAAGGTGCCGGACTGGGCGCCGATGGAGAAGCTGCAGAACGAGTTCTCGGCGATCGGCTTCTATCTGTCGTCGCATCCGCTGGCCGCCTACGAGCGCAGCCTGCAGCGACTGGGCGTGTGCCGCTCGGCCGACCTCGTGGCGCTGCTGACGCGCGGCACGCCGGGGCGCATCAAGCTCGCGGGCACGGTGATCGATCGCTCCGAGCGGACGTCGGCCAAGGGCAATCGCTTCGCCTTCATCCAGTGCTCGGACCAGTCGGGCGCGTTCGAATTCATGGTGTTCAGCGAGATCCTGAGCAGCAAGCGGCCGCTGCTCGAGCCCGGCCAGGCGATCCTGATTTCGGTCGACGGCCGGCTCGACGGCGAGCAGGTGAAGCTGCTGGCCCAGCATGTCGAGAAACTCGAGGACGCGGTCGCCAACTCGGCGGCGGGACTGCGCATTGAGATCTCCGATGCCTCCGTGCTCGACGCGCTGCGCAAGACACTCGAGGGCAAGAAGGGCCGGGGCAGGGTGACGCTCGTCGTGCCGCTGCCGGAAGAGACCGAGGCCGAGGTCACGCTGCCCGGCACCTATTCCATCGCGGGCGGCCTGCGCGACATCATCGGCATGCTGCCGGGTGTGGCGCAGGTGGAGGAGATTTGAGCCGGCAGCCCGGCCTGTTCGAGACACCGGGCATGCCCAAGCCCACGAAGCCTGCGCCAGGCGAGGTCCGGCCGTGCTGGGAATCTCCGCTGCTCGGTGCACCCGCATTGCCACCGGAGATTCGTCTCGGGACATCGTCGTGGTTCTTTCCGGGATGGCGCGGCCTCGTCTACGAGGGCGTGTATCCGCAGACCGCGCTCAGCAAGCGCGGTCTTACCGCTTACGCGCAGATCCCGCTGCTGCGCACCGTGAGTCTCGATCGCACCTTCTACGCGCCGATCACGACGGTCGAATATGCGCGCTATGCCACGCAGGTACCGGACGGCTTCAGCTTCGTCGTGAAGGCACCGGCGCTGGTCTGCGACGCCGTCGTGCGCGGCGAGGACGGGCGGGCAAGGGTGCCCAACCCGCACTTCCTCGATGCCGCCATCGCCGCCCGCGAGTTCGTCGTGCCCTGCCTCGAAGGGCTGGGCGACAAGGCAGGCCCGCTGGTCTTTCAGGTATCGCCCCTGCCGCGAGGCCTGGTTGAGGAGGCGGCCGGCGTCATCGAGCGGCTGGCGGCGTTCTTCGCGGCGCTGCCGCCGGTGCTGGGCAATCGCCGGCCGATCTATGCGCTCGAACTGCGCAACCCCGAACTGCTGACGCCGCGACTGATGCGGATGCTGAAGGAACGGGGCGTGCGCTATTGCGTCGGCCTGCACGACCGCATGCCCGAGGTCGAACGGCAGGCCGTGGCGCTGAAGGCGCTCGACGGCGAGGCGCCGGGCGACCTCGTGGTGCGCTGGAACCTCCACCGCGGCTTCCTCTACCAGGCCGCCAAGCAGCGCTATGATCCTTTCGACAAGCTCGTCGACGAGGATCCGGAGAGCCGCCGCATGCTGGCGCGGATGGCGGCGGCGGCCTTCAAGGCCAGGCGCCGGGTCTGGATCACTGCCAACAACAAGGCCGAGGGCAGCGCGCCGCTGTCGCTGCTCAAGCTTTCGGAGGAAATCGCGGCCGAATTGGCGGCCTCAAGTCCTTGATTTCATTGGAACTTGCATTTCCGGCGGCAACCCCCTAAAACCACGCCCAATTCGCACGCGGGTTTGCG
>JAFEFH010000125.1 GCA_018240695.1 Pseudomonadota bacterium | reverse complement strand
TGAACACCGGCCGCACGCCCGCCGCGCGGCGGCGCTTGGCGACCTCGGCGGCGCTGAACTTCGTGAGCTCGGCCAGCCGCTCGTCGGAGAAGCCCTTCTTCTTGATGTCGAGCAGCGCCTTGGTGTCCTTGGGCAGGCCGCTCTTGCGGATCTCGGCCTCGGTCGACACGAGCTGCTCGATCTGGCGCAGGAACCACGGTTCGTACTTCGACGCCTGCGCGATCTCCTCGACCGTGAGGCCGTGGCGGAACGCCTGCGCGATCACCAGGATGCGGTCGGGCGTCGGCCGCGCCAGGGCGCTCATGACCGCCGACTTGTCCGGCGCACCCTTGATCTCGATCTCGTTGAGGCCGGTCAGGCCGGTCTCCATCGAGCGCAGCGCCTTCTGCAACGATTCCTGGAAGGTGCGGCCGATCGACATCGCCTCGCCCACGCTCTTCATCGAGGTGGTGAGCGTCGCCTCCGCGCCCGGGAACTTCTCGAACGCGAAGCGCGGCATCTTGGTGACGACATAGTCGATCGTCGGCTCGAACGCCGCCGGCGTGTTGCCGGTGATGTCGTTCAGCAGCTCGTCGAGCGTGTAGCCGACAGCCAGGCGCGCCGCGACCTTGGCGATCGGGAAGCCCGTGGCCTTCGACGCCAGCGCCGACGAACGCGACACGCGCGGGTTCATCTCGATCACCGTCATGCGGCCGGTCGCCGGATCGACGGCGAACTGCACGTTCGAGCCGCCGGTATCGACGCCGATCTCGCGCAGGCACGCGATCGAGGCGTCGCGCATGATCTGGTATTCCTTGTCGGTCAGCGTCAGCGCCGGCGCGACCGTCACCGAGTCGCCGGTGTGCACGCCCATCGGATCGACGTTCTCGATCGAGCAGATGATGATGCAGTTGTCCTTGCGGTCGCGGACGACCTCCATCTCGTACTCTTTCCAGCCGAGCACGGATTCCTCGACCAGCACCTCGGTCGTCGGCGAAGCCTCGAGGCCGCCCTGCACGATCTCGAAGAACTCGTCGCGATTGTAGGCGATGCCGCCGCCGGTGCCGCCCAGCGTGAACGACGGGCGGATGATCGCGGGCAGGCCCACGAAGTCGAGCGCCTTGGCCGCTTCCTCGCGATTGTGCACGACCTCGCTCTTGGGCGACTCGAGGCCGATCTTGGTCATGGCGTTGCGGAACAGCAGCCGGTCCTCGGCCTTGTCGATCGCCTCGGCATTGGCGCCGATCAGCTCGACGCCGAGCTTCTTCAGGCGGCCGTCGCGGTGCAGCGACATCGCGGTGTTGAGCGCGGTCTGGCCGCCCATAGTCGGCAGGATCGCGTCCGGCTTTTCCTTCTCGATGATCTTGGCGACCATGTCGGGCGTGATCGGCTCGATGTAGGTCGCATCGACCAGGCCGGGATCGGTCATGATCGTGGCCGGGTTCGAGTTGATCAGGATGACGCGGTAGCCCTCGTCCTTCAGCGCCTTGCACGCCTGCACGCCCGAGTAGTCGAACTCGCAGGCCTGGCCGATGACGATCGGCCCGGCGCCGATCACGAGGATGGACTTGATGTCTGTGCGCTTGGGCATCTACTTGTCGTCCTGAGCGAAGCGAAGGACCTCGCGTTCGCCCGAGAGAGGGTCATGGTTGCTGGCGCAAGATCCTTCGCTGCGCTCAGGATGACAGTGCTCTTTTGATTTCATTCGGCTGAGCACTGTCACTTGCCCTTGCTCTTGTCGATCGCCTCGACGAAGCGGTCGAACAGGTAATGGCTGTCGGTCGGACCGGGCGAGGCCTCGGGATGATACTGGACCGAGAAGGCCGACTTGTCGGTGCAGCGGATGCCCTCGTTGGTGCCGTCGAACAGCGAGACGTGCGTGACCTCGACGTTCTTGGGCAGCGATTCCTCGATGACGCAGAAGCCGTGATTCTGCGAGGTGATCTCGACCTTGCCCGTGGTCAGGTCCTTGACTGGCTGGTTGCCGCCGCGATGGCCGCGCTCCATCTTGCGTGTCTTGCCGCCGAGCGACAGCGCGAGGAGCTGGTGGCCGAGGCAGATGCCGAACAGCGGCACCTTCTTGTCGAGCACGCCCCGGATCGCCGGGATCGCGTACTTACCGGTCGCCGCGGGATCGCCCGGGCCGTTCGACAGGAACACACCGTCGGGCTTGTGGCGCAGGATGTCCTCGGCGGTCGCCGTCGCCGGCACCACCGTCACCTTGCAGCCGGTGTTGGCGAGGCAGCGCAGGATGTTACGCTTGGCGCCGTAGTCGACGGCGACGACATGGTACTTCGCCTTGTCGAGCGTGCCGTAGCCCTTGCCCAGCGCCCAGGTCGTCTCGTTCCAGCTGTAGTTCTGCTTGGCCGTCACCTCGATGGCGAGATCCATGCCCTCGAGGCCGGGCCACTCGGCGGCCATCTTCACCAGCTTCGGCACGTCGAACTTGCCGTCCGGCGCGTGCACGACCACGCCGTTGGGCGCGCCGCCGTCGCGCACGCGGCGCGTGATCTCGCGCGTGTCGACGCCGCAGATGCCCGGCAGGTTGTGGCTCTTCAGCCAGTCGTCGAGCGGCTTGGCGTTGCGCCAGTTGGCCGGCTCGGTGATGTCGCCGCGCAGCACGACGCCGCGCGCGGCCGGGTTGATGCTCTCGATGTCCTCGGGATTGGTGCCGACATTGCCGACATGCGGGAAGGTGAAGGTGATGATCTGCCCGGCATAGGAAGGATCGGTGATGATCTCCTGGTAGCCGGTCATCGAGGTGTTGAAGCACACCTCGCCCACGGCGGCGCGCGCGGCGCCGATGCCCTTGCCCCAAAAGACCGTCCCGTCGGCCAGCACCAGCGCGGCCGTGGCCCAACGCGGCGCGGCGTTATCGGCGCCGGCGGTCTTAGGTGAAGTCATGATGTCTGGTCCGTCCTGCGGCCCGTCCGGTCGCGCCCGAAGTGGCGGCCTGCGAACCGCGCGGTTTGTAACCAAGCGGTCGCAGAGGGTCAAGGTGCGGCAGGGGGATAAATCATAAGCTATTTCAATAGCTTATTTGCTTTGCCAACAGCACCGCAGGCGATTAGTTTCCGCCCTTCACTCCTTGGGATGTTTTCCATGCTGCGCGACAAGCTGAACGACGCGATGAAGGAAGCCATGCGCGCCCGGGACCAGGCCGCGCTGGGCACGATTCGCCTCATCCTGGCCAAGCTCAAGGACACCGATATCGCCGCCCGCACCGAGGCCAATCGCGAGGGCGTGTCCGAGGACAAGATCCTCTCGATGCTCCAGGGCATGATCAAGCAGCGCAACGAATCGATCGCGCTGTACGAAAAAGGCGCCCGCCAGGACCTCGCCGACAAGGAAATGGCCGAGATCGCGGTGATCGAGCGCTTCCTGCCGCAGCAGATGGACGAGGCCGCCGTGGCCGCCGCCGTCGCCGCGGCGATCAAGGAGGCCGGCGCCACGTCGATCAAAGATATGGGCGGCGTGATGGCCGCGCTGAAGGGCAAGTATGCGGGCCAGATGGACTTCGCCAAGGCCTCGGGCGCGGTGAAGAAGGCCCTCACCGGCGGCTGATCCGCCGGGCCTCGGCTCCGTAATCTATTTCTTTGCTGCCGCCGCGCGGTTCGCCGCCTCGTGGCGGTCGGCGTCCGAGAGCTGCCGCGCCAGCGCATCGTGCTGGGCGGTGAACGAGGCCTTGGCCTCCGGCGCTGCATTGGCGGCGGCGAGCGTGAACCACTTCAGCGCCTCGACCTTGTCGACCGGCAGCCACTGGCCGTGCAGATAGGCGACGCCCAGCGCGAACTGCGCCTGCGGATCGCCCTGCTCCGCCGCGCGCCGCGTGCGGCCGGGACCGACGAAGCCGTCGACCGCGAGGTCCTGGCGCAGCGCCTCGATCTTGGCGATGTAGGGCCGGTCGGTCATCGCCACCCAGACCGCGCGCAGGCGCTGCATCAGCGTCGGCGCCTCGGGATGGCGCGGGTACAGGAACTCGTCGTCGCTCCGGTAGGCGTCGAGATACGCCTTGTAGGACTTGGGCTGCGCCTCACCCGATTGCGTGTCGGCAGCCAGCAGGTCGAGCGCGGCATCGATGTCGAGCAGCGACGCCAGCCGGTCGCGGAAGGTGACGAGGATTTCCGCCGCGCTGTCGGGCTGGTTCCACACGGCGTAGATCGCCGCGAGCTTGAGCAGCTTCTCCGCGCTCAGCGACCGGGCGAGCTCCGGCGAGCCCACGGGATCGCGCGCGTAAAAGGCCTCGGACTGGAAGATGCGCCCCGTCACCGTCTGTGCCGGCATCGGATAGAGGAACTTCGCCGGCAGGGTGCGGTTGGAGTAGCTGCGGTTGTCGAGGGCGACGAGGTCGAAGCCCTGCTGGCGCATGAAGCGGTCGGTATTGTGGAACGTGTGCTCGGCTTCGTCGGTGCCGCCGGTCATGCCGACCTCGAGGCGCACCGCCAGCATGCCGAGGCGCGCGAACTCGCCCTCGAGCGAATTCAGGATCAGGAAGTCCGGTCCGTCGACGTCGATCTTCAGGAAGTCGACATCGTCGAAGCCGAACTTCTTCAGCGTGTCGAGGATGTAGACCTGCTCGCCGTCGGCCAGCGCCGTCATCGTCCAGGCGTTGGCGTTGAGCTTCTCCGCCAGCGACGCGTCCTTCAGCCGGGCCGCCCTGCGCGCGATCAGGTCGTGGGCGCTGAGACGGCTGCCGAGCCTGTCGGCGCCGACGGTCCGGCCGGCGATCCGGCGGGCAAAGGGATGATCCGGCGGGATGCCGACGGCGCCATCGACATAGTGGACGTCGGGCTGGATCTCCTGGTCGCGCAAATCCTTGCAGGCGTCGATGCTGATGTCGAAGCCGATGGCGCGGAAGCGCGCGCCGAACAGGCGCCACACCGGATCCATGCCGCCCGAGCAGCCGACGTCGAGATGCGTGAACTTCTCCGCGCGCAGGTTCGCCGCGACCAGTCTCACGAAGGGAGTGAAGAAATTCATTGGGGGTTCGTTAGAGGAGCCACCGGCCTAAATCAACCGTCAGCGGCGGAGCGGAAACGCGTCGCCCGCATCCATGCTGAAGCGGATGCGCCCCTGGCCGAAATGAACGCGCAAGTGACGGTGCTTGGCGAGATAGTGGATCATCACCAGTGCCGCGCCGACGCCGGCCGCCGCGGCGACGCCGAGCGCCCAGCGCGGCCCGAACCGATCGGCGACCCAGCCGACGATCGGGGCGCCGATCGGCGTGCCGCCCATGGCGATGGCCAGGCGAATCGCCATCACCCGGCCGCGCATGGCGGGCTCGGTCGAGAGCTGCATCAGGCTGTTGGTCGAGTTGGTGATCGTGAGCGCCGACACGCCGATCATCACCAGCGTGGCGCCGAACAGCCAGTAGTTCGGCATGACGGCGGCGAGCGTGCAGCCCACGGCGAACACCGCCGCGCCGGTGAACAGCAGTTCGATGCGCGGCCGCTCGCGCCCGGCGGCGAGCAACGCCCCCGTCACCGTGCCGACCGCCATCATCGAGGCGAGCAGACCGTAGCCGCCGGCGGCGGTATGGAAGACCTTGACCGCCATGGTCGAGATGAAGATCGGGAAGTTGAGGCCGAACGTGCCGATCAGGAACAGCATGAGCAGGATGGCGCGCAGGTCGGGCCGCTGCCAGACGTAGCGGAAGCCCGCGACGAAGCCGCCGGGCGCGCGGACGGCGCGGCGGCTGGCGTGCAGCTCGCCCACCTTCAGGAAGGTGAGCGACGCCAGCACGCCGCCGAACGACAGCGCGTTCACCAGGAACGCCCAGCCCGTGCCGACGCCGGCGATCAGCAGGCCCGCGAGCGCGGGGCCGACCATGCGCGCGGCATTGAACGACGTGGAATTGAGCGCGACCGCGTTCGGCAAGTCCTCTTCGCCCACCAGATCGGACACGAAGGTCTGCCGCGCCGGCGCGTCGAGCGCTGCCGCGCAGCCGTGCAGGAAGGCGAAGACATAGACGTGCCACAGCTCGACCACGCCGGTGACGGTGAGCAGGCCGAGGCCCAGCGCCAGCAGCCCCATCGCCGCCTGCGTTCCCATCAGGAGCTTGCGCCGGTCGAAGAAGTCGGCGGCGAAACCGCTGAACGGCAGCATCAGCATCTGCGGCCCGAACTGCAGCGCCATGACGAGGCCGAGCGCGCTCGCATTGTTGTGGGTGAGCTGAGTGAGGACGAGCCAGTCCTGCGCCACGCGCTGCATCCACGTGCCGACGTTCGACACGACCGCGCCGCCCGCCCACAGGCGGTAATTGTAGTTGGCCAGCGACCGGAAGGTGCCGGTGAACGAGAACAGGCTCATGCCGGGACCGTCGTCAGGCGCTGCCTGATCCGCTCGGCCAGCGACCCCTCTTCGAGACTGCCGGCGGCCACCGCGTCGACGAGGCGAACCGCGTCCACCTTGTCGAACGGGAAGCGATATCCATTGGCCGCGAGGAACAAGCGCGCGACGACCCAGGCCGTGCGCTTGTTGCCGTCGGCGAAGCCGCGATGGCGGACCAGGCCGACCGCGTAGGCCGCGGCAAGATCGGCGGCGTCGTGCTTCCCCGCTGCCGCAAGATTTTCCGGCCGCGCCAGGGCCGACGCGACGGCGCTCGGATCACGCGCGCCGTCGGCCCCGCCATGCTCGGCGATCTGACGATCGTGGACGGCCGCCACGACATCGGCGCGCACCCAGCGCCAGCCGGTCATCTGGCGAGCGCGCGCAGAATCTCACGGTCCTCATGCATGATGCCCTCGGCCAGGCCCATCTGCCGCTCGAACTCGGGATTGTATGGCGTGAGGCGGTAGCTGCGGTCCGGCGCCTCGGTCAGATAGAGCGTGTCGCCCTTCTTCACCTTGAGATGGGCCATGGCTTCCTTGGTGAGGATCAGCCCGGCCGATGCGCCCACCGTCGTGATCTTGAAGCTGAGCATGGATCACCTCTCTATATAATATTGATTATATAGTTGGTTTCTCTTGACAAATGATTGCTAATTTCGCAATATACGCAATGGGACTGTTCGACCCGCACCGGCCGCTCCCGTTTAATTTCCGTTTGTTAAACGGCGGGCGCCTTCCCGACCTGTCCCCGCTTTCCGCTCTGGTCCGCTTCCGCCTGAGCGACCATCTTAGGGCATGGCCTTCTCTCCCGCCTTCCTCGAGGAACTGAAAGCGCGCGTCAGCCTGAGCGACGTGGTGGGCCGCAAGGTCGCGCTGAAGCGGCGGTCGGGCTCGGAATATGCCGGCCTCTGCCCGTTCCACAACGAGAAGACGCCGTCGTTCACGGTGAACGACAAGAAGAGCTTCTTCTACTGCTTCGGCTGCCACGAGAAGGGCAGCGCCATCGACTTCGTGATGAAGACCGAGGGCCTCTCCTTTCCCGAGACGGTCGAGAAGCTGGCGCGCGAGGTCGGTCTGCCGGTGCCGCAGTCGACGCCGCAGGAGCGCGAACGCGCCGAGCGCGCCTCGACCTTGCAGGAGGTCGTCGAGCTCGCCGCGCGCTGGTTCCAGAAGCAGCTGCGCCTGCCGGTCGGCCGCACCGGCCTCGACTATCTGCGTGGCCGCGGCCTCAGCGACGAGACGATCGACGACTTTCGCCTGGGCTTCTCGCCCGACAGCCGCGACGGGCTGATCTCGGCGCTGAAGCGCGAGGGCGCGACGATGGACAAGATCGTCGAGGCGGGGCTCGCCATCCAGCCCGACGACGCCGGCCGCGCGCCCTACGACCGCTTCCGCGGCCGCGTGATGTTCCCGATCAACGACCGCCGCGGCCGGGTGATCGCGTTCGGCGGCCGCGTCATCGGGCCGGGCGAGCCCAAGTACCTGAACTCGCCGGAGACGCCGCTCTTCCACAAGGGCGCCAATCTCTACTGCCTCGATCGCGCGCGCGTGGCCGTCACCAAGGATCAGCCCGTGATCGTGGCCGAAGGCTACATGGACGTGATCGCCCTGCACGTCGCGGGCTTCACCGGCGCGGTGGCGCCGCTCGGCACGGCGCTGACCGAGGGCCAGCTCGCCGAAGTGTGGAAACTGGCCGACGAGCCCTATCTCTGCTTCGACGGCGACAATGCCGGCCGCCGCGCCGCGCAACGCGGGGCGGAGCGGGCGCTGCCGATCCTGAAGGCGGGCAAGAGCCTGCGCTTCATCGCCATGCCGGCGGGCGAGGATCCCGACAGCCTGATCCGCGCGCGCGGACCGGAGGCGATCCAGGGCGTGCTGAAGCTCGCGCGGCCCCTGGCCGACATCGTCTGGGACCTCGGCACCGAGGGAAAGCCCACCGACACGCCGGAGCGCCGCGCCGCGCTCCAGCGCGACGTGCTGCAACGGGTCGACCAGATCGCCGATCCCGCCGTGCGCGACGCCTACCGTGCCGAGATGCGCGCCCGCCTCAACAAGATGCGGCAGGCCGACGGCCAGGCCTTCTGGGGCGGGACGCCCGGCCAGCGCCGGACCTTCCGCGGCCAGCCGGGCGCGCCCGCCGCCCCCTTCCCGCCCGGCGCGGCGGCGCGTCGGATGGTCAAGGAAGCGCCCGGCGCCCGCCAGGTCTGGGCGCTGCTCGGGGCCTTCGTCGAGCGCCCGGCCCTGCTCCACCAGCTGAACGAGGAAGCCGGCCAGCTGCCGGTGGGCAACCAGGACGCCGTTCGCCTGCTCCAGGGCCTGCTCGACGCCCTGTCCCTGCTGCCCGAGGGCGTGGACCCGGCGGCGGACGCGGCGGCGGCGGAAACCGGGCCGTCCCTTGAAGCCGAGGTGATCGCCGACCATCTGAGGCGCAACGGTCTCAGCGAAATCGCCGAGGCAGCCCGGCTGAGGGCGCGGGCGTTCTTCAAGGACGACCCTGCCGACCCCGAAGCCTGGTTGACCCAATGGCGGCGGGTCGCCCGCCACCTGAATCAGCTGGTCGGCCGGCCCGAGCAGCTCGAGCAGGCGCGGGCCGCTTTCGCCGAGAACCCGACGGAGGAGAATTTGCAGCACCTGCAGTCAATTCTTGACCTGCAGCGTCGGGAAAGGATCGAGGCGGGGTCGGCGGCCTAGGACGGTCCGCTTCGTGGAAGGCAGCCTTGTGCAACAAACAGGCCGACGGCCCTATCGGTGCTTGAACTTCGATACCATATAGTAGAAGGGTAGCTTTCGACGGGTCCGCCCACCCGTTCTTTCCTTCTCGCAGCCAAATCACGGCCGACCGGCCGTTGAACTTGTTTTGTCGCACCAAAAGGCCAAAAGGACAGAAATGGCGACCAAGACCGCGACCGTAGCCCAACCCGAAGCGACCGACGCCCGTGAAGAAGGCCCGGATGCTCCCCTCCTCGATTCCCTTGGCGCGGAGCTCAAGAAGCTCGTCCAGAAGGGCAAGGAGCGCGGCTACGTCACCTACGACGAACTGAACGCGGCCCTGCCGCCCGACGAAGTGTCCTCCGAGCAGATCGAGGACACGATGGCGATGCTGTCGGAAGCCGGCGTCAACGTGGTCGAGGCCGAGGAGCAGGAAGATGCCCCGGCCGCCGGCGCCAACGGCGCAGCCGAGCCCGCCAAGACCGCCGTGGTCGCGGCCGAAGCGACCGGCGAGGACGAAGAGCTCGGCCGCACCGACGACCCCGTGCGCATGTACCTGCGCGAGATGGGCTCGGTCGAACTGCTGAGCCGCGAGGGCGAAATCGAGATCGCCAAGCGCATCGAGGCCGGCCAGGACAAGATGATCGGCGGCATCTGCGAGAGCCCGATGACGATCACGGCGCTGCTCGAATGGCGCGACGCGATCAACGAGGGCCGCATCCTGCTGCGCGACGTGATCGACCTCGAAGCGACGCAGGGCGGCGCGCCCGGCGAGGGCAAGGGCGTCGACCACAGCGCCAACCCGCCGCCGCCGATGCCGGCCATTTCCCGCCAGTCCCTGCCGCGTCCGCCGATGCTGCGGCCGCAGCCCGCGCCTGCCGCGGCCAACGGCAACGCCAGCGGTGCCGCCGGCGAGGGCGGTGCCACGGAAGACGGCGGCGACGACGAGGAGAACGCGCTCTCCCTGTCGGCCCTCGAGGAAAAGCTGAAGCCCGAGGTTTTGCGCACGCTGACGCGCGTGGCCAAGGTCTACCTCGAGATGTCGAAGGTGCAGAACCGCCGCCTCTCGACGCTCAACCGCGGCCAGAAGCCGTCGCCGGAGTTCGAGAAGAGCTACGAGAAGCACCGCAAGAAGATCGTCGAGCTGGTGCGCACGGTGCATATCAATGCCAACCGCATCGAGCAGCTCAAGCTCGCGCTCTACGACCTCAACCGCCGGCTGATGATGCTCGAAGGCAAGCTGATGCGGCTGGCCGAGAGCTTCCGCATCAACCGCCAGGACTTCCTCGACAACTACCTGAACCACGAGATCGACCCGAACTGGCTCGACAAGGTGGGCAAGCTGTCGGGCAAGGGCTGGAAGGACTTCGCCAAGAAGAAGACCGCCGAAATCGAGAAGATCCGCGAGGAGATCCGCACGATCTCCGACTATGCCGGCGCGCCGATCTTCGAGTACCGCCGCATGGTCAAGACCGTGCAGGACGGCGAGCGCGAGATGATGCGCGCGAAGAAGGAGATGATCGAGGCGAACCTGCGCCTCGTGATCTCGATCGCCAAGAAATACACCAACCGCGGCTTGCAGTTCCTCGATCTCATCCAGGAAGGCAACATCGGCCTGATGAAGGCGGTCGACAAGTTCGAGTACCGCCGCGGCTACAAGTTCTCGACCTACGCCACCTGGTGGATCCGTCAGGCCATCACGCGCTCGATCGCCGACCAGGCGCGCACCATCCGTATTCCGGTGCACATGATCGAGACCATCAACAAGCTGGTCCGCACCAGCCGCCAGATGCTGCACGAGATCGGCCGCGAGCCGCAGCCCGAGGAGCTGGCCGAGAAGCTCGGCATGCCGCTCGAGAAGGTGCGCAAGGTGCTGAAGATCGCCAAGGAGCCGATCTCGCTCGAAACGCCGATCGGCGACGAGGAGGATTCGCATCTCGGCGACTTCATCGAGGACAAGAACGCCGTGATCCCGCTCGAGGCGGCGATCCAGGGCAATCTGCGCGAGAGCACGACGCGGGTGCTGGCCACGCTCACGCCGCGCGAGGAGCGCGTGCTGCGCATGCGCTTCGGCATCGGCATGAACACCGACCACACGCTGGAAGAAGTCGGCCAGCAGTTCTCGGTGACCCGCGAGCGTATCCGCCAGATCGAGGCCAAGGCGCTGCGCAAGCTCAAGCATCCCAGCCGCTCGCGCATGCTGCGCAGCTTCCTCGACCAGGGCTGAACCAAGCTTAACGCGGGAATCCGTTTCGGGTTCCCGCGTGTCACGGCTGTTTCAATTGTCGCAAACGCTTCGTGCATGGAGACATGCGCACGACGGGCTCGCGAGCCCTGTCGCTTCCGTGTAACGTCCTGCACCGAGAGCGCACGTTGCCGCGCGCGCCAGGATTCCAAGGATGACATGCGGCCCATGACTTTGCCGAGCGGCCTGGTGACCGCTCTTGCGTGCGCAACACTCCTCGCGTCGGGACCGGCGGTCGCCCAGAAAATGGGCGGCACGCTGAAGGTCTATCATCGCGACAACCCGCCGACGGCGTCGATCCACGAGGAAGCGACGATCTCGACGGTCATCCCGTTCATGTCGGTGTTCAACAACCTGGTCGTCTACGACCAGCACGTGCCGCAGAACAGCGACAAGTCGATCCGACCCGAGCTCGCCAAGTCGTGGACGTGGAACGCCGAGAAGACCGCCGTCACCTTCAAGCTCGAGGAAGGCGTGAAGTGGCACGACGGGCGGCCGTTCACGTCGCGCGACGTCGTCTGCACCTTCGACCTGCTGACCGACCGGTCGGGGCAGAAGCTGCGCACCAATCCGCGCGCCTCGTGGTACCGCAACGTCGACCATGTGAGCGCCGACGGCGAGTACGACGTGACGATCCACCTGCGCCGCCCGCAGGCCTCGCTGATGGCCATGCTCGCCTCGGGAATGACGCCGATCTATCCCTGCCACGTGTCGATGGCGCAGATGCGCACGCGGCCGATCGGCACCGGCCCGTTCAAGCTCCAGTCGTTCAGCGAGTTCCAGAACATCCGCCTGGTGCGCAATCCCGACTACTGGAAGAAGGGCCGGCCCTACCTCGACGCGATCGACTTCACGATCGTGAACAATCCGTCCACCGCGGCGCTGAGCTTCGTCGCCGGGCGCTTCGACCTCACCTTCCCCTGGGAGCTGACGGCGGCCGACCTCAAGTTCGTGAAGAAGGAGGCGTCGGCGGCGGTCTGCGAGACCACGTCGATGAACCTCAACGTCAACCTGCTGGTCAACCGCACCGTCGCGCCGTTCGACAATGCCGACATGCGGCGCGCGCTGATCCTGGCACTCGACCGCAAGGCCTTCGTCGACACCCTCACGCAAGGCCAGTCCGTCGTGGGCGGCACGATGCAGCCGCCGCCCGACGGCGTGTGGGGCCTGCCGGCCGACATGCTGGCCGTCGTGCCGGGCTACGGGCCCGACGTCGAGAAGAACCGCACCGAGGCGCGCGCCATCATGGCCAAGGCGGGCTATGGGCCGAACAAGCCGCTGCGGCTCAAGATCGCCACGCGCGGGGTGGCGATCTACAAGGACGCCGCCGGGCTGATCCAGGGCCAGCTCAAGCAGATCTACATCGACGCCTCGGTCGACGTGGTGGAGACCTCGCTGTGGTTCAACCGGCTGCGCCGCAAGGACTACGTGCTGGGCGTCAACGCCACCGGCAACGGCATCGACGATCCCGACCAGACCTTCTACGAGAACTTCGCCTGCAAGTCGGCCCGCAACTACACCGGCTACTGCAATCCCGAGATCGAGAAGATGTTCGAAACGCAGTCGACGGAGAGCGATCCGGCCAAGCGGCTCGGCATCGTGCGCGAGATCGACGTGCGGCTGCTGGCCGACGGCGCCCGCCCGCCGATCTACTGGAGCCGCTCGAGCACCTGCCACCAGCCCTACGTGAAGGGCTACACCAGCATGGTGAACAGCATCTACAACGGCTTCCGCTTCGAGGACGTCTGGCTCGACAAGTAGGCGCTTCTCCCCGGGAACCGCTCCGGTCCCGGGACGTTTGACCTCCTCGACACGTCCACCGTGTGCAGCAGGAGGCAATCATGGCAGGCAACGGTCCGCTTTACGGCATCATCGGTGCGCTCGGCGTCGCCGTGATCGGCGGCGGCCTCTACATCGCCAACGACAAGGGTGCGTTCACCACGACGCCCGCCCCGACCGTTGCCGCGACCACGCCCGCGCCGTCCCCGGCACCCCGTCCCCCGGTCGTGACGCCGCAGCCTGCGCCGCCGGCCGCCCCCGCCGGCCCGACTGCCGCGCAGGCCCAGCAGCGGGACCAGCTGATCCTCGACGCGCGCCGCGCCATCACGCGCGCCGACTTCGCCGCCGCCGACCGCGCGCTCGACCAGGCCGAGCGCATCGATCCGCGCTCGTCCGACGTGATCGCCGCGCGCCGCGATCTGCGCGCGGCGCAACAGCACGCCAACCGCCAGGACTACAAGATCGATGCGCT
>JAFEFH010000124.1 GCA_018240695.1 Pseudomonadota bacterium | reverse complement strand
GCGCAGCTTCTCGATGTCGGTGTCGAGGGCGAAGCGCAGGTTGAACTTCACAGTCAGCCAGTCCCGGCTGAAGTTGGTGATCTGGCCGAGCTGGCCGAACGGAATGGTGTGGACCTGACCGTTCTGATGCCGGAGCTTGATCGAGCGCAGCGTGAAGCCCTCGACGGTGCCCTTGGCGCGCCCGCAGTCGATATATTCGCCGACGCGGAAGGCGTCGTCGGTCAGGTAGAAGATGCCCGACACGATGTCGCGCACCAGCGTCTGGCTGCCGAACGAGATCGCGATGCCGAAGATCGAGGCGCCGGCGATCAGCGGCATGACGTTGATGCCGAAATCCTCGAGCGCGATCACCACGGCGGTGAACACGATCAGGATCGCCGCCGCCGTGCGCAGAAGCGGCATCATGGTGCCCAGGCGCGACGCGGTGGCCGCCTGCGAATCGCCGTCGTCGGGGCCGCCGGGTACGCCGCGTGCCGGACGCGCCATGTACGGGGCGGTGACGTAGGTGAACAATTCCCACAGCACGTAGGCCACGAAGAGCGAGGCCGCGGCCGTGCGCGACGATTGCGTGATGCGGTCCCACTGGTCGGGACTGGCGAGGGCCAACACCTCGACGATCCAGCGCTCCGCGATCGCCACGAGAACGCCGATCAGCACCGCTACACGGACGCAACGGGCGACCACATCGGGCAGCTTCGGCGCCGCGCCGCCGGCGCTGCGTTCGGGTAGTTGCACGTCGAGCCGGCGCACGAAGGCCTGCACCAGCGTCTCGAAGAACAGCAGTCCCACGACGAGGCCGAGCGTCAGCAGCATCGCGCCGCCCACCTGGATGCGGCCGGAGATCGCGCTGTAGGCCTGGGTCAGCGCCAGCATGACAAAGAACGTGCAGGCCAGACCCGTCCAGTGACGGCCGATGAAACCGGCGAGCGGTGTCGTCGTGCCGAGGCCGGCCAGCCATTGCCGCGCCGCATCGCGGGCGCGCACGGCGAGCCAAAGGAAGACCACGACGGCGATGGCCATGGTCCCGACCTGATAGGCCGCCATCGCCTCGACCGGCGTGCCGTTATCCAGCAGCATCTGTCCCACGGCGCGCCCGACGATGAGGACGAGCAGCACCGTCGCGACCGCGGAATACATCCTGCGCGTGGATCCGCTCTCCGCGGCGCACAGTCGTGCCGACGGTGCGTCGGGCTGGAGCACGAAGCGGAACATCAGCAGGGCGAGGCGCCAGGCGAAGATGCCGGCGAGAATCGCCTCGGCCAGCCAGTCCTGCACGGTCTCGCCCTCGAACCAGACACGCGCGACGTTGCAGACCACCCACACCGCGAGCAGGCCGAGACCGTCGAGCACCAGGAGGCCCGCGAGGTTGACCAGCGAGCGCACCCCCTGCTCCGGCCCGGCGCCGGCGGCCAACCGCGTGCGCAACCGGCGAAACATGAGCCGAAGTACGCCTTCCATGGCGACGGCCGCGGCAGCGACCGACCCCAGCAGGAGGATGAAACCCAGGTTGCCCCGGCTGCGGCTCGACTCTTCGAGAGATCCCAGCAGGCGGTTGAACTGGCGACCCAGATCCGGGAACGTCCGCATCACCGTGCCGGCGCGATGGAGGAACTGCGCGAACTCGCCCGGCCCGGCCTTGGGTTCCATGCGGACGATCTCGGGTGATGGTGGCTTCGCGCCCTTGGCTGGCTTGGCGGCCGGTTGCGCCGCGCCGGCCTTCATCTTCTGGGCGACGGACTCGCTGATCGCTTCGACAAGAGAGTCGTATTGCGCCTGACTGAGGCCCGCGGGCGGCGCCGTCGGGGTCTGGGCATGGACGGTCGCGACAGCGCCGCCGGCCAAAGACAGGACCACCACGGCCAAGGCACGGCAGAACCTCCGCATGAGTTCAGTGCTCCGTCACCACTTGATGCTGAGGCCGAGGATGGGCCCGTGCAGGACGAGGTCGAGCGAACGCGCGTCGTTGCCCCAGCCGGCGCTGTAGTTCACGCCGAGCGCCCGGTAGCCCAGGACCGCGGAATAGGCCGTCGTGCCGGAACTGAACTCGTAGGAATAGGCCGCGAGCGTCTGCCAGGTGAACTGGCTGCCGACACCGAAGCCGCCGATGTCGCCACGCACCTGCACGCGATGATGCGGCGCGAGCTCGTGCCGCAGGCGCAGGCCGAAGATAGGATCGGCCCAGTCCATGCTGCCCGTGCTGTCGCCCGCGACACCGATGCTGCGCGTGAACAGTCCGACATCCTCGGGCGTGCGGATGGTGCCAGTGGCGTTGAAGCCGAACGACATGTCGGTGATGGCGTGCCAATAGCGCACGCCGATCAATCCTTCGATCGACGTCGTGGGCGCGGGCTTCACCAGCTCATAGCCAGCAGTGCCCTCCAGAACCATCATGGTCGACTTCACGTTGGCCCCGGCGTTGACCGAGAAATTGAGCCACGGCACCGGGTTGCGCTGGGCGGCGATGCCGGCCGAAGCCGTCATCTGCGTGAAGATGAAATCGAGCCCGAACGCCCATTTCTCGCGGCGCGCCTCCATGTTCGCCATAAGCGCGACCAGCGTGTCGGTCTTCGCGAAGAGATCGGTGATGCCGGCATTGATATCGACCGTCTGGCCCTTGGCGGTGACGCTGCCGCTCACGCCCATCAGCCACGCATAGGGTGTCACGGTGAAGTTCCACGCGTCGGGGCTCTGCTGGGCCTGCGCCGGCGCCATGGAACCCACCAGAAAAGACAGGACGAGCGACAGCGCCGCGGTGCCGCCAAGTCGATTGCGTTCCTTCATTTCCCCGTCTCCCCCGCGCCGCGGTCTATTTCTTCGCGAGCTTGAAGTCGCGCCAGATCAGGATGCCGCTCGCGGCAATGTCGCTGGCGCCATCCGGCTTGTGCTGGAGGGCGCGCGCGCTCGGCCGCCACGTCATGGCGCCCTCGCCCGATACGCCCTGAAGCCGGCCGCTGCCGCCGTTCAGGGTGAGCTTGCCCCGGCAGCCCACCAGCTCGTAGCCCTCGCACTGCCACTCGCCCCACGCCGCGGCGCCGTCGGCCGCGGTGAAGGTGCACGCGCCGCTGCCAGCCTGGTGCCGGGTGTCGAAGTCGAGGCGCAGCGAGGCCGCGCAGGACACGGTGCCCGCCTCGACCGGGCCTTCCGCCGTCTCGACGAACAGCAGGCCCTTCACGGTGCCGACCATGGTCGCCTGCTTGTCGCCCGACGGCACGATCGTGCCCTGCGCGGTCGACACGGCGAAGGCGTTGAAGACCTGCGGTTCGTCCTGCGCCAAGGCGGCGGTGGCGAACGACAGTGTCGCGAGGAATGCGAGAAGGGATTTCATGCAAGCCTCACTTGAAGTCGATGATGACGGCGTCGGCGCCGAGCGACAGCGCCAACCCGCTGCGGCGCGCCTTCAGGCTGAGCAGCACGCCATTGGTGTTCTGAAGCCAGAGCTCGCCCGCGCTTTTGTCACCGACGGCGAGGCCGTAGCGCGCCTGGCCGTAGGCACCGGCGAACTGGCGCAGCTCCTTCATGTTGTAGACGTCGCCGGTGGCCTGCATCTTCGACACGCCGAAGCCGCCGATCCCGAGGCCACCCACCGTGAAGCGATAGCTCTTGCCCTGGTATTGCAGCGTGCCGCCGCCCAGGTTGCCGCTGCCGATGAAGGCGACCTGCACCTGCTCGATCTCGACGGTGCCCGACTTGACCTTGTCCTGCGCCCGCGCCGGAAGCGCGAACGCCGCGCTCGCGCCCAGCAGGGCCGCCCTGCGTCCAAACAACATGATTGCCTCGTTGGCTAGAGATCGACTTTGTCGAGACCCCAGGTGACGTTGGGGATGTCCGGCAGCTCTCGGCCATCGTCCTTGCCGATCTCGTCCTTGATGATGGTCTCGAGCTTGCGGTTCATCACCGCGAGCAGCTCGGCGTTGGCGACGCGATCCATGGCGAGGTTGTTCATTTCGCCGGGATCGCGCTCCAGGTCGAAGAGCTCGACGTCGTTCCACTTGAACAGCTCCTCGACCGTGACCGGGCTGTTGTGGTCGAGCGGCGCGAAGTAGCGCGTGAACCGGAAACGGCCGTCGAACGCCGAGCGCACGTGGCCGCGCTTCTTCAAATCGGGCCGGAAGCCCACGCGCTTGGCTTCTTCCTTCGGATCCTTGCCCGCCATCACGGCCTTGGCCGCAAAGTCGAACACACCGGAGTCGTTGCTCGCGAGGCCGCTATAGGTGAACAGCGTCACGGAGCGCGCGGCGTCGATCGCCTGGCTGCCCGGATTGGCGAGCAGCGGCGAGAGATCCTTGCCGGGCAGCGCGCGGCCCGCGAGTTCGCCCGCGCGATCGGCCTTCACGCCCGCCATCGACAGCAGCGTCGGCGCGAAGTCGATGTGGCTCGAGAGCGACTTGCACTGCTGCCCGCCCTTCACGTCCGGATGCACGATGTAAAGCGGCAGGTGGTTGGTCTCGCGGTAGGCGAACGGCCCCTTGCCCCGCAGGCCGTGCGCGCCAGCCATCTCGCCGTGGTCGGACGAGTAGACGATGATCGTGTTGTCGGCGAGCCCCAGGTCCTCGAGTTCGACCTGCAACGCCTCGAGCGAGCGGTCCACGTTGCGGATACAGTTGATGTAGTAGTCGTTGAAACGCTTCCAGCGCGCCTCCTCGAGCGGCACGTTGCCCAGGATGTAGTCCCAGACGTGATCGAACTCGCCGTGCGCCTTGGGCCGGCCCGGCGCATCGAACGGCTGGCGCAGGCTCGACGGCGTCGGCACGTCCCACGACGCCTTGTAGAGCGCATGCTCCGGCGCGCGCGCGGCATGCAGGCGCAGGCGGCCATTGTCCTGCACGTTCTCCCCCGGCGCGTCGGTGTTGAAATACATGATGTCGTGCGGGTTCACGAAGCTCACGTACATGCACCACGGCTTGCCGTCGTCGGACATCGGCCGGCCCTTGGTGCGCAGCCAGTTGACGGCGCTGCCTGCGGTGATGTGGTCGAAGCTGTAACCGCCCAGCGTGTGGCCGATCAGGTCGCCCGGCGAGAAATTGTCGGCGAAGCCGTACTTCTCCATCTCGGGCGTCATGAACTTCTCGACCGACTTGGTGTCGAATTCGCGGCTGAGATGCCACTTGCCCTTGTAGGCGGTGTAGTAGCCTGCCTTGCGCAGCATGTGCCCGATTGTCGGCTTGTCGGTCGACAAGCTGTGCATCCACGGCACGTCGAGGTTCTCGTACATGCCGTTGTCCGCAGTCTGCAGGCCAGTCAGCATCACCGAGCGCGACGAGGTGCACATCGTGGCCGGACACTGGTGGTTGGTGAAGGTGACGCCGCGCTTCTGGAGGCGGTCATGGCCCGGCAGCGACAGACCCTTCGGCCATTGGGCGTGGTACCGCTCCTGGTCGGAGAACACGAAGAGGATGTTGCGCTGCTTGGAGCGCGTCTGGGCGCGGGCTGCACCGATGACTGCGGGTGCGAATAGCGCGGCGGACGCAGCGGCTGTGAAAAGTTGGCGACGCTTCATGGATATCGACTCCCATTTCCCCGGTTTCAAAATTGTATGCACTATTCAATTTTGGTCAACAAGGGTAATAATTGGGGAATGCGCCGCAAATAAATTGCACTGAATGGCGTCCCTGCTGTCTTCAGCGAAACCTTGTCGAGGCGAACATGGCCGGCGCCCTCCCTCATAGATTGTATTTTGCAGGCCTGCTGGCCGCGCTTCGGCACCCCATCCTGGTGGTGGATGACGTAGTCAAATCGGCTACAATCTGGCCCGCGTCCTTGCAGCGAGCCCTCATGCGTTCACCGATGACTCCCCTGCCGGCGCCTTTTTCCGAGGTCATGCCGGCCAACCAGAAGCGCCTCTCCAAGCGCGAGCGTACACGCCGGCAGTTGATTGTCGCGGCCATCACCGTCTTCTCGGCAAACGGCGTGGCGGCGAGCACCATGCAGCAGATTGCGGCCGAGGCCGGGATGACGACCGGGACGATCTACAATCACTTCCGGACCAAGGCCGAGATCGTCAACGCCGTGGGACGTTCGATCGTCGAGACAGTCCGCGCCCGCAGCGCCCCTGCCCGTGCCGACATCGAGACGGCCGCCGAGCAGATCGCGGCAGGATGCCGCCGCTATCTCGGCCTCGCCCAGAGCAGCCCCGCCTGGGCCCTGCTGATCATCGACGTGGCCTCGATAGACCCTGCTTTCCGGGCGACCATCGAGACCTTCGTCGGCCCCGAAATCCGGAAGGGCCTCCGCCTGGGCGAGTTCGTGCTCAAGAGCGAGGCGGCGGGCCTGGATATAGCCTTCGGCGCCACCCTTGAAGGCATGCGCCGCATCGCGCACGGCGAGAAGAGCCGGACCTACGTGCCCGCCCTCATCGCCAACATCCTGCGCGGGCTGGGCGTGCCGTGGGCGCGCGCCCAGAAAGTCGCGTCCAAGCAGCTGCCCTTGTTCGAAAGCAAGGCCTAGCCGGCGGCGGCCGGGGAGCCGGCGGGAGTGAGCGGCGTCGGAGAGAAGCCCGGCGGATACTTGGACCACGCCGTGCCGTCGAGCACCGCCTTGCGGCCCACCTGGTAAAGGCGGTTCATGTAGCCGGGATCGAACGGCTCCTTCAGCTTCTCGGTGAAGCTCGGCGGGATCCAGCTCACGTGATAGTCGATGCCGTCGCGCCGGGCGATGACGTAGAGCTGGTAGAGATCGCCGATTCCCTGGGTGCTGATCAGCGTCGAAACGGCGCGGCCCGCGATCTTCATCGTGCTGCGGTCGACCGTCTGCATGTCGGCGCCGGGCCGCGAATTGCGGATGACGTAGATCGAGCGCTTGCGCTTCGTGATGAGGCGGCGAAGCGCGAGGGCATCCTTGTCGTTCTTCTTGAAGTACTCGTCGCTCGAGAAGGACGGCGGATAGAAGACGACCTGGGCCACCGTGCCGCCGTCGACATGCATCTCCTCGAAATGCTCCCCGCCTGCGTCGAGGTCGATCATGACCGGCGGGAATGCGCCGGGGATCGACGCCGAGGCCAGCAGGATGCGGGAAATCAGCTCGCCGGCATCCTTGTTGCCGCTGTCGGCGATCTCGCCGATGTTCCACAGCACGCCGACCGGCACGTCGAGATTGGTCGTGGCGATGCAGAGCAGCCGGCCCTTGCGATGCTCGGCCGCGATCGCCTGCACCATCTCCGGCGTCATGACACCGCGAATGGTCTTCAGCAGCGGCGTCGAATCGTACATCGACTCGCCCAGCAGGCCCGAGATCAGGCCGCGCGACACCATGATGTCGGCCGGCCCGATCGCGGTATAGAAGCGCTCGAGCTGCTTGTCGTAGGCGGGGCCGAGATAGGCGAACGGCGCGATCAGCGCCCCCGTGCTCACGCCCGTCACCGCCTTGAACATCGGACGGTCGCCGCGCTCGCTCCAGGCCGTCAGCATGCCGGCGCCGTAGGCGCCGTTCTCGCCGCCGCCGGAGATGGCGAGGAAGTCGGCGGGATCGAGGTCCTTGCGGCCCTGGCTCTGGGCGTAGGCGACCTCGCGGCGCAGTGCACTCGCCGCGATGTGGCCCAGCACGTCGTCCTGCGAGCCGTCGAGGACGACGCGCGATTCCGCCGGCATGCCGTGAAAGGACGCCCGGCCCCTGAAGCTTTCGGGCAGCGTCGCCAGGCGCGCCGGCGCATTGCAGGCCGTCAGCATCGGCGCGGCCGCACCGGCGGTGGCGAGTGTCATGAAGCGGCGTCGTTGCATCGGACCGTCCCCCGGGCAGCGACATACCGATCACAACCCCAGCGCGTCAACGGAAACGCCGCGGCTGCGACAAAGATAAAGGGCCGCAACCGCGGCCCTTTTTGCAGTGAAGGTCGCTCGTGCGACCCCGGCCTACTTGCCCTTGAGCTCCGCCATTTCCTTCTTCACGCCGGCAATCATGCAGGACACGTCGGAGGTCACCATCACCATGTCGAAGCCGCGCTTGATGGCGCCGGCCGCGAAGGCGCCGCTGGCGCAGTGCATGACCGCCTTGATGCCGGCCTTGTGCGCGGCGTCGCGGATCTTGTCGCAGGTCTGCATGTGCAGCGGATCGGGATTGTCGGCGCGCGGCGGCATGCCGAGCGCGAACGACAGGTCGGCCGGGCCGATATAGACGGCGTCGAGGCCGGGCGTGGCGCAGATCGCGTCGAGATTGGCGATGCCTTCCTTGGTCTCGATCATCGCCATCACGATGATCTCGTCATTGGCGTTGGCCACGTAGTCGGCGCCGCCATACTGCGCGGCGCGGATCGGGCCGTTCGAGCGGAAACCGACCGGCGGGAAGCGGCAGGCGGCCACCGCGGCGGCGGCTTCCTTGGCGTTGTTGATCAGCGGCACGATGATGCCGTAGGCGCCGAGATCGAGGGCGCGCATGATGTCGTTGGGGTTGTTCCAGTTGACGCGCACGAACGGCACGACATCGGTCTGCGAGATTGCCTGGAGCATCGGCAGGACGTTGCTCATCTCGTTGGTGCCGTGCTGGAGGTCGACGCAGAGCGAGTCGAAGCCGCCCTGGCGCGCCATCAGCTCGGCCGTGAAGCTGTGCCCGACCGACAGCCAGCCCATGGTCGCGCACTTCTTGGCGGCCCAGATTTCCTTGATCTTGTTCTTGCGCATGCTCTCGCCTCTCTCGATTGCTCGTTCATGAATTCCGGAACGACGGGATTGGGCCCCATCGACCGGTCATTTTCAACCGCGTGCGCCCGGTCCGTTTCGGCGGGCGCAACGGCACTAGCCGCGCTGCCGCGCCTTCAAGGTGTCGCGCTTGATCTTCTTGGCCAGCGACCATTTGTGGACCTCGGTCGGGCCGTCATAGATGCGGAACGCCCGAACCTCGCGGAATACCTGCTCGACGATCGTGTCCCGCGAAACGCCGGTTCCGCCCATCACCTGCACGCACCGGTCGGCGACCCGGAACAGTGCCTCCGACACGGCGACCTTGGCCATCGAGCTTTCGGCCGTACCCAGCACGCCGGTGTCGAGCACGTCGGCGCACCAGTCGATCATCAGCTCGGCCTGCTTCAGGTCGATCAGGTTGTCGGCCAGCATGAAGCCCACGCCCTCGTGGTCGATCAGCGGCTTGCCGAAGGCCTGACGATGCACGGCATATTCCGTGGCGATCTCGTTGGCGCGCTTGGCGGCGCCGAACCAGCGCATGCAGTGCGACAGGCGCGCCGGGCTGAGGCGCACCTGGGCGTAGTTGAACCCCTCGCCGCTCTCGCCCAGCATCTGGTCCGCCGGCACGCGCAGATTGTCGATCGTCACGACCGAATGGCCGCCCGGCATCGAGCTGTCGATCGTCTCGAGCACGCGCTCGATGCGGATCGCGGGATCGGGCAGGTCGACCAGGAACATGCAGGCGCCGTCGGCCGACTTGGCCATGACGATACCGACCTTGGCGCCGTCGGCGCCGGTGATGAACGCCTTGCGGCCGTTGATCACCCAGTGGTTGCCGTCCTGGACGGCGGTGGTCTTCATCATCGACGGATCGGAACCCGCGCCGCCTTCCGACGACGGCTCGGTCATGAAGAAGGCCGAGCGCGCGCGGCCCTCGACCATCTGCTTCAGGAAGCGTTCCTTGATCTCGGGGCTGCCGACCTTGCCCAGCAGGTACATGTTGCCCTCGTCGGGCGCCATCGTGTTGACCGCGACGGGACCGAGCGGCGACAGGCCGGAGGCCTTGAGCACCGTCGCGGTCTCGCGCTGGGTGAGATGGCTGCCGTCGGGCAGGATGTGCGGCGTCAGCACGCCCGCGGCGCGCGCCTTGTCTCGTAGCTCGGCGACCAGCGCCTCGCTCGGGCCATGGTCGCCGCAACGCGGATCGCCCTCGTACGGCACGACGACGTCGCGCACGAATGCCTCCACCCGCGCGGCGATCTCCGCCGTCTTCGCAGCCCCTGCTCCACTCATCTGGCCCTCATGCGCCTGAAAGGACCACGGTAGCAGGTTTTACGGCGGGATATCCTATTTCATCAGCCGCGCCGGCCGGGCTTCCATCTCGAGCTGTTCCATCGTGCACTGGCGCGGCGCCTTGTCGGGCCGCCAGCGCAGGAAGCGCGTGGCATGACGGAAGCGGTCGCCGGTGACGTGGTCGTACTCGACCTCGACGACGAGCTTGGTCTTGAGCGGCTCCCAGCGCGCGCTGCGTTCCGTCGCCCAGCGGCTGGGGCCGCCCGGCGCGTCGCCGGTGAAGCCGGGCCCGCCACGCAACGGCTTCAGCTTCTTCAGGATCGCCGTCCGCTCCTTGTCTGGAAAGCCGGACACGAAGCCCACATGGTCGAGCTTGCCCGCATTGTCGTAGAGCCCCAGCAGCAAGGAGCCCAGCTTGGTCTTGCCGGTACCCGCGTAGCGAAAGCCGCCGACAACGCAGTCGGCGCTGCGCAGGGTCTTGACCTTCACCATGGCGCGCTCGCCGGCGCGGTAGGGCTCGTCGAGCCGCTTGGCGACGACGCCGTCGAGCTCGCCGCCGCCCGCACGCTTCAGCCACGTTTCGGCTTTCGCGCGCCGCGTCGTTGTCGGCGACAGGCGCAACACGGCGTTCGATTCCAGATCGTCGAAGAACACCTCCAGAGCCGCACGACGTTCGGCGAGGGGCTTGCCGCCCATATCGACACCACGTGCCGTGCGCAGCAGGTCGAAGGCGACCAGACGTGCGGGGTGCTTGGCGGCCAGCGTCGCCACCCGCGACGCTGCGGGATGCAGCCGCATCTGCAATGCCTCGAACGACAGGACCTTTCCCACCGGCACAACGAGTTCGCCGTCGAGGGTGAAACGGCGAGCCTTCAGTGCCCGCAGGCCCGCGACGACATCGGGAAAGTAGCCCGATAGGCTCTTGCCGGAACGGCCCAGCAACTCGACCTTCTCGCCATCGCGCATCGCCAGGCAACGAAAGCCATCCCACTTGGGCTCGAATTGCCAGCCGGCGCCACGCGGCAGTTCCCGCTCCTGGCGGGCTTCCATCGAGAGCGGCTTCGACCCCGGCATGAGGACGAAACGGCCGAGGAGAAAGAGCGTTCCTCAGCCTTTGGCGGCAGCGAGCTTGTCGACGTGCGCGGTCAGGTGGCGGTGGAAGTGGCCGATCGCCTGCTCGTACTGGCCGAAGGTGAAGTGGCTGTTGGCCTTCGCGGCCAGCCCGGCCTGGATGGCGCAGGCCGCGGCGCGGTCCTCGGTGAGGCCCGCATCCTGCACGAAGCTCGCATCCTTGCGCGCCTCGGCGATGTCCAGCGGCTTGCCGTTCTTGATACGGGGCGCGAGTTGGTAGACGACCCAATGCGTCTCCGACGGCGACACCGGCTCGAGGATGATCAGCATCGCGTGGCTCGACAGGAAGCTGACATGCGTGTTGGGAAAGAGCTGGTGCACGTCGGTCACGCGGCCCTGCACGCTCCACTCCTCGCGCGGAACCTGGCGCAGCTTCTCGATGCGGCGGAAGGGAAAGACGATGCGCGAATTGCAGCCGTGCAGCTCGACCACGTTCAGGTTGTCGTAGCCATAGGGATAGAACGACTGATTGTGCAGGGCCTTGATGTGATAGCCCTCCATCGAGGTCTCGCCGATCAGCTTCCAGTTGGCCCTGTCGTCGAACTCGATCTTGTTGAACAGCACATAGTCGTCGGGCAGCAGATCGGGCACGTCGGGCAGCGCGCCGTCGGACAGCGGCTCGTCCTGGGTCACGAAGACGAGGCCGCCCTTCTCGTGCACGGTCACCGGCACGAGGCCGTGCGCGTCCTTGTCGAGACCGGGGAAGCCTTCCTCCCCCGGCACGTGACGCAGCGCACCGTCGAGCCCGTAGGTCCAGGCATGATAGGGGCAGGCGAAAGCGCGCGTGCAGCCCTCACCCTCGCCGAGTTTCATGCCGCGGTGACGGCAGGCGTTACGGAAGCCGCGCACGATCCCGTCGGTGCCGCGCACCACCAGCAGCGGCGTGCCGACCGTGGTGCGCGCGATGTACGAGCCGGGCTCGGGCAGTGCGGCCGAGGGGCAGAAGGCCATCGGCACGCGGCGCAGCACTTCGATCTCGGCGGCAAAGCGCTCCGGCGACGTGTAGTTGGCAGCCGGCTCGCGCCACACCGATGCGCCCTTGTCCGTCGATCTGGCATCGACATGCGCCAGGATGCGGTCGACCAGGTCGACATCGTTGAGAAGCGCGCTCATTCGGGTCCCTGCCGTGACGATGGTGTCCAGCCTAGGTACCAGATCGCGTGCGGCGGGTCTTCCTGTCCGACAGCTCGACCCACACCGGCGCGTGGTCGCTGGTCTTCTCCCAGCCGCGCACCGTGCGATCGACATCGGCCGCGACGAGCCGGTCGGCCGCCGCCGGGTTGAGCAGGAAGTGGTCGATCCGCAGCCCGGCGTCGCGCGCCCAGGCGTTCCGGAAATAGTCCCAGAACGTATAGATGCGTTCGTCGAGATGAAGCGTGCGCAGGGCGTCGGTCCAGCCCTGCTTCGTCAGCCTGGCGAAGGCCGCGCGCACCTCCGGCCGGAACAGCGCATCGTCGAGCCATCGTTCCGGCTTGTAGACGTCCAGGTTCGTCGGCATCACGTTGTAGTCGCCGCAAAGCACCACCGGCGTCTTCAACTTGATTAGCTTGGCGGCATGCCGCGTCAGCCGGTCGAACCAGCGCAGCTTGTAATCGAACTTCGGGCCCGGCGCGGGATTGCCGTTGGGCAGATAGAGGCAGCCCACCGTGATGCCGTCGACGGCAGCCTCGATATAGCGACTGTGCAGATCCTCCGGGTCGCCGGGCAGGCCGCGCCGCGTTTCGATAGGCTGGCGGCCGCGTGCCAGGATGGCCACGCCGTTCCAGCTCTTCTGGCCATGCCAGATCGCACCGTAGCCGAGCTTCTCGATCTCCCCCTGCGGGAACTTCTCCTGCGGCGCTTTCAGCTCCTGCAGGCAGACGATGTCGGGCTTGCGCTGCTTCAGCCATTTCAGCAGCACGGGCAGCCGCCCGTTCACGCCGTTCACATTGTAGGTCGCGATCTTCATGGGTTTATGAGAAATGCAACGGACGGCGACGGCACCGCGTTCCTACTGCAAGGCTTGTAACGCACGCAGGAGGCACAATGGAACGCACCATTACAGGACATTTCTCCACCCGCAAGGAGGCCGATCTCGCGGTCGAGCATGTGGTGCAGGAACATGGCATTCCCCGGCCCGACATCTTCATCCAGCCGCTGGGCGCCGACAACAGCGCGGGTTCCAAGAGCACGCCCGCCGCGCACGGCGACATCGAGGTGTCCGTGGACTGCCACGACATCGACAAGGCGCGCGCCGTGAAGCTCGCCTTCGAGCAGACCGGCGGCCACGAAATCAGGATGTACTAGGAGCGCCCATGACCGCGCAGAACGATCGTTCGCCGAAACGGAACTGGGACGAGAAGAGCGGCACGCCGCGCGACGCCGAGACCCATCGCTCGATGGGCAAGGCATACGAGCGCTACACCGCGACCGACGGTAAGGAGACTACCGAGGGCACGCCGGTCGAGCATGGCAATGCCACGCCGGCCACGCCGAAGGGGCGCAGCGCCAAGCGCTAGGGTCCGGACTCAATTGGTCCATTGAGCCAGTATGCGCATGAGGCGGCGATGAAGACACCCGCGAGGTAGTTCCTGGCAAGCTTGTCGTATCTG
>JAFEFH010000123.1 GCA_018240695.1 Pseudomonadota bacterium | reverse complement strand
ATCGCCGAGGCGCGCATCGTGCCGGGCATCGAGGGCCGCTATCGCGTCGAGGGGCTGGTGTTCACCGCCGCCGGTGCGTGGGAGATCGGCTTCGAAGTGGCGGCGGGCGGCAAGGCCGAGCGGCTGACGCACGACCTGATCGCGAAGTGACGCGCTACGCGAGGCGGGCGAGCGCGCTTTCCAGGATCCAGGCCGCGGCGGCGGCATCGACCCTTTCGGCGCGTTTGGCACGCGTCATGTCGTAATCGTCGATCATGCCGCGCGTCACCGCGGCGGTGCTGAGGCGCTCGTCCTGGAAGACGACGGGCAGGGCCGCGAGCTTCGGCGCGCCGTGATTGGCGATATTGGTCGCGAACTGGCGGATCGACTGGCAGCGCGGGCCTTCTGTGCCGTCCATGTTGAGCGGCAGGCCGATCACCAGCGCCTTGACCTCGTACTTGGCCGCGAGTTCGGCGAGGGCGGCGAGATCGGCCGCGAGCTTGGTGCGCTTCAGCGTCGTGAGCGGGGTGGCCAGCATGCGGATGACGTCCGACGTCGCCACGCCGACGGTCTTGCTGCCGACGTCGAGCGCCATCAGCCGGCCCTCGCGCGGCAGCAGGTCCTTGAGCCCGGGAAAGTCGACGGTCGGCATCGGGCGCGGTTATAAGCTGACAGCGGCCTCAGGCAAGGTAAGTTCGGGCCGGGAGACAGGTTCGGGAGACCCGTGAGCAACTTCGTCTACGCTTTGCTGGCCATCGCCATGGTGCTGACGCTGGTCAGCCTGCTGGTGCCCCTGGCCGAGCGGCTGCGGCTGCCGCATACGGTGCTGCTCGCCGTGGCCGGCATGGCGCTGGGCATCTGCGGCACCTGGGTGATGAGTTGGAGCAGCTCCGGCTTCACGCACGACGTATTCGAGGGGCTCGACCGTCTGGAGGGGCGTACCGAGATCTTCCTGCCGCTTTTCCTGCCGCCGCTGCTGTTCAACGCGGGCCTCACCATCGACGTGCGGCGCCTGCTCGACGAGGTCTTCGCCGTGCTGCTGCTGGCGATCGTCGCGGTGCTGGTGTGCATCGGTGTCGTGGGCGCGGTCGTGCATCAGGCGACCGGCCTCGATCTTATCGTCTGCCTGCTGCTCGGCGCCATCGTTTCGACCACCGATCCCGCGGCGGTGATCGGCATCTTCCGCGACGTCGGGGCGCCCAAGCGCCTGTCGATCCTGGCCGAGGGCGAATCGCTGCTGAACGATGCCGTCGCGATCTCGACGTTTGCGTTCCTGATCGAGATACTGGTCGAGCGCGCCGCGCCCGACGCGGCGCACCATGTCACCAGCTTCGCCGAGCCGCTGTTCCACTTCGTGCGTGAGTTCGCAGGCGGCATCGTCTTCGGCTTCATCGTGGCGCGCCTCAGCATGTTCATCCTGCCGCGCCTCAACGACTCGGAGGCGGCCATCGCCTCGGTGACGGTGAGCCTCGCCTATCTCAGCTACGTCGTGGCCGACCACTATCTCGGCATCTCCGGCGTCGTGGCCGTGGTGATGGCCGCACTCACGGTCGCGGCTTACGGACCCACGCACCTCCATCCCAAGCAATGGACCGCGTTGCGCCAGGTGTGGACGCAGCTCGAGTTCTGGAGCAACTGCCTGATCTTCATCCTGGCCTCGATGCTGTCGGCCAACGTGCTGCCGCACATCGAATGGCTCTACGTCTGGGGTCTCGCGGCCGTCGCGGTGGGCGCGCTGGTCGCGCGCGCTCTCGTGGTGTTCGGCATGCTGCCGCTGCTGGAAACAACGCGTCTCGTCCAGCCGGTCGACAGCCGATACAAGGTGATCCTGGTCTGGGGCGGCCTGCGCGGGGCCGTCACCATCGTGCTGGCCATGGTGGCGTCGGGCGATCAGCGCCTGCCGGAGGATATCCGCCAGTTCGCGGCGGTCGTGGCGACGCTGTTCGTGTTTTTCACGCTGTTCGTCAACGCGACGACATTGGGCCTCGTCATGCACGTGCTGGGGCTCGACAAGCTGACGCCGGTCGAGCTCGCGCTGCGCGACCGCGTGCTGGCGCTGTCCCGGGTCAACGTCCAGCGCCAGATCAACGCCATCATGCGCCGCCACAACGAACGCGTGGACGGGCTCGACGTCGATCCGGTGTCGGCGGGCGATGCCGAGATCGAGGCGCCGCCGGACGACCTCGCGCTCGAGATGAACGAGCGGATGACCGTCGGCCTGCTGACGCTCTGCACCCAGGAGAGGGACCTCTACTTCGCGCTGTTCGACCAGCAGACGCTGTCGCGCCGCATGGTGGCGGTGCTGACGTCGCGCACCGACCGGCTGCTCGACGCGGTGCGCGACCGCGGCGTGGAAGGATACGAGGAGGTCTCGCACGCGTTCGCGCTGCCGAACAAGGGCTTCCGTCTGGCGCTCTGGCTGCACCGCCGCCTGGGCTACGAGCGCGCGCTGGAGGGGCAGCTCGCCGACCGCTTCGAGATCCTGATGGTGTCGCAGGACGTGCTGGCCGACGTCGCGGCCTTCAACAGCACGTCGGTCGCCGATCTCCTGGGCGCCGAGGCCGAGACCCGGCTCGCCGCCGTCATCGCCGACCGGCAGGAACTGGTGATCCGGTCGCTGAAGGCGCTGTCGCTCCAGTATCCCGGCTACGCCGAGTCGGTGAAGCAGCGCGAGCTCGAGCGCGCCGCCATCCGTTTCGAGTCGCTGGAATATTCGCGCCGCCTCGAGGAATCGATCATCAGCCGCGAGGTCTATGCCGACCTGCGCGCCGAGCTCGGCCAGCGCCGCCGTGCGGTGATCAAGCGGCCGCCGCTCGACCTCGGCCTCGAGCTGGCCTCGATGATCGGCCGGGTGTCGCTGTTCGCGTCGCTCGAGCCCGAGGATCTGCGCGAGATCGCGCGCCGGCTGCGGGCGCTGGTGGCGACGCCGGGCGAGAAGATCATCAAGGTCGGCGCCCCATCCGACGCGATGTATTTCATCGCCGCCGGCGAGGTGAGCGTGCGCATCCCGAGCGGACCGGTGGTGCTGAAGGAAGGCGAGTTCTTCGGCGAGATGGGCCTGCTCGATGCGCGCCCGCGCAGCGCCGACGTCGTGTCGGATGGCTACTGCCACCTGCTGGTGCTGTCGCGGCGCGACTTCGAGGCGCTGCTGGAGCGGCGGCCGGAAGTGCGCAAGGAGATCGCCGCGGTCGCGGCGCGGCGCCTGGCCGACACGCCCTCGACCTGGATGACGCGCTTCAAGGACGGCGAGAAAAGCTGACATGGCCCGATCCCGCGACCGGCAGGCCGGTGGGCGGGACGGCTGCAAGTCCGCGGTGCTCTACACGATCAGCTTCCAGGCGCCGGAATTCTACAAGCGCCACGGCTGGCAGGGGTTGGGCGAGGTGCCCTGCGATCCGCCGGGCACCAGCCGCATCTTCCTGACCAAGCAATTGCGCCCGTAGGGCAAACCGGCTACCAACCGCGCGAAATCAAGCGCTTGGAGCCTACACGAATGTCGCTCGACAAGGACATGGTGGCGCGCATCGCGCGGCTCGCCCGTCTGAAGGTCCCCGAGGAGGAGCTGGTCCCGCTCGCGGGCGAGCTGTCGGGGATTTTTGCCTGGATCGAGCAACTGAACGAGGTCGACACCAAGAACGTCGAGCCGCTGTCGAGCGTCTCCGACGTGACCCTGCCGATGCGCGCCGACAAGGTGACCGACGGCGGCGTGGCGGCCAAGGTGCTGGCCAACGCGCCCGGCGGCGCGGTCTATATCGAGCCCGACGACAAGAACGCCGGCGGATTCTTCACCGTGCCGAAAGTGGTGGAGTAGGTCATGGCCTCTCTCACCGACCTCACGCTCGCCCAGCTCGCCGCGGCGATGGCCAAAAAAGAAGCCAGCGCCGTCGAGGTGGCCGACGCGCACCTCAAGAAGCTCGACGAGCATCGCGCGCTCAACGCCTTCATCACCGAGACGCCCGACAAGGCGCGCGAGATGGCGAAGGCCTCCGACGCGCGCCGCGCCAGGGGCGAGGCCGGCCTGCTCGAGGGCGTGCCGCTCGCGATCAAGGATCTCTTCTGCACCGAGGGCGTGCAGACCACCGCTGCGAGCCACATCCTCGAAGGCTTCGTGCCGCAGTACGAGAGCACCGTCACCGCCAACCTCTGGAAGGCGGGCGCGACGATGGTCGGCAAGACCAACCTCGACGAGTTCGCGATGGGCTCGTCGAACATGACCAGCCACTTCGGCGGCGTCGAGAATCCGTGGAAGCGCCGCGGCGACAACCGGAAGCTCGTGCCCGGCGGCTCGTCGGGCGGCTCGGCGGCGGCGGTCGCGGCCTACATGGTGCCGGGCAGCACCGGCACCGACACCGGCGGCTCGATCCGCCAGCCCGCGTCGTTCTGCGGCATCGTCGGCATGAAGCCGACCTACGGCCGCTGCTCGCGCTGGGGCGTCGTGGCGTTCGCGAGCTCGCTCGACCAGCCGGGCCCGTTCGCGCGCACCGTCGAGGACACCGCGCTGATGCTGCAGGCGATGTCGGGCCACGACCCGAAGGACTCGACGTCGGCGCCGCTCGCCGTGCCGGACTTCGTCGCGGCCGCGCGCAATCCCGACATCAAGGGCCTGAAGGTCGGCATCCCGAAGGAGTACCGCGTCGACGGCACCTCGCCCGAGATCGTGGCGCTGTGGGACAAGGGCGTGGAGATGCTGAAGGCCGCCGGCGCCGTGCCGGTCGAGGTCTCGCTGCCGCACACCAAGTACGCGCTGCCGGCCTACTACATCGTGGCGCCGGCCGAGTGCTCGTCGAACCTCGCGCGCTATGACGGCGTGCGCTACGGCCTGCGCGTGCCGGGCAAGGACCTCACCGAGATGTACGAGGGCACGCGCGGCGCGGGCTTCGGCAAGGAAGTGCGCCGCCGCATCATGATCGGCACCTACGTGCTGTCGGCCGGCTACTACGACGCCTACTACAAGAAGGCGCAGCAGATTCGCCAGCTGATCGCGCAGGACTTCAAGACCGCGTTCCAGACGTGCGACGTGCTGCTGACCCCGACCGCGCCGACCTCGGCCTTCGCCGCCGGCGAGAAGATGGACGATCCGGTGACCATGTACCTCAACGACATGTTCACCATTCCCGCGTCGATGGCGGGCCTGCCCGGCATCTCGGTGCCGGCCGGCAGCGACAAGGACGGGCTGCCGCTCGGCCTCCAGCTGATCGGCCGCGCCTTCGACGAGGAGACGGTCCTCACGGCCGGCGCCGCGCTCGAGAAGGCGGCCGGCTTCCAGGGACGCGCCGCGGGCTACTAACGGATGCGCAGCCCGCGCATCGTCATCTGCGGCGGCGGCGCCATCGGCACCGCCATCGCGTACTTCCTCGCCAAGCGCGGCGCGCAGCCGGTCGTGGTCGAGCGCAACGCCGTGGGCGGCGCGGCGTCGGGCAAGTCCGGCGGCTTCTTGGCCTACGACTGGTGCCGCGGCACGCCGGTCGATCGCCTCGCGCGGCGCAGCTTCCAGCTCCATGCCGAGCTCGCGGACGAGCTCGGCAATCCCTGGGGCTATCGGCGGCTTACGACCTTCGCGGGACATGCGACGGCCGGCGTCGAGACGCGGGCCGCGCCCGGCCGTTCGTGGCTTTCGCAGAGTGTCACGCTCACCGGCCAGATCGGCACGCCCGAGACGACGGCACTGGTCGAGCCGCACGCGTTCACGACGGGACTCATGCGCGCCGCCGAGGCCAACGGCGCGACGCTGAAGCAGGGCATCGTCAGCGGCCTCGTCCGCGACCCCGACGGCGCGGTGCGCGGCGTCGAACTCGACACGGGCGAGGAGATCGCGGGCGACGCGGTCGTCATCGCCCTGGGCCCGTGGTCGATCCTGGCGGCGAACTGGCTGCCGATCCCGCCGGTCTACGGCTTCAAGGGCCACAGCCTGGTGTTCCGCACCGGCGAGGCGATCCCGGCCGAGGCGCTGTTCCTCGAATACCAGGAAGCGAGCGGCGAGGTGCTGACGCCGGAAGTCTTTGCGCGCGCCGACGGGACGGTCTGGGCCTGCGCGGTCTCCAGCACGTCGCCGCTGCCGATCGATCCCGCGCGCGTGAAAGGCGACGACGGCGTGCACGAGCGCCTCGAAGCCCTGTGCCGCAGCCTGTCGCCCGCGATCGCGTCGGCGCCGATCGTGGCGAAGCAGGCCTGCTTCCGCCCCGTCACCGAGAGCGGCGTGCCGCTGATCGGCGCGGTGCCCGGAGTCGCGAACGCCTACGTCGCCACCGGCCACAGCGTCTGGGGCATGCTCAATTCACCGGCGACCGGCGAAGCCATGGCCGAACTCATCCTCGACGGCGCGAGCACCCACGTCGACCTGGCGCGCTTCTCGCCCCGGTAAATCCTCCCCATTTGAATGGGGAGGAAGGGCGGGTAAGCTTTCGTCAAACGGGAGAGACGCATGGCGGAATTCGATCTGGTCGTTCCGGCGGCACGATTGCCGACGGGACGGGCGCGCGGCACACGCCGTCACCCAGGGTCGCGCCTGATGCGCCGCCTGACGATCGCCGCTCTGGTCGCGGCAACGCTGCTGCCGGCCGTCGCGTCGGCGCAGAGCAGCGACGGCGCCTATTGCGGCCAGCTCTCGGCGATGGCCAACCGCTATCTCGTGAGCGGCACCAGCAACGGCGGCGGCCAGCCCGATCTCGAAGTGCGCGAGGCGACGATCGCGTGCCAGGCGGGCAAGTACGACCGCGGCATTCCGGTGCTCGAGCGCAAGCTGCGCGGCAACGGGTTCACGCTGCCCAAGCGCTAGAAGACGATTTAGTGGGGAAGGGAAGAACGACCATGACGAACTTGAAATTGACCCGCCGCGCGGCGGTCGCGTCGGCAATGGCGGGTGTCGCGAGCGCGGCGCTGCCGGCGCGCGCGCAGGATTTCCCGAGCCGGCCGATCACCATCGTCGTGCCGTTCGGTCCGGGCACGACCAACGACGTGATCGCGCGCCAGCTCGGCCAGGAGCTCACCGGCTCGCTGGGGCAGAGCGTCGTCATCGACAACCGGCCGGGCGCCACCGGCAACATCGCGGCCGACCTCGTGGCCAAGTCCAAGCCCGACGGCCACACGCTGTTCATCCCGTCGGTCAGCCAGATCCTGAACCAGGTCACGAACAACGCGACCACCGACCTCACCAAGGACTTCACGCCGATCGCCTTCGCGGGCAAGGGCCTCTATTCGATGTTCGTGCCCAACGAGCTGCCGGTGAAGACGGTGGCCGACCTCGTCGAGCTGGCCAAGAAGCAGCCGGGCAAGCTCAACTTCGCGGGCTATGTCGGCGGCGTCCCGCAGTTCCTGGGCGAGATGCTGAACCGCGCGGCGAAGATCAACACCGTGATGGTGCCGTACAAGAGCACGCCCGACGCGCTGGTCGACCTTTTGGCGAACCGCATCCAGATCTGGTACACCCCGGTCACCTCGGGCATGCCGGTCTACAACGCCAAGCAGGCGCGCATGGTCGCCGTCACCGGCGAGAGCCGCGCCGGCATCGTGCCCGACGTGCCGACGTTCAAGGAGGCGGGCTATCCCGACCTCACGGTCGAGATCTCCTACTTCCTGATGGCCGCCAAGGGCACGCCCAAGCCGATCGTCGACAAGCTCTATGCCGCGATCGACAAGGCGCTCCAGGTGCCGAAGGTCAAGGACATGCTGAAGAGCCAGGGGGTCGAGGACAAGCGCGGCGGCCCGGCCGATCTCACCGCCTATCTCAACGAGCAGCTCGTGCGCTGGACCGCGATCGCCAAGCTCTCGACGCCGGCGCCGGAGAAGAAGTAGGCTCGAAGAAGTAGGCGCGCAGAAGCAGCCGTCGCATGGGAGACGCGTCGCCATGGGCGGTCTTCCTGGTCTTCCTGAAGCTCGGGCTCACCAGCTTCGGCGGCCCGATCGCCCATCTCGGCTTCTTCCGCACCGAGTTCGTCGAGCGCCGGCGCTGGCTCGACGAGGAGCACTACGCCGACATCGTGGCGCTCAGCCAGTTCCTGCCCGGTCCCGCCAGCAGCAAGGTCGGCATCATCGTCGGCACGTTGCGCGCGGGCATCCCGGGCGCGCTGGCGGCGTGGCTCGGCTTTACCGCACCGTCGGCGCTGGCGCTGATCCTGTTCGGCTACGGCGTCGCGGCACTCGGCGATCTCGGCCACGCACCGTGGCTGCACGGGCTCAAGATCGTGGCCGTCGCGGTCGTGGCACAGGCCGTGTGGGGCATGGCGAAGAACCTTTGTCCCGACCGCCCGCGGCTCACCATCGCGGCGGCAGCGACCGTCCTGGTGCTGGCGATGCCGTCGACGCTCGGCCAGGTCGGCGTGATCGTGCTGGGCGGGCTCGCGGGCTGGCGTCTGTTGCCGGCCGAGACCGTCGCGCTCAATCCGCTGCCGGTACGCCTCGGCCGCGGCTGGTCGGTGGCGTCGATCGTGCTGTTCTTCGCGCTGCTGATCGGCCTGCCGCTCGCGGTCTCCGCGACGGGCAACCACTGGCTCGCGGTGTTCGATGCCTTCTATCGCTCGGGCGCGCTGGTGTTCGGCGGCGGCCACGTCGTGCTGCCGCTGTTGCAGGCCGCGACCGTGCCGCCGGGCTGGATCGGCAACGACGCCTTCCTCGCGGGCTATGGCGCCGCGCAAGCGGTGCCCGGGCCGCTCTTCACCTTCGCGGCCTATCTCGGCACGGTGATGGGACCGCAGCCCAATGGCTGGCAGGGCGGGCTGTTCTGCCTGCTCGGCATCTTCCTGCCGTCGTTCTTCCTCGCGCTCGGCCCGCTGCCGTTCTGGAACTGGTTCCGCCGGCATCCCGCGCTGCGTGCGATGCTGAAGGGCGTCAACGCCGCCGTGGTCGGCCTGCTGCTGGCCGCGCTCTACACGCCGGTCTGGACCGGCGCGATCCATGCACCGCTCGACTTCGCGATCGCGGCCGTGGCGCTCCTGTTGCTGGTGACATGGAAGGTGCCGCCCTGGCTCGTGGTCGTAGTCGGTGCGCTGGCAATGCAGACGGCGACGGTCCTTGCGTCGCTCTAGGGCGTCCTCTACATCGGTCGAATGCCCGTGACGAGCGAGGCTTCCCGGCTGGCGGCGCTCCTGTCCTACGACGTGCTCGACACGCCGCCGGAAGAGCATTTCGACGACATCGTGCAGCTGGCACGCGCGATCTGCCGGACGCCGGTGGCGCTGGTCAGCCTCGTCGCCGCCGACCGCCAGTGGTTCAAGGCGCGGGCCGGCGTCGAACTCTGCGAGACCCCGATCAGCCAGTCGGTCTGCGCGCACGCGATCCGCGAGCCCGAGATGCTGATCGTGCCGGACCTGACGCTCGATCCGCGCACCAGGGAAAACACGCTGGTCACCGGCGAGCCGCACATCCGCTTCTATGCCGGCGCCGTCTTGCGCGCGCCAAGCGGCGAGGCGCTGGGCGCGCTCTGTGTGATCGATACCGTACCGCGGCCGCAGGGGCTGACGCCGATGCAGCGCGAGAGCCTGCTGGCGCTCGGCCGCCAGACCATGGCGCTGTTGCAGTTCCGCCGGGCGTTGCGGGCCCGCGAGGACCGCATGATCCGGTCCGACGACCGCGCGCTCGCCGCCGAATATGCCCAGCAGGCCGGCGGCATCGGCACCTTCGAGGTCGATCTGTCGAACGACGGCTTCTCGGCGTCGCCGGAATATCGCCGCATCTTCGGCTTTCCGGCCGAGGGCACGATCACGACCGCCGACGTCGAGCGGTTGATCGTCATGTCCGACCGCGGGTCGGTGCCCGATGCCCGGCAACGCGCCGCCGGCACCGCCGACCGCCAGGTCGAATACCGCATCCGGAGACTGGGCGACGGCGAGCTGCGCTGGATTTCGCGCCGCGCGGAGTTCGTGCGCGATGCGGCGGGCAAGCCCACGAAGTTCCTCGGCGTGGTCGAGGACATCACCGAGCGCAAGCGCAGCGAGGCCGAGCAGCAGACGCTGAACGACGAGCTGAGCCACCGCATGAAGAACACGCTGGCCATGGTCGATGCCATCGCCGGCCAGACCCTGCGCAACGTCGTGGACCGGGAAGCGGTCCGCACCTTCAGCGGCCGGGTGCAAGCCCTGGGCAGCGCGCACGACATCCTGCTGCGCCAGTCGATGAAGAATGCGTCGGTGCGCGCGACCGTGCGTGCCGTCGTCGCGCCGATCGCCGACCCGAGCCGGTTCGTGCTGATCGGGCCCGAGATCGACCTCAATGCGCGGTCCGTGCTGTCTTTTTCGCTGCTGACCCACGAGCTGGCGACCAATGCCGCCAAGTACGGCGCGCTCTCCCGCGACGGCGGCCGGGTCACAATCGAATGGCGCATTGAAACCCTCGAGGGGGTTCCGGAGTTGATCTTCGATTGGCGCGAGGAGGGCGGTCCGCCGGTGGCGGCGCCGACGCGCCAGGGGTTCGGTTCGAGGCTGATCCAGGCCGGATTCTCCGGCGTAGGCAAGGCAGACGTCCAATATCGACCTGAGGGCTTGCACGCGAGCTTCCGCGTGCCGTGGAAGTTTGTCGCCGGGTAAGTGCAGTGTCGAAGGCTCTCGTATTGATCGTCGAGGACGAACCGCTGCTGCGGCTGCATGCCGTGGCGCTGGTGGAGGAGTTCGGCTTCGATACGCTTCAGGCCGGCACCGCCGACGAGGCGATCCTCCTGCTGGAGACGGATGCCCGCATCCGCGCCGTATTCACCGACATCGACCTGCCGGGCAGCATGGACGGGCTTCGCCTCGCGCGCGCCGTGCGCGACCGTTGGCCGCCGGTCGAGCTGATCCTGACCTCGGGCCACTTCAAGATCACGCCGGCCGACCTGCCGGAACGCGGCCAGTTCCTCTCCAAGCCCTATAGCGACGAGCAGTTGCGCCACGCCTTCGACGCGGTGCATCTTTAGAGGCATCGATGAGCGCCAATTGCTGCCACCATTGCGAGCCCGAAGACGGCGGTCCGGCCTATCGCCGAGCGCTGTGGGCGGTGCTCGCCATCAACGCCGCGATGTTCGCCGTCGAGATCGGGGCGGGCCTGATGTCGGGCTCGGCGTCGTTGCAGGCCGATGCGCTCGACTTCCTGGGCGACGCGGCCAACTACGGCATCTCGCTGTTCGTCGTCGGCATGGCGCTGCGCTATCGCGCGATGGCCGCCGTCGCCAAGGGCGCGACCATGGCCGTGTTCGGCCTGTGGGTGCTGGGCGTCACCGGCTGGCACCTCTGGCACCAGACCCTGCCGCAGGCGATGACCATGGGCGCGGTCGGGCTGACGGCGCTCGCCGCCAACGGCGCGTCGTTCGCGATCCTGTGGCGCTACCGCAGCGGCGACGCCAACATGCGCTCGGCGTGGATCTGCACGCGCAACGACGTGCTGGGCAACATCGCCGTGCTCGCCGCCGCCGCGGGCGTGTTCGGCACGGGCACCGGCTGGCCGGACGCCGTCGTCGCGGCGATCATGGCGGCGCTGGCGCTGCAAGGCGCATGGATCGTGTTGCGCCAGGCGCGCGGCGAGCTGCGCCTGAGCCCGGCGCCGGTCGCGGCGGAGTAGGGCGCGCCACACACCCGCCGGGAACTTGCGCGCGGCGAGGCCGTTCCCTGTTGAAGGTAACGCCCATGACCCACCGCATTCCCTCTCTTCTGCTCTCCGGCACGGCCGCAACCGTCCTGCTCCTCGCCGCCGGCGCCGCCGGCGCGCAATCGACCGACTCGCAGATCACCAACGGTCCGCCGCCCTCGGTGCAGCTCCCGCCGCTGCCGCCCGCCGGATCGAAGGACGCGAGCGAAAGCAACACGACCGCGCCCGCCGCGACCCCGCCGGCCGCACCCGCGCAAAACGAGCAGCAGCAGGCGACCACGCCCTCATCGTCGACCCTGCCGCCGCTCCCCGGCGCCAACCCGTCCGCCGCTCCCGCAACCGCCGAGAGTTCGAACGGCCTGCCGCCGGTGCCGATCGGTCACGAGGGTATCCGCGAGGTGCAGACTCAGCTGATCGCGTTGGGCTTCGATCCCGGCGTGGTCGACGGCGAGGCCGGCCCCGCGACGCAGGCCGCCGTGCGCAAGTACGACCGGAATCGTGGCGGCAACGGTTCGGTGCCGATCGACAGCGCGCTATTGGACCGGCTCCGGAAGGACACCGCGCCGCGCCTCACGCCCGAGCAGATCGCCGCCCGCTCGCAGCCGCGCCAGCAGGCGCAGGCCCCGGTCCGCCGTGCGCCCGCCGACCCGGTGACGAATACCATGCAGCAGCTCGAGACCGGGCTGCGCGGGCTGTTCAACGGCGGGAACTGAGAGTTCGGCACAGTCGACGCCGACCTCCGGTTCAGGAAACCGCTGCCGCATCCCGTCCACCGAGAGCACTAGCTTCGGGAGCTAGGGGTCGGAGATGGGACCCCGGGGCGCGGCACGTTAGTTCAATCGTCTCAATAACTGGCGCAGTGTGGGGCACTCTTATTTTCCGTAGCTTTCCATGCCTTTCGGGGCACAACTGTCCCACCTTTCGCGGGAAACCCGAACACGAGAACGGTTCAGGCAGCCTTGCGCGGCAGGATCGCCTTCACCACCGTCGGATCGGCGGACGCGAGGTCGAATGCGGATTGCAGATTCATCCAGAACTCAGGCCCGGTGTTGAAGTAGCGGCCGAGACGGAGCGCAGTATCGGCGGTCACGGCTGTTTCTTCGCGTGTCAGGCGCTCGATCCGGGTGCGGGGGACATGACAGGCTGCGGCAAGGGCATAGCCGCTCATACCGAGCGGGACCATGAATTCCTCGCGGAGGATTTCACCGGGATGGACTGGGGGACGGGGACCGATCATGGGGCAACCTCTGTCAGTGGTAATCGACAATTTCGACATCTTCGGGGTGGCCGTCCCGCCAGCGAAAACACACCCGCCATTGATCGTTGATGCGGATGCTCCACTGGCCGCGACGGTCGCCCTTGAGGGCTTCGAGCCGATTTCCCGGCGGGCCGCGAAGCGAATCGATCACGACGGCAGCATTCAGCATGGCGAGCTTGCGCTGGGCGGGCCGGACGAGATGGGACGGAAAGCGCTTGGGAGTCTGCCCACTCCAAACAGCTTCCGCCGTCCGACCCTTGAAGCCCTTGATCATGCTCGCCTTGGTATCAAATTATGATACCAACTGCAAGACCCGGCTCGGGTTCCAAAACACGTGCTCTACGGACGCGCCTCGCTCACCGCCCTGGGCGCGCGATGGCGGGCGCGGCCAGCGGTGTTGCGAGGGAGGCCGCCGTTCCGACGATCGGGGTCCGGCGGCGGCGCCTCAGTCTCCCTTGATGTCGTTGTCTTTGATGACCTTGAACCAGCGCTCCTGCTCGCTCTTCTGGTAGGCGGCGAACTGCTCGGGCGAGCTGGTCACGATCTCCATGTTGAACTGCTCGATGAACTTCTTGGTGACGTCGGGGGCGTGCACCGCGGCCTTGATGGCGGCGTGCATCTTGTCGACGATCGGGCGCGGCACGCCGGTCGGGCAGTAGACGCCCCACCACGAATAGGACGGGAAGCCCTTCACCTTCTGCTCGATGAGCGTCGGCGTGTCGGGCAGCGCCGGCGTGCGGCCCTCGCCGGTGACGCCGATGGCGCGCACCTTCTTGGCGATGATGTGCGGGCTGAGCGAGGTCAGGCTGCCGATGGCCACGTCGGTGACGCCCGCGAGGATGTCCTGGTTCAGCGGCCCGCCGCCCTTGTAGGGGATCAGGTTCAGGTCGACGCCGTTCTCCTTCTTGATCAGCGTCATCAGCACCAGCGCCTG
>JAFEFH010000122.1 GCA_018240695.1 Pseudomonadota bacterium | reverse complement strand
AGCCACTGCGCTCGTTTGCCCATGATCAAGACTCCTTCCAGAAACCTTGAATCACCAATAGCGACCATGCGCTAGACGCTATTGAGTACGGGCCCTAGGCCAGTACCTCGACGTTGACCACCGCGTCGCGGTCGACGCGGCCGGCGAGGAAATCCATCACATTGCCGGCCGAGTCCCAAGCCATGCGATACAGGCCCTCGGTCGTGCTGGCCGCGACGTGCGGCGTCACGATGAGATTGTCGAGCGCCAGCATCGAGGGTGCCGTCACCATCGGCTCGACGGTCAGCACGTCGAGACCGGCGGCGGCGAGGTGGCCCGAGCGCAATGCCGTTTCGAGTGCGGCTTCATCGACGAGAGTGCCGCGCGCGGTATTGATCAGCACCGCGCCCTTTTTCATCTTCGCGAGGAACGCCGCGTTCACCATGCCGCGGGTCTTGTCGCTGGCCGGCACGTGCACCGTTACGAAGTCTGCGCGCGCCAGACCGGCATCGCGATCGACCGCCTCGTAGCCCGCGCCGCGAATCGTGCCCGCGGGCATGTAGGGATCGTGCACCATCACCTTCATGCCGAAGGCGGTGCACAGCCGCGCGACGCGCGTGCCGATGCGGCCGAAGCCCAGGATCAGGATCTGCCGGCCGCCCAGCTCGAAGGTGCCGGATTGTCCTTTCACCCGCCATTCTCCGCGACGCACGCCCGCCGAGACCGGCACGACGTTGCGTGCGAGCGAGAGCATCAGCATCAGCGCATGCTCGGCCACCGACGCGGCATTCGCCTCGGGCGTGATCATCAGCGCGATGCCGCGGCGCGTCAGGACGGGGACGTCGACCAGGTCGTAGCCGACGCCGTGACGGCAGACGACGCGCAGCTTCTCGGCATGCACCAGGAGCGCCTCGTCGACGACCGTGCCGCGCACGATCAGCCCGTCGGCGTTGCGCAGGCGCTCGGCCAGCGACTCGTTGGTCGCGATGCCCGGATGATCGAGGGTGACGCCGGGCGTCTTCAGCAATCGCTCGATGCCTTCGGGATGGATGGGATCGGCAACGACGATATGCGGCATGCTCTGGTCTTTCTCGCGCTGAACGGCGGGCTCGGGCGGCGATCCTACACGAGGAGCGCGGCCCGGTTACACTCACTATAGTGCGCCGAAGACCGCAGGGAGAAAGCCATGGAACTCTACGTCACCGCGACCTCGCCTTATGCTCGGCTGGCGCGCACCGTGGTGCTGGAGAAGGGCTTGCAGGACCGCGTGCGGATCGTCACCGCGCAGACGCGCGTGCCGGACAGCCCCTACTACAAGACCAATCCCTCCGGCCGCGTGCCCTATCTCATCGACGATTCCGGCGCGGGCATGGAGGACAGCGCGGTGATCTGCGCCTATCTCGACAATCTCGACGGCCAGCCGCGCCTCCATCGTTCGGGATCGGACGACAACTGGGCCTATGGCCGGCTCGAGGCGCGAACGCGCAGCCTGTGCGACGGCGTCTCGGTGTGGGTGCGCGAGATGCGGCGCCCCGAGAACGAGCGGTCGCCCGGCATCCTGGCGCACGAAGCCGGCCGCGGTCAGCGCATGGCGGCCTTCTTCGAGGAAGAAGTGTCCCGCTCGCCGCTGCTCCAGGGGCCGCCGACGATGGCGCATCTCGTGCTCGCCGTGGCCCTCGATTTCGCGAGGGACAATCGTTTCGGCGATCTGACCGAGGGCCGGCCGGGTCTCGGCGCCTGGCTCGCGCGGATGCAGGACCTGCCGTCGCTCAAGGGATCGGCCTTCTCGCAGGGTGGATGACGGACGAAAGCGGCGGAAAAAGCCGGCAACTCGGGCGAATTGGCGGCGTTTGTCTGGGGAAGGAAGGAACGGATATCGTGATCCAGTACCGCCCCTATCGCCGCATTCTCGCCATGGCTCTTCTCATGGCGACCTCCGCAGGTCTCGCCGGCTGCGGTGTCGCGGCTTTTCCCGTGCGCACGACCAGCGCGGCCGTGAAGATCGTGCCGGTGGCCGGCGACGTGGTTGCCGCACCGCTCGACGTCACCGCCGACACGATTGATTAGTCAGCCGAAGGTCGCGAAGACTTCCTCGATCGCTTTCAGCTGATTGCCGGCCGCCGACGACGGCACCAGGATCGGCGTGCGCACGCCCGCGTCGCGCCACGCCGCAACGCCTTCGCGCACCTTGCTCGCCGGACCGAACAGGGTGTTGTCTGACAGCCACTTGTCGGTCAGGAACTTCGGCACGTCGTCGCGCCGGTTCTCGGCGATCGCTTTCTCGATGGCGTCCATCTCCTCCACATAGCCCGCCTCCTTCCAGTAGTTCCGGTAGTTCGGCAGGAAGGCGTAGTTGGTGAGGGTGCGCCGGTTCACCGCCTTGGCGGCCTCGACGTCGTCGCTGATGCAGGTCGGGATCATGTTGCCGATGAAGAAGCTCGCGTCGCCGCGCTTGGCCTCCGGCAAGGCCGCCAGCGACCGGCTCATGTGCGAGCGCGCGGCGTTGGCGAAGATCACGCCCTGCGCAAGCTCGCCCGCCAGCGCCACCATCTTCTGGCGCAGCGCCGCCACGATGATCGGCGGCAACGGCCCGAACGTGTCCTGGGCGCGTAACTTCTCGATGAAGGCGCGGGTGTCGCCGAGCGGCTTGCCGGGCGTCACCCCCATGCGCACGTGCGAGGGGCCGTGCGCGATGCCGATGCCGAGACTGAAGCGGCCGCCCGACACCTCGTGCATCATCGCGGCGCTCTGGGCGAAGTCGACGACCGTGCGCTGGTAGATCGGCGCGATCGCCGTCGCGAACGGGATGGCATCCGTCTGCCAGGCCAGCGCCTCGCACATCGACATGTTGCCGAAGGGGCTCGGCACATAGATGCCGGCATAGCCCCGCCGCTCGGTCTCGCGGCACAGTTCGATGGTGCGGCGGCGCCGTCCGGGCACGGCGATCAGGCAGAGGGCGGGCAGCGGTTCGGACATCGGCGGTTCCTCCGTCAATATCTCTCCTACCGGCCAGCTTTTGCCGTCAACCCCCGCGGCGCCGCCCGGCGGCCCTCTTTATCCTCAGCAATATTCGCCGCAGCCGCGCCGGAACCGCACCGCCGTCCGCTATTGTCGGGCAGCTCCGGACACGCAAGTCCGCCCAACGGGGAGTTCGACGCGCAGCATGCGGAACGGCTTGAAGTTCTATCGGTCCTGTATCGAGGATGCCTGGCAGACCTCGTGGAACCTCGCCAATGCATGGCCGCCGGTGCTTGTCCTGCTGGCTCTCTATGTCGCCGGCTGGCTGTCGGGCCACGAGGCCGAGCTCGCCACGCCGTCCGCGCTCCTGTCGCTCCTGGTCGCTGCTGCGCTCGCGGTCTTCCTCGTCCGCTTCGCCGCCGCGCCGCCGCGTCTTTTCGCCCGGCTCGAGGCGGCGGCTCCCAAGCCCGCGCCCCACGCCGCGCCCAAGGCTGCTGCCCGTCGTTCCGTGGCGGTGCCCGTATCGTCGCCGGGCCCGTTGAAGTTGCAACTGCGCGGCTCGATCGACGAAGCCGATGCCGTCGACGTCACCGGCGACCGGCTGCCGCCGGCGCGGGCGTTCCTGGCCCGCGCGACCAACCAGAGCGACGCGCCGCTGCGGCACTGCCAGCTCTTCTTCGGCACGCCGAAGAACATCCAGGTCGTGAGCGCGCCGTTCGATCTCGCGCCAGGCGCGCATCTCGACCTGCCCGTGCTGCGCGTCAGCGGCGGCGCCGCCGATCCGCACGCGCTGGTCTACTTCCTCGACCGCGAGACCTGGGGGATCGCCGGCGGCCAGGCCGCCTGGCTGCCCGAGCCCGGCCGCTTCAAGGTCACCGCCCTCTCCCCCGATACCGAGCGCGTGGCGCTCGAGGTCGAGCTGTCGGCCGAGACCGCCGAATGGACGCTGGCCGAAGCGCCCGCCCGCAAGGGCCGCACCGCGGCGCCAGCACCGGCCGCCAAGCCCGGCTGGATGAAGGCCGGCGCAGAGGTGGAAGGCTTCGCGCCCGCCAACGACTGAAGCAAGCGACGCGTCAGACGCCGTGCGCGCGCAGGAAGACCAAGGTGCGCTGCCAGGCATCGGCGGCAGCCGCGCCGTTGTTCGGACCGGTCGAGCCGCTGCGGTCGAAGTCGTGGCCGACGCCTGAATACATCTTGATCTCGTACGGCGCGCCCACGGCCTTGATGATCGCCTCGAGCGCGCGCGGCGTCTCGGCGCCGATGGTCGTGTCGTTCTCGCCTGCCAGGATGAGCAACGGCGAGCTCGACGCCTTCCAGCGCTCGCGCATCCGGTCGAGGTTCTTGTCGGTGTTGGCGCCGGTGAAGGTGCCGTAGTAGCTGACCGCCGCCTTCACGCGGCCCAGCGAGGCGATCAACGCCGCAAAGTAACCGCCGTTCGAGAAGCCCACGACGCCGGTCGCGCCCTTCCTGGCCTGCGGCATCGCTTGCAGCTCGTTCATGATCCCGCGGAAATCCTCCATGATCGGCCGCGCCTCGCTGGTGAAGGCCTTGCGCCGCAGCTCGGGACTGTTGATGCCGTGCGCCCGCAGGAACGCCGGCGCGATGCAGATATAGCCCTCGCGCGCGAGGTTGGCGCAGTAGCCGCGATCGGCTTCCGAGATGCCGCCGCTGGTGTGCATCTCGAGGATCGTCGGGAACGGCCCCGGCCCCTTGGGCACGTAGAGCGTCGCCTCCATGCTCTTGCGCATGCCGACCGTGACGGTCTGCGCGGTGAAGTCGGCCGCGAGCGCGCCGCTGCCCGTGCAAAGCGCGAGCAACAGTGCGCCGAATGTCGCCGTCTGCCTCATGACTCCCCCCGGATCGTTCGGCCCCCGATCAACGCTCCGTGCCGAGGCCCCGCACCACCAACGCATTGAGACGCCGCGCGAAGGCCGCCGGATCGGCCGGCACCTCGCCATCGAGGATGTGCGCCTGGTCGAGCAGCAGCGAAGCGATGTCGCCCACCTCGTCCTGCCGGCCCGCGCCGCTCGCCGTGGCCAGCGCCTTCACCAGCGCGTGCCGCATGTTCAGCTCGAGGATCGGCTTGGCGCCGCTGCCGCGGTTCTGACGCGCCAGCATACGCTCCAGCTCGCGATCGCGGCCCTGCGCCGCCGCCACCAGGCACGAGGCGCTGTCGGTCAGGCGCTGCGAGGCGCGCACCTCGGAGACCTGGTCGCCCAGCGCCTCCTTCACCGTCTTGATGACGGCCGCGTCGTCCTCGGCCGAGCCCTTGTCCTCCGGCTTGTCCGCGTCCTTGTCGAGCAGCGGCACCAGCCCGAAGTCGACATCGCCCTGGCTCAGCGACTTCAGCGGCTTGCCCTCGAAGTCCTGCGGCATGGTCGTCCAGAAGGCGTCGATCGGATCGGTCAACAGCAGCACCTCGATGCCGCGCGCCCGCGCCGCCTCGAGCTTGGGATTGGACTTCAGCCGGTCGAGGCTCTCGCCCACCAGATAGTAGATCTCGGTCTGGTTGGGCTTGAGATCGGCCACGTACTGCTTGAGCGAGCGCAGCTCCTCGCCGCTCGTCGCCGTCGTGGCGAAGCGGCCGAGGCCCAGCAACTGCGCGCGGCGCTCGAAATCCTCGTACAGCCCCTCCTTGAGGACGGGGCCGAACGCCTTCCACACCGTGGCGTAGGTCTCGGCATCCTTGGCGGCCGTGCTCTCCAGCTCGCCGATCACGCGGGTGACGAGGCCGTTGCGGATCTGCACGACCTGCGGATTGTTCTGCAACATCTCGCGCGAGAGGTTGAGCGGCAGGTCCTCGCTGTCGACCACGCCGCGCACGAAGCGCAGGTAGGCCGGCAGCAGGTCGGCGTCGTCGGTGATGTAGACGCGGCGGACATAGAGCTTCACCCGCCCCTTGCGGCCGGGATCGGCCATGTCGAACGGCGGCGTGCTCGGCACGAACAGCAGCACGGCGTAGGACTGCCGGCCCTCGACCTTGTAGTGCAGGGTGAGCGCGGGCTCGTCGAACGCCATGGCGATCGAGCGATAGGCCTGGGTGTAGTCCTCGGGCTTCACCTCCGACTTGGCGCGCTGCCACAGGGCACTCGCGGCATTGATCTGGCGCGCCTCGCCCTTGTCGTCGACCAGCTCGATCGGGAACAGGATGTGATCGGAATAGGTGCGCACGATGCGCTCGAGCTCGTGCGGCTGGAGATAGCGCGCCGCGTCGTCCTTGAGATGCAGCCGGATCTCGGTGCCGCGCGGCACGCGCCCGGCCTGCTCCTCGCTCGCGGGCGCGATCTCGAAGCCCGCGCCGCCGGTCGAACTCCATACCCAGGTCTCGGAGGAACCGGCGCGGCGGCTGGTCACCTCGATGCGGTCGGCGACCATGAAGGCCGCGTAGAAGCCGACACCGAACTGGCCGATCAGGCCAAGCCCTTCCTTGGCGTCCTTGATGCCCTTGAGGAACGCTTTGGTGCCCGAGCGCGCCACGGTGCCGAGATTGTCGATCAGCTCCTGGCGGTCCATGCCGATGCCGTTGTCGGCGATGGTCAGGGTCTTGGCCGCGGCGTCGGGCACGATGCGGATGGCGAGCCTCTCGCCCTCGCCCAGCAGCTCCGGCCGGGCGATCGCCTCGTAGCGCACCTTGTCGAGCGCGTCGGAGGCGTTCGAGACCAGCTCGCGCAGGAAGACGTCGGTCTCCGAATAGACCGAGTGGACCATCAGGTTCAGGAGTTCCGCGACTTCCGCCTGGAACTGGTGGGACTGGGCTGTCGTGTTGTCGCCGTTCATGGGGGACCGATATAGGACGAACCGCGTGCCCGGCAAGGGTCCGCGGCTCTGTTTACCCTTCTACTTACCCTTGGCGCGCTCGATCGCCTCGGCGATCAGGCGGCGCGCCTCGTCGGCGTCGCCCCAGCCCTGCAGCTTCACCCACTTGCCGGGCTCGAGGTCCTTGTAGTGGACGAAGAAGTGCTCGATCTGGTGGCGCGTGATCTCGGGCAGGTTGCGGTAGCTGTTCACGCCGACATAGCGCTGGGTGATCTTGGTCGTGGGCACCGCGATGATCTTCTCGTCGCCGCCGCCATCGTCCTCCATGCGCAGCACGCCGATCGGCCGCACGTTGATCACGGCGCCCGGGATGATCGGCCGGGTGTTGGCGACCAGCACATCGATCGGATCGCCGTCGTCGCTGAGCGTATGGGGCACGAAGCCGTAGTTCCCCGGATAGCGCATCGGCGTGTAGAGGAAGCGGTCGACCACCAAGGTGCCCGCCGCCTTGTCCATCTCGTACTTGATCGGCTCGCCGCCGATCGGCACTTCGATGATGGTGTTCACGTCGTCGGGCGGATTGTGGCCGATCTTGATGGCGTCGAGGTTCATGGCGCGATTCTGCTCCGGCTCGGTTCGCCTGACAACCGCCCGGCTTTGGGGTTGAAGAGGCAGCGACGCTCGATCACTCTTGCAGTCGGGGGGAAGAAGAACGGTCGATGACCGAACCAGCGCCTGCGCCGCGATCGTTCCTGGTCGCGGACGATCATCCGATGGTGCGCGACGCGCTCAGCACCGCGCTCGGCCATGCCTTCGCGGGCGCCGTTGTCGCGCGCGCGGCCAGCCTCGGCGAGGTCGAGGCCGCGCTGGAGCGGCAGCCCGACATCGACGCCGTGCTGCTCGACCTCGACATGCCGGGCATGGACGGGCTGGCGGGCCTCGCGCTCCTGCGCTCGCAGCATCCCACGGTGCCGATCATCGTCGTCTCGGCCGCCCGCGACGCGGCGGTCGCGCGCCGCACCCACGATCTCGGCGCCTCGGCCTATGTCGACAAGTCGGCCTCGCTGGACGAGATCGCGGCCACCGTGCGCGCCGTCCTCGACGGCGAGATCCTGGCGCCGCCCGAGGCGGCCGACGGCGACACCTTCGCCCAGCGCGCCGCCCAGCTCACGCCGCAGCAATGGCGCGTGCTCGCGCTGATGGTCCACGGCGACCAGAACAAGCAGATCGCCTACAAGCTCGGCATCGGCGAGGCCACGGTGAAGGCTCATGTCACGGTGATCCTGCGCAAGCTCGGCGTCCGTTCGCGCACCCAGGCCGTCATCGAAGCGCGCGCGCTGGCGCTGCCGAAGGTCTAGCGCCCTCGCGCATCCGCAGCAGCGCCCGCAAGGCGGCGGGCTTCACCGGCTTGTGCAGCAGTTCCATCCGTGCCGCGCGCGTGCGCAGCCGCAGGGTCGGATCGCGATCGGCGGTGACAAGCGCCGCCGGCACGTCGCGGCCCCACGCCGTGCGCAGGCCGGCCACGACCGCCAACCCGTCCGTCTCGTCGTCGAGATGCAGGTCGGCCAGCACGAGGTCGGGCAGCCGCCCCGCCTCCTCGACCCGGCGCAGCGCCTCGGCCTGCGAGGAGGCCGTCGCCACCGCGCAGCCCCAGCCGCCCAGCAGCGCCGCCATCGCCTCGAGCACGCGCGCCTCGTTGTCGATGCAGAGCACGAAGCTGCCCGCCTCCAGGGCCGGCACGGCCTGCGGCGCCGACAGCGGCAGCGCCGCCACCGAAGTCGCGGGCACGCAGGGCACGATCACCGAGAAGGTCGAGCCCTGGCCCGGCGCCGAGGAGATGCGCACCGGCAGTTCGAGCATGCGCGCCACGCGCTCGACGATGGCGAGGCCGAGGCCGAGGCCGCGTTCCTCGCGCGGCTGCTCGTCCTCGGGCTGGAGCCGCACGAACTCGTCGAAGATCACCGTCTGCTTGTCGCTGGCGATGCCCGGCCCGTTGTCCTTGACCTCGAGCCGCAGCGCGTCGCCCTCGCGGCGCGCGCCCAGCAGCACGCGCTGCTGGCGGCCCTCGGGCCGGCCGTAGCGCAGCGCGTTGGACAGCAGGTTCTGGAGGATGCGGCGCAGGAAGGCGGGATCGGTCGCCACGAACGCCCTGGTCGGCACGACCACGAGCTTCACGCCGCGCCGCGCCGCGACCGGCGCGAAGGCGGTGGCGAGCGATTCGAACATCGGCTGCAACGCGAACGGCCGCTTCTCGGGCCGAAACGCGCCGGCATCGAGCTTGGAGATGTCGAGCAGCGCGTCGAGCAGCGACTCGACGGCGCCGAGGCTGGTGTCGATCTTGCCGCCGAGATCGTTGCCGGGATCGCGGTCCATCATCGCCGAGGTGAACAGGCGCGCGGCGTGCAGCGGCTGCAACAGGTCGTGGCTGGCGGCGGCGATGAAGCGCGTCTTGCCGAGGTTGGCGGCCTCCGCCTCGGCGCGGCTCGCCTCCAGCTCGGCGGTGCGCTCGATCACGCGCTGCTCCAGCGTCTCCTTCGACTGGCGGAGCTGGCGGTCGCTGTCGCGCAACGCCTCGGCGGTGCGCACGCGCGCCGTCACGTCGTTGCAGGTGGCGACGAAGCCGCCCGCCGGCAGCGGATCGAGGCGCAGCTCGACCACCCGGCCGTCGGGCGTCTCGATCTCGTGCGTCTGCGCCCGCGTCGGCCGCCGCAGCAGCTCGTGGTCGAGCGACAGCAGGGTGGCGAAGCGGTCGTTGGAGAATTCCAGCCGCCGGTCGCGGTCGTAGGCGGCGATGCCCATGCCGACATGGTCGAGCGTGTTGCGCAGGATCTCGTAGTTGTAGCCGATCGCGGCCGAGGCCTCGTCGATCAGCGCCCGCGCGCTGCGCGGCAGCCGCCGGCCGCCGAACGCCGCGACGATGACGCGCGCCGAGGCCGCGCCCAGCGTGCCCGACAACAGGCGCTCGGTGCGGCTGAGCGCCGCCTCGATCGAGATCGGCGCCGATCCCAGCGCCGTGGCCGCGCGCTCGGCGCCCACGAAGCGCGCGAGCATGGCGCGCAATTCGGCGACGCGGCGCGCGTCCGACGGCTTGGCCTCGTCGCTCTGCTCGGGCTCGGCGCCCAGCACGAAGGCGTCGGCCTGCTGGGCGTCGGTGCCGACCGCGCGCACCATGAGCGACACGCCGACCAGCAGCAGGGTGTTGACGACGGTGCCGACGACGAAGCCCTGGCCCACCGGGTCGAGCGCGTTGAACGGCGCCGGCAGCCACGCCGCGAGCGGCGCCGCCTGCCCCACGCCCGGCAGCTGATAGAGGCTCGGCCACAGCAGCGCGTAGAACCACACGACGAAGCCGCCGATCAGGCCGGCGACGACGCCGTAGCGGTGCGCGCGCCGCCAGTAGAGGCCGAGCAGCAGGCCCGGCGCGAAATTGGCGACGGCGGCGAAGCTGATGAGACCGATCGAGGCGAGCGAGAGGTAACCCGAGATCGTGCGCTCGTAGGCGTAGGCCGCCATCAGGATGAGCACGACGGCGGCACGGCGCACGAACACGACCAGCCGGCCCATCTCGCTTTGCCGGCCGGCATGTCGGCTGAGCATGTACGGCATGATCAGCTCGTTGCCGATCATCGCCGACAGCGCCATGCAGGCCACCACCACCATCGCGGTCGCCGCCGACAGGCCGCCGATGAAGACCAAAGCGGCGAGGCCGCTCGCGCCGTGGCTGATCGGCAGCTGCAAGAGGTAGAGGTCGGGATTGGCCTGCCGGCCGACCAGCAGCAGGCCCGCCGCCGCGATCGGCACCACGAACAGGTTGATGAGCACGAGGTAGGCCGGGAACATCCAGCGGGCGGTGCGCAGGCTGGCCGGATGGCCGTGCTCGACCACGGCGACGTGGAATTGGCGCGGCAGGCAGAGGAACGCCACCGCCGACAGGAGCGAGGTCACCACCCAGGTGAGCGGCGAGCCGGCCTGCGTCACCTGCTGCGTCAACGCGGGCTGATGGTCGAGCCACGCCCACAGGTCGGACGGGCCGTCGAACAGCACGAACAGCACGAACGGTCCCATGCCCAGCAGTACCGCGAGCTTCACCACCGATTCGAAGGCGATCGCGACCATCATGCCGCGATGCTGTTCGGAGGCCTGCACGTTGCGCACGCCGAACAGGATGGTGAACACCGCCATCAGCGCCGCCACCATCAGCGCGGTGTCGGGATGGCCGGCGCCGGTGCCGATCCACGGCGTCGGATCCGCAACGGTGCGAAACGACGACGACACCGCCTGGAGTTGGAGCGCGATGTAGGGCAGCACGCCTATCGTCGCGAACAAGGTGGCGGTGACGCCGACGGCGCGGCTCTTGCCGTAGCGCGAGGCGAGGAAGTCGGCGATCGAGGTCACGTTATGCTGCTTGGCGCGCCGCACCATCTTGCGCAGCACCGGATAGCCCACCGTCATCACCAGCGCCGGGCCGGTGTAGATCAGGATGAAGCCGAAGCCCGAGATCGCCGCACTGCCGACCGCGCCATAGAAGGTCCACGACGTGCAGTAGATCGCCAGCGACAGGCCGTAGACCGCGGGCGCCAGGCGGCTGCTGGCCGACCACGCGCCCGCGTGCCGGTCGCCGAAATAGGCGACGGCGAACAGCAGGCCGAGATAGGCCAGCGACAAAGCAAGGACGACGGGTTCGGCGAGCATTTCGGTATCCAGATTAACCCATGAAAAAATCGGTTGCGGGACCTCTTTAATTTAGAATAGTTCTAAACTACGTTCAGAGACGTACCAACGGAGGAAGCCATGCCTGACGCCAGCAAGTGCCCGTTCTCGGGCAAGCCCCAGCCCCGCGCCAACCGCGACTGGTGGCCCAACCAGTTGAAGATCGAGGGCCTCAACCAGCATGCCCCGCGGTCGAACCCGATGGGCGGCACCTTCGACTACGCCAGGGAATTCAAGAGCCTCGACCTCGCCGCGGTGATCGAGGACCTCAAGGCCCTGATGACCGACTCGCAGGACTGGTGGCCGGCCGACTTCGGCCACTATGGCGGCCTGTTCATCCGGCTGGCCTGGCACAGCGCCGGCACCTATCGCATCGCCGACGGCCGCGGCGGCGCCGGCGGCGGACAGCAGCGCTTCGCGCCGCTGAACAGCTGGCCCGACAACGCCAATCTCGACAAGGCGCGCCGCCTCTTGTGGCCGATCAAGCAGAAGTACGGCCGCAAGATCTCGTGGGCCGACCTCTATGTGCTGGCCGGCAACGCCGCGCTCGAATCGATGGGCTTCAAGACCTTCGGCTTCGCCGGCGGCCGCGTCGATCAGTGGGAGCCGGAGGAACTCTACTGGGGTCCCGAGGGCGCGTGGCTGGGCGACGAGCGCTACAGCGGCGAGCGCGAACTGGCCGAGCCGCTGGGCGCCGTGCAGATGGGCCTGATCTACGTCAATCCGGAAGGCCCCAACGGCAACCCCGACCCCGTGGCCTCGGCGCGCGACATCCGCGAGACCTTCGCGCGCATGGCGATGAACGACGAGGAGACCGTCGCGCTGATCGCGGGCGGCCACACTTTCGGCAAGACGCACGGCGCGGGCGACCCGTCGCTGGTCGGCGTCGAGCCGGCGGGTGGTGCGATCGAGGACCAGGGACTGGGCTGGAAGAGCACGTTCGGCACGGGCATCGGCAAGGACTCCATCACCGGCGGTCCCGAGGTGACGTGGACACGCACGCCGACCAGGTGGAGCAACGACTTCTTCGACCACCTGTTCAGGTTCGAATGGGAACTGACCAAGAGCCCGGCCGGCGCCAAGCAGTGGACGGCGAAGAACGCCGACGCGACGATCCCCGACGCGTTCGACCCGTCGAAGAAGCACGTGCCGACCATGCTGACGTCGGATCTCGCGCTGCGCTTCGACCCGGCCTACGAGAAGATCTCGCGCCGCTTCCACGCGCATCCCGACCAGTTCGCCGACGCCTTCGCCCGCGCCTGGTACAAGCTCACGCACCGCGACATGGGACCGGTGCAGCGCTATCTCGGCCCGCTGGTGCCGAAGGAGACGCTGATCTGGCAGGACCCGATTCCCGCCGGCGAGAAGCTCGCCGATGCCGACGTGGCCGCGCTCAAGCAGAAGATCCTGGCCTCGGGCCTCTCGGTGTCGGAGCTGGTCTCCGCCGCCTGGGCCTCGGCCTCGACCTTCCGCGGCTCCGACAAGCGTGGCGGCGCCAACGGCGCGCGCGTGCGCCTCGCGCCACAGAAGGACTGGGCGGTCAACGACCCTGCCCAGCTCAGGAAGGTGCTCGACACGCTCGAGGCCATCAAGAAGGAGGCGGGCAAGAAGGTCTCGCTGGCCGACCTGATCGTGCTGGGCGGCACCGCGGCGGTCGACAAGGCCGCCAGGGATGCCGGCGTCGAGGTGAAGGTGCCCTTCTCCTCGGGCCGCGGCGATGCCTCGGCCGAGCAGACCGATGCCGACTCCTTCGCGGCCCTCGAGCCGCGCGCCGACGGCTTCCGCAACTACGCCAGCGGCAAGCAGTTCATGTCGCCCGAGGAAGCGCTGGTCGATCGCGCGCAGCTGCTCACCCTCTCGGCGCCGGAGATGACGGTGCTGGTGGGCGGCCTGCGCGTGCTCGGCATCAATGCCGGCAAGTCTCCGCACGGTGTGTTCACCAACAAGCCGGGCACGCTCAGCAACGACTTCTTCGTGAATCTGCTCGACATGGGCACGGAGTGGCAGCCCAAGGCGGGCGAGCAGGGCGTCTACGAGGGCCGCGACCGCAAGACCCAGGCGGTGAAGTGGACCGGCACCCGCATCGACCTGATCTTCGGCTCGCACGCCCAGCTGCGCGCGCTGGCCGAGGTCTACGGCTCGGCCGACGCCCAGCAGAAGTTCGCCGAGGATTTCGCGGCGGCCTGGGCCAAGGTCATGGATCTCGACCGCTACGACCTGCGCGGCTGATCCCGCGCCCTCGCACGACAAAAAGAAGCGGTGTCCTTCATGGGGCACCGCTTTTTCGTGCGGGCCAATCTGGTGTAGACAGGCGCCTTCACCCCTAGGGAAATCAGACA
>JAFEFH010000121.1 GCA_018240695.1 Pseudomonadota bacterium | reverse complement strand
TCGGCATCGCCGGCGCCTTCATCGCGAGCTGGCTGTTCCCCAAGTTCGGCGTGCACATCGGCACGGGCGTGGGCGAGCAGATCGTCTACGCGATGATGGGCTCCATCATCCTGCTGCTGCTCCTGCGCCTGATAAGGCGGGCCTGAGGCCCGCCTCCCTCGCCTATTCCGCCGGCGCGACGCCGGCGCGGGCGTCCTCGTGCGCCTTGGAGTGGTCGCCCGCGATCATCACATAGACCGCCGGCACCACGAACAGCGTGAACAGCGTGCCAATCGCCATGCCGCTGGCGATCACCAGGCCCATGGCGAAGCGCGACAGCGCGCCGGCGCCCGAGGCGGTGATCAGCGGCACGACGCCCAGCACCATCGCCGCGGTGGTCATCAGGATGGGACGCAGGCGGATGCCGGCGGCTTCCTCGATGGCCTCGCGCTTGTTGCGGCCCTCGCGCTGGAGTTCGTTGGCGACCTCGACGATCAGGATGCCGTGCTTGGAGATCAGGCCCATCAGCGTGACCAGGCCGACCTGGGTGTAGATGTTCAGCGACGCCCCCGGCAGGTCCATCGTGCCCAGCACGTTGATGAAGATCAGCGCGCCCGCGATCGACATCGGCACCGAGAACAGGATGATCAGCGGGTCGCGGAAGCTCTCGAACAGCGCCGCCAGCGACAGGAAGATGATGATCAGGGCGAAGCCGAAGGTCAGCACGAAGCCGCCCGATTCCTGGACGTACTGGCGCGATAGGCCGCCATAGTCGACCGTGTAGCCCGCCGGCAGGGCGCGCGCGGCGAGGTCGCGCAGATAGTCGAGCGCCTCGGCCTGCGACACGCCGGGGAAGGTCACGCCCTGGATGGTGGCGCTGTTGAGCTGCTGGAAGTGGTTCAGCGACTCCGGCGTGGTGCGCGTCACGATCTTGGCGACCGTCGACAGCGGCACCGACGAGCCGTCGGCGACGCGGATGTAGTAGTTCAAGAGCTGGTCGGTGTTGAGACGCGACTTCTGCTGGACCTGCGGGATCACCTTGTAGGAGCGGCCGTCGAGCGCGAAGTAGTTGACGTAGCCGCCGCCCAGCATGGAGGCGAGCGCGCCGCCGATGTCGCTCATCTTGAGGCCGAGCTGGGCCGCCTTGTTGCGGTCGATCACCACCGTCGACTCCGGCAGGTCGATCTTGAGGTCGGTGTTGATGAAGATGAAACGGCCGCTCTGGTTGGCCTCCTTCAGGAAGGCCTGCGCCACCTCGTTGAGCGCGGGGAAGTCGCCCGTCGTGGTGATGACGAACTGCACCGGCAGGCCAGTCGAGCCCGGCAGCGGCGGCGGCTGGAAGGCCACGACCTGGGCGCCGGCGACGCGGGAGATCTGCTGCTGGATCACGGGCTGGAGCTTGTTGCTGGTGATCGTGCGCTGGTCCCAGGGCTTCAGCACCATGCCCGCGATCGACTGTCCCGGCACGTCGAGCTGGAAGACGTGGTCGGTCTCGGGATGCTGCGTGAAGATCTTGTAGACCTCCTTCGAATAGAGCAGGCGCTGGTCGATCGTGGCGTTGGGCGCCGAGGTCGCCAGGGTGATGACGATGCCCTGGTCCTCCTGCGGCGCGAGCTCGCTGCGCGTCGTCGAGTACAGGAACACGATGCTGCCCAGGATGATGACGGAGAACACCGCCGTCACCGGGATGTAGTTCAGGCTGCCGTGCAGGCGGCGGGCGTAGTAGCGCCGCGTGCCGTCGAAGACCTTGTCGATGCGGTGCACCAGCCGCGCGTCCCAGCTCGTGTCGTCGGCCTTCACGGGCTTCAGCATGCGCGAGCACATCATCGGCGAAAGCGTGAGGGCGATCACCGCCGACACCGTGACGGCGCCGACCAGCGTGAAGGCGAACTCGGTGAACAGCGCGCCGGTCAGGCCCTTCTGGAAGCCGATCGGCACGTAGACCGCGATCAGCACCACGGTCATGGCGATGATCGGACCCGCCAGTTCGCGCGCGGCGTCGATCGAGGCCTGGACGGGCGACGCCCCCTCCTCCATGTGCCGGTTCACGTTCTCGACCACGATGATGGCGTCGTCGACCACCAGGCCGATCGCCAGCACGAGCGCCAGCAGGGTCAGCAGATTGATGGAGAAGCCGAAGGCCGCCATCATCGTGAAGGTGCCGATCAGCGACAGCGGGATGGCGATGACCGGGATCAGCACCGAGCGCGGCGAGCCCAGGAACAGGAACACCACGACGGTCACGATCAGCAGCGCCTCGACCAGGGTGCGGATCACCTCGTCGATCGAGCTGTTCACGAAGGCCGTCGAGTCGTAGACGATGCGGCCGTTCAGCCCCTGCGGGAACTGCGCCACGATGTCGGGAAAGACGTCGCGCACGCCCTTGATGACGTCGAGCAGGTTGGCCGAGGGCGCCACCTGGATGCCGATATAGACCGCCTTCTGTCCGTCGAACGCGACCTGGCTCTCATAGTCGTCGGAGCCCAGCGTGACCTCGCCCACGTCCTCGAGACGGACGATCGCGCCATTGGCCTGCTTCAGCACGAGCTTGCGGAATTCTGCCAGCGAGTGCAGCGCGGTCGAGGCGACGAGGTTGACCTGGACCATCTGGCCCTTGGTCGTGCCGAGGCCGGAGATGTAGTCGTTGGCGCTGAGCGCGTTGCTGACGTCGGCGGCGGTCAGGCCGAACGCCGCAAGCTTCTTGGGATCGAGCCAGGCGCGCAGCGCGAAGTTCTTGGCGCCGAGCAGCTCGGCGGTCTGCACGCCGACCACGGATTGCAGCTTGGGCTGCACCACGCGGGTGAGATAATCGGTGATCTGGTTGGGGGCGAGTTCTTCGGACGAGAAGCCGATATACATCGCGTCGATCGTCTGGCCGATCTTCACCGTCAGGGTCGGCTGCTGCGAGCCGATCGGCAATCGATTGAGGACCGAATTCACCTTGGTCGTGATCTCGACCAACGCCTTGTCGGACGGATAGTTCAGCCGCAGGTTCACCGTGATCGTGCTGACGCCCGACAGGCTGGTCGAGGTCATGTAGTCGATGCCGTTGGCCTGGGCGATCGCCTGCTCGAGCGGCGTCGTGATGAAGCCCGCCACCACGTCGGGATCGGCGCCGTAGAACACCGTGGTCACGGTGACGATGGCGTTCTCCGTGCGCGGATATTGCAGCACCGGCAGCGCGCCGATCGCGCGCAGGCCGAGCACCAGGATCATCAGGCTCACCACCGTCGCGAGCACCGGACGGCGGATGAAGAGATCGGTGAATTTCATCGCGAAAAGCCCTTACTGGTCGGCAGGCTTGGGATTGGGATCGTTGGCCGGCACGACCGAGTTGTTGACGATGACGCCCACGCCGTTGCGCAGCTTCATCTGGCCGGCGATTACCACCGTGTCGCCCTCCTTCACGCCCTTCAGCACCGAGACCTGGTCGCCGCGCGTGCTGCCGGTGGTCACGAAGGTCTGGCGGGCGACGAGCTTCGGCTTGCCGTCGGGGCCCTTGTCCTTCTCGTCGATGATGTACACGAGGCTGCCGTACGCGTTGTAGGTGATCGCCGTCTGCGGCAGCGTGATCAGCTTCTGCGGCGCGCCCGAATCGATGTCGACCGTGGCGAACATGCCGGGCAGCAGCTGGTGCTCGGTGTTGTCGAGCGTGCCGCGGACCTGCACGTTGCGGGTGTTCTGGTCGACCTTCGAGTTGATCGACGTGACCTTGCCGGAGAACAGCTTGCCCGGGAACGTGTCGACCTTGACCTTGATCGGCTGGCCGACCTTGGCGATCTCGAGCGACTGCTGCGGCAGCAGGAAGTCGACGTAGATCGGCGACAGCGCCTGGAGCGTCACGATGTTGGTGCCGGCGCCGAGATACTGGCCGAGATCGACCTGGCGAATGCCGAGACGGCCGGCGAACGGCGCCTTCAGGACCTTCTTGTCGACGACTTCCTTCTGCTGGTCGACCTGGGCGCGGAAGTTGCGCAGGTTGGCCTCGTCGGTGTCGACGACGGCCTGGCTGACCGCCTTGGCGTTGAGCTGCTTCACGTCGCGGTCGTAGTTGACCTGGGCGAGATCGGCCTGGGCCTGGAGCGACTTCAGCTTCGCCACGTCGTCGTCGTTGCGCAGGCGCAGCAGCGTCTTGCCGGCCTCGACGTCGTCGCCCGACTGGAAGTTGATCTCGGCGACCACGCCGGCCAGCTCGAGCGAGAGGTCGGCGCCGCTGACGGCGCGGAGCGAGCCGACGGCTTCCATCTGCGGCTGCCAGTCGGAGGTCGTGGCCTTCGTGGTCGCCACGGTCTGCGGCATGTTGCCGATGCCGGCCATCACCGTCTTGATCTTGCCGGCGACGAAGTTCTGGAAGGCGTAGATGCCGCCCAGCACCGCGCCGACCAGGACCAACATGATGAGCATTCTCTTGATCATCGCAGCTCTCTCCGAAATCAGTGGCCTGCGCGCGGCAGGTGTAGTTGGTCGATCGGCGGCAGGGTGAACACGCCGGGCTTGCCCTTGGACTGGGGCGCGACGTCGTTGCGGTTCCACCAGCCGCCGCCCAGCGCCTGGAAGAGCGCGGCGGTATCGCTGTAGCGCGTGGCCTGCGCCTTGACGCGGCTCAGCACGGCGTTCTGGTAGGTCTGCTGCGCCTGCAACAGCGCGAGATAGTTCACCGCGCCGAACTGGTATTGCTGCTGCGAGAGGTTGAGGCTCGCCGCCGCGGTCTGCTCGGCGGCGACCGCCGCGCGCAGGCCGTCGGCGTCGGCCTGGATGGCGCGCAGCGCGTTGGCCACGTCCTGGAAGGCCGACAGCACGGTGCCGCGATACTGCGCCGCCGCTTTGTCGTAGGCCGCGATCGCGGCCTTGCGGTTATGATCGAGCTGGCCGCCGTCGAACAGCGTCTGGGCGAGGCTGATGCCGAGATTCCAGACCGTCGAGGCCGGCGAGAACATCGTCTGGAAGCCGAGCGATGTGAAGCCGAGCGCGCCGGTGATGTTGAACTGCGGCATCTGCGCCGACACCGCGACGCCGATATTGGCCGACGCCGTGTGGAGCTGGGCCACGGCCGAGCGCACGTCGGGCCGCTGGTCGACGAGCTGCGAGGGCAGGCTGAGCGGCAGCTCTTCCGGCAGGTGCAGCGTGTCGAGGCGCAGGCCCTGGCCCGCATCCTCCGTCGGCGACCGGCCGAGCAGGCGCATCAGACCGTTGCGCTGCTGGGCGAGCGCCTTCTGTAGCGGCGGCAGGGTCGCCTGCGTCGCGCGCAGGTTGGCCTGCTGCTGAAGCACGTCGGACTGCGCGGCGCCGCCGAGATTGAACTGTGTCTGCACGAGATTGAGCGCGTCGGTCTGGAGACGAATCACCTGCTGCGTCGCGGCGATCTGTGCGCGCAGCGAGGCGAGGTTGACCGCGGCCACGACCACGTTCGAGGTGAGCGTGAGATACGTCGCCTCGAGCTGGAAGCGCTGGTAGTCGGCCTGCGCGCCCTGAGCCTCGACCTGCCGGCGCACGCCGCCGAACAGGTCGGGCGAGTAGGCGATGTTGAGCGAGGCCGAGGTCACGCCGAACTGGACGGCCGGCGAGTCGATACCCGACTGCGCGCCGTTGACCCGCTGGTTCACCGCCGAGCCCTTGGCGCTGATCGTCGGGAACAGCGCGCCCTGCTGCGAATAGAGCAGCTCGTTGGCCTGCCGCAGCGAGGCTTGCGCGGCGTCGATGTCGGGATTGCCGCGCATCGCCTCTTCGACCAGCGCGCTCAGCTCCTGCGAACGGAACAGCGTCCACCAGTCGCCGGGAATATCGCGGCCCGGCTCGATCGTCTGCGCGGCACCGCCGTGCACGCCCGGCGCGCCGGCGGTCTGCGTGTCGAGCGTCTCGGGCGTGTAGCCCTGCTCCTTGGGCTTGTCGGGCTGCTTGAAGTCGGGGCCGGCCGAGCAGCCGGCGATCAACGCGACGCTGGCCAGCAGGAGCGCGCGCGGGAACGAAGACGAACGGGAACTCATTGGAGGGACGCTGCCTTGGACGAAACCGCCCTGAAGATTGCGATCGTATGCTCACGCACGAGATTCTGAATGAGACGAGCCCGGTCGGGCGTGAACTTCTCCGCCCCACCTGCTTCCAGCGCGCCCTTGTGGCAGAAGATGGTGACCTGGCCAATTACCGCCAAGGTACGGAGCGACGTCTCGGGATCGTCGGCCGGCCGGCCGAGCAGGCGCGCGATCAGCTCGAGGCAGGGCGCGAAGACGTGACGACGGCCGCTCTCGTGCAGCTGCTCGAGGCCCGGCGTGTCTTCGACCTCGGAGCGTGCGAACAGAAGACGACGGCTCTCGATCTGCGTGCCGCCCAGCACCAGCGCCACGAACGATTGCAGCATCTCGCACAGGAGGTCGAGCAATGTATCGCGCGAGGTCATGGGATCGGCGAGCGCGGCCTTCACGCGCGGCGCGAGCGGCGCCATGTGGCGCTCGGTGTGCTCGATGATGTCCTCGAGCACGGCACGGAACAGGCCTTCCTTGCTGCCGAAGTAATATTGGATCGCCGGCAGGTTCACGTCGGCATGCTCGGCGAGCTGGCGCGTGCTCGCGCCCTCGTACCCTTCGGTGGCGAAGATTTCCAAGGCGGTCTCGAGGATGCGGCGGCGGGTATCTTCCCCGCGGGCCTGCGTCCCCGAGCGATGGCGGGCGACTATGTGAACCATGACCCCAGCGTCAGATCGCGTGAAGCCGGTGCATTTATATCGCTCGATAGACTATGTCAATTGACAGATACAATCGATACAAAGCGCAGGCGCGCGGCGTATCAGCCTTCCGGCTCGATCCCCGCCTCCTTTGCGAACTTCGCCCACTTCGCGATCTCGGCCTTCTCGAAGGTCAGCAGGTCGTCGGGCGTGCCGAGCTTCATGATGACGTTGAAGTCGCGCATGCGCTGCTGCATCTCGGGCTTGGAGAATTCCACCCGCACGATCTCGTTCAGCCTCTCGACGATGGGCCGTGGCGTCTTGGCCGGCGCGTACATCGCGTACCAGGCGTCGAGATCGAATGCCGCGCCCTGCTCGCGCATGGTCGGCACGTCCGGCAGGTTCGGCGACCGCTGGCTCGAGGTCGACACGATCGCCTTCACCCGGCCGGCGCGGATATGCGGCAGGCCGGTGCCGACATCGATAAAGGTGTAGTGGATGTTGCCCGACATCACGTCGCTCAACGCCGGCGGTGCGCTCTTGTAGGGCACGCGCAGCGTGTCGAGGCCGAGCAGCCGATTGATGTATTCGCCCGAGACCTGCGCCGTCGACGTGCCGGCACCGAAGGTGAGCTTGCCCGGATTGGCTTTCGCGTGGGCCACGAACTCGGCGAGGTTGTTGAAGGGCGCGTTCGGCGTGGCGACGATGAGGAAGGGTGCCAGGCCAAACAGCGCCACCGGCTCGAAGTCCTTCACCGGATCGTAGGGCAGGCTCTTGAACAACGCGGGATTGGCCGCATGCGTCGTGTTGGTGGTGATCATCAGCCCGTGGCCGTCGGGCGCCGAGCGCGCCGTCGCTACGGCGGCCAGGCTGCCGTTGGCGCCGGGCTTGTTGTCGACCACCACCGGCTGGCCGCCGACGGCCGTCAGGCGCTCGGCGAAGATGCGCGCCATCGTGTCGGTGCCGCTGCCGGCGGTGAAGGGCACGTAGATCGTGACCTGCTTGGCGGGATAGCTTTGGGCGCGCGCCGGCCCGGCGGCGGCGAAGGCGCCGGCGGAGAGCAGCAGGGAACGGCGATCGATCTTCATTTCCTCATCCCTTCTTCTTGCGATTGACGAACGCGGCCATGCGCTCGATGTGCTCGCCCTCGCCCACCGACTGGGCGAAGGCGTCGATGCCGGCCTGCACCGCCTCGTCGAGCGGCAGCCGCTCCCAGCGCCGCATCAGCCGCTTCTGGCCACGCACCGCCTTGGGCGTGCCCTCGACGATCGAGTGCACGCAGCGCTCGACCGCCGCCGCGAGCTTCGCCGCCGGCACGACCTGTTCGACCAGCCCCCAGCGATCCGCGGTCGCCGCGTCGATGTTCTCCGCCGCCATCAGCAGCCACGAGGTACGGCCCCAGCCGATCAGGCGCGGCAGCAACGCCGCCTCGACGACCGACGGAATGCCGACCTTCACCTCGGGCATGCCGAAATGCGCGGCCTCCGAGGCGATCCGGATGTCGCACGCCGCCGCGACCTCGAGACCGGCGCCCAGCGTGTAGCCTTCGAGCCGGCAGATCACCGGCACGGGACAGTCGCGGATCGACTGGCAGAGCTTGTGGACGAGCGTGATGAAGGCGCGGCCGTCGTCGGGATGGCGCATCCCGGCCATGTGGTTGATGTCGGCGCCGCCGACGAAGGCGCGGTCGCCGGCGCCCGCGAACACCACGACGCGCAGGTCGTCTTCCTTCGCCAGCGCATGGAAGGTCGCCGCGAGGTCCTTGAGCGCCTGGGGGTTCAGCACGTTCAGCCGCCGCGCATAGTCGTAGGTGACGTAGGCCACGACTCCGCCGTCGTGCGTCTCGCGCCTCACGTCGATCTTGTGCTCGGCCGCCATGTCTTTCGCTCCGTGGTGCTTCTTAAACGCCGCCAATTCTTCTATTACAGCATGGAATGCCCGACACCATCGACCTCGCCCGCTACTCCGTCTTCGTCCCGTCCGATCCGTTCGAGGATCATTCGGGCCCCTTCTATTTCCGCATCGACGGCGATGCCCGCCAGGCGGGCTCCGTCCACTGCGTGCTGCCGACCCTACCGCGCCAAGCCAACTATGCCGGCGGCGTGCATGGCGGGGCGATCCTGACCTTCGCCGACTACGCGCTCTGCCTGGTGGCCGGGCGCGCCGCCGACGGCGGCACCAACTCCTCTTTCGCCATGACCGTCAGCATCGCGGTCGAGTTCCTCGCGGCCGGCCGCATCGGCCCGCCGCTCGAGGCGACCGGCGAGCCCTTGCAGGTCACCGGCCGCCTCGCCTTCGCGCGCGGGAAGATCACGCAGGATGGCAAGACGATCGCACTGTGGTCCGGCGTCTGCCGTCACGTCGCGCGCGCCAAGGCGATGGCGCGCAAGGACGAGGCCGCGCCCGCCCGGGCCGCCGCCGTCGCGCAAACCGTGCCGCCGAACTTCGAGCTGCTGAGCGGCGCCAGCGTCTATTCGCGCCACATCGGCCCGTCCTATGCGCGGCCCGAGAGCGACGGCATCACCATGGTGCAGCCCACGCTCCCGCACATGTGCAACTCGGGCGGCGTGCTGCACGGCGGCTACATGATGAGCTTTGCCGATTCGGCGGTGACGCGCGCCGCCGGCGTGGTCACCGGCATGGCGCCCAGCACCGTCTCGTTCGCCGCCGAATTCCTGGCTGCCGGCGAAGCCACCATCCCGCTGACGACGCGCGTGGAAGTCCCGCGGCATGGCCGGTCGCTCGCCTTCCTGCGCGGACTGCTCGAACAGAACGGCAAACCGCTGCTGTCCTACTCGGCGACGATCTTCCTGCGGCCGAAGAGTTAGATCAGACTCTAACGCGCGTTCGCCGCGACCTGCGCGGCGACGTGCTCGACCTCGCGGCCGAACAGATCGTGCAGGCGGCGTACGCCGCCGAGATCTCCCGCCTTGGCCGCGCGCTCGACCGCCTCGGCGATGCTGCGCAGCGCGGCGGCGCCGATCATGCCCGACGCGCCCTTCAACCGGTGCGCGGCGCGGGCGATGACGGCGCAGTCGTCGGTGCCGGCGATCTCGCGCTCGGCCACGCGTGCGGTGTCGAGGAACTCGCGCTCGACCTCGGCGAGCGTGGCGGGATCGTCGCCGAACAGCTCGACCAGCTTGTCGCGGTCGTAGGCCTGGGACGCGGCGTTCACGGGAGGCTTTTCCATGGTCACATGGCTCATTGCACGGACTCCGTCTTCTGGTTCTTGAGCCAGACATCGAGCGTCGCCTTGAGCTGCTCGATGCCGACCGGTTTGGTGATGAGACCGTCCATGCCGACGGCCCTGCTCTTCTGCTCGTGGTCTTCCAGCGCGCTCGCGGTCACCGCGAGGATCGGCGTGCGCGTGCGGCGGTCGAGCCGCTCGTTCTCGCGGATGCGCCGCGCCAATTCGAAGCCGTCCATCGACGGCATCTGGAGATCGGCGAGCACGAGGTCGTACTGGCCCTTGCGCCAGAGATCGAGCGCCTCCTCGCCGCCGGACGCCGCGTCGGTCGAGGCGCCGGCCAGCTCGAGCTGGCGCGCCAGGATCTTGCGGTTGACCGAATTGTCGTCGACCACCAGCACGCGGCCCGAGACGCGGCCGGGTTCGGCGGTCGTGGGTGTCGCGGGCCGCGCGGCATCGCCCGGGCGGCCGGCCGCACGCGCGACGGCACGCACCAGGACGTCGCGCCGCCACGGCCGCGGCGTGCCGCCGCCGGCATCGGCGACGGGCCCATCGGCCATCGGGATGTAGCGATCGAGGCCGATCTGGATGCCGGTGAAGGTCGCGTTCAGCGCGAGGCTCGTCTGCGCACCCGCATCGCCGAGATAGCGGGCGATGGCGCGCGCCTCGGTGTCGTCGGGCAGCGCCACGACCAGCGACAGGCCGCGCAACAGCTGCGGCGGCGCCTGCACCGGCGCAGGCTCGAGCCGCACCGTCACCGTGAAGGTCGAGCCCTCGCCCGGCACGCTCTCGACCGCGATGTCGCCCTGCATGGCCTCGGCGAGACGGCGGACGATCGACAGGCCGAGGCCGGTGCCGCCGAAGCGGCGCGTCGTCGAATTGTCGGCCTGCACGAACGGCTGGAACAAGCGCTCGCGCTGCTCGTCGGTGAGGCCGATGCCGGTGTCGGCGACGCGGATGCGCAGCATGCCGTCCGCCGCGTTCTCGATCGACAGGCGCACCGAGCCCTTCTCGGTGAACTTGAGCGCGTTGCCCAGGAGATTGAACAGGATCTGCTGGAGGCGCAGCGGATCGCCGATCACGCGCTCGGGCACGTCGGCGTCGACATAGGCGAAGAGGCGGATGCCCTTGGCGGCGGCCTGCGGCGCCAGCGTCTCGGCCGCGCCCTCGATCAGCTCGATGGTCGACAGCTCGATGCATTCGAGGTCGAGCTTGCCCGCCTCGATCTTCGAGAAGTCGAGGATGTCGTCGATGATGCGCAGCAGCGAGGATGCCGAATAGCGCACGGTACCGAGCGCGTCGCGCTGCTCGGCCGACAGCGGCGTGCGCTCCAGCACGTCGATCATGCCGAGCACGCCGTTCATCGGCGTGCGGATCTCGTGGCTGACGGTCGCGAGGAAGGTCGACTTGGCCTGGTTGGCGTTCTCGGCGTCGCGCTGGGCGTCGGTCGCGGCGGCGCGTGCCAGGCGCTCCTCGTCGTAGGCGACCTGGAGGCGGCGGGCCAGCTCCTCCTTCTGGTAGGCGAGCGCGATGTTGTCGTACTGCCAGCTGTGGACGTCGCGCACATAGGCCATGAGATGGCCGACATAGGCGCCGCCGGCGATGCCGACCAGCTGATAGAAGGGATCGACGCTGGTCAGCAGCACGAACAGCAGCGGCGCGGTCGTCGCCAGCGAGAACGTATAGAAGGTCGGCGGATGCGCCGAGCGGATCGGCACCGCCGTCGTGATCGTGGCCAGCAGCACCAGCCCGAGCAGCATGCGCTGCAGCTCGTAGTCCTTCGAGGCCAGCATGTAGCCCGCGACGCCCCAGCAGGCGCCGGCGAGGAAGGAGAGCGTGGCGAACCACCAGCCCCAGCGAATGACCTCTTCGTCCGACGGATTGGCGCGCGCGAAGTTCCGGCGCAGCATGTCGAAGCCGAGCGTCACGGCGAGATGCGCCACGAAGGGCGGCACCAGCTCCATCAGGTTGACCTGCCGCCAGTAGATCGCGGCGATCACCGGCCACAACACGAACGAGAAGTAGCGCGACTGGCGCGAGCCTTCGAACAGGCGGCGGATCAACTCCGCGCGCACGAAGGCTTCCTGCCGCGCCGGGTTTTCGACGTCGAGCACGGCGGGAGGCGGATCGACCGCGAGCGTCATGGCGCCGTGCGGGTCGACAGGGAGCGAAGCAACATCTTGTGGGTCGCCGTCGATTGACCCTATTACTGTATCAAGAATCTCAACAAGACACTATAATTCTTTGAAAAAACTTGGTATTTTGTCAGTCATAGAAACCAAATCATTTTCGGATCCAGCCATGCAGCAGCCTTCCATCTTGCTGGTCGAGGACGACGCCTTCCAACGCAAGGCAGCCGAAACCTATCTCGCCAATCACGATCTCAAGGTGACCGCGGTCGAGAACGGCGCGCAGATGCGCCGCCAGATCTCGCGCGCGATGCCCGACCTCGTGCTGCTCGACGTCCAGCTTCCCGGCCAGGACGACGGCTTCACTCTCGCGCGCTGGTTGCGCGAGAGCAGCACGCGCGTGGGCATCATCATGCTGACCGCGGCGGGCGACTCGGTCGACAAGGTGCTGGGCCTCGAGAGCGGCGCCGACGACTACGTCGCCAAGCCCTACGAGCCGCGCGAGCTGCTGGCCCGCTGCAAGAGCGTGCTGCGGCGGTCCACGCACAAGGCCACGCCGTCTCTGATCGAGCGCGTTCGCATGGGCCGCCACACGCTCGACCTCTCCAAGCGCGAGCTGCACGACGACGAAGGCAACGACGTCGCCGTGACCGCGGGCGAGTTCGACATCCTGAAGATCTTCGCCGAGAACCCCAACCGGCCGCTCAGCCGCGACTGGCTGCTCGAGACCACCAGCCACCGCAGCCGCGACCCGTTCGACCGCGCCATCGACCTGCGCATCACGCGCATCCGGCGCAAGATCGAGCCCTCCCCCGAGAAGCCGACGGTCATCCGCACCGTCCGGGGCGTGGGCTACATGTTCGTTCCCCCGGCCGAATAGTCAGGCCTCGTTCGGACCGGCGCCGCGCGCGCTGAGGAAAGCGCTCCCCTTGGCCGTGAGCTGGAAGACCGCGCCCGAGGGCCCCTCTTCCATGGACTTCACATAGCCTCCGGCGAGCAGAAACCTTAGGTCTCTTTTCCTGTCGTCGGTGGCCTCGAGGGGATCGTACTCTCCGATCTCGTAGAGCAGTGCGATCTGTTCGTTGGTGAGGTCGTCGGCCACGCAGTGTCCTCCCTCGCCAAGGAACGCGAGCACGCCCCGGGAGTTCCGCCGATCGAAGTCCGGCCCGACCGGGACAAGCTCATTTCCTCCGGCCGCCCAGTCGGGCTAAAAGCAGCCCCGGCGGGCCCGTAGTTCAGCGGTTAGAACGAGCCGCTCATAACGGTTATGTCGCAGGTTCGAATCCTGCCGGGCCTACCACCCAGTCGCTCCTTGCCAACGCGCGAGTAGCCCCTCGATAAAAAAGTCCGCCGCGTGTGGCGCCCTTTTCGATTCTGCCGAAACCAGAGACCGCCCCTTGAGCGCGGCTATCGGATTTCAGGCCAGTCTCGCCGGCTGTCTCTGGACACCTGTTGTCGAGATCGTCGTCGGCTGATCCGAAACGAAGCAATTCTCCAGGAGGATAGTCGGGATATTCCTGGCCGTTTTCCTTTGGAGGCAGGCGAAGATCGCATCCCCGGTTGTTCCACGATGCAGTTTACGCCACTATAGCGTTGCAGCACTGCGAGTGGCGCTACCCAATTGGCAGCGACGCAAACAGTTCGGCCGACTTCATTTGGGGGGAATAACTGTGATCAAGAAGATGGCAGCAACGGTCGCACTGCTTGCGTTACCGGTAGTTGGCAATGCCCAATCCATCAATCCCGTCCCGGGATTTTACGTGAGTGGCTCTGGTGGGGCAGCCTTTGGGTTTGATGCCCAGAAGGCGGGTATTGGTACTGCTTGGCAAGCCTCA
>JAFEFH010000120.1 GCA_018240695.1 Pseudomonadota bacterium | reverse complement strand
GCCAAGGCGATCGACAGCCTGATCAACTACGAGACGGTGAAGTATTTCGGCAACGAGGCGCACGAGGCGCGGCGCTACGACGTCGGCCGCCGCCGCTACGAAGTAGCGGCGATCCGGTCGAGCCGCACGCTGTCGCTGCTCAACATCGGACAGGGTGCGATCATCGCCGTCGGCCTTGCCGTCGTGATGGTGATGGCGGGCGACGGCGTCGCCGCGCACACCATGACGGTGGGCGACTTCGTGGCAGTCAACGCCTTCCTGCTCCAGCTCTACGCGCCGCTCAACATGCTGGGCTTCGCCTATCGCGAGATCCGCGCCGCGCTGGTCAGCATGGAGAAGATGTTCGGCCTGCTCGACGTCCCGGCCGAGGTCGCCGACGCACCGGGCGCGCCGGCGCTCGCGGTGTCGGGCGGCGAGATCGTGTTCGACCATGTCGACTTCCACTACGACAAATCGCGGCCGATCCTGCACGACGTGAGTTTTCGCGTGGCACCGGGCAACACGGTGGCGATCGTGGGCTCGAGCGGTGCCGGCAAGTCGACCGTGTCGCGCATCCTGTTCCGCTTCTACGACGTGGCGGGCGGCAGCGTGAAGATCGACGGCCAGGACATCCGCGGCGTCACGCAGGCGAGCCTGCGCGCGGCCATCGGCGTGGTGCCGCAGGACACCGTGCTGTTCAACGACACGATCTACTACAATATCTGCTACGGCCGTCCCGACTGCACGCGCGAGGAGGTGGAGCAGGCGGCCAAGCTCGCCCGCATCCACGACTTCGTCATGGCGCTGCCGCAGGGCTACGACTCGATGGTGGGCGAGCGCGGCCTCAAGCTCTCGGGCGGCGAGAAGCAGCGCGTGGCGATCGCGCGCACCATCCTGAAGAACCCGCACATCCTGCTGTTCGACGAGGCGACCAGCGCGCTCGACACGCGCACCGAGCAGGAGATCCAGCGCTCGCTGGAAGAGGTCAGCCGCGGCCGCACCACGGTGGTGATCGCGCATCGCCTCTCGACCATCATCCACGCCGACGAGATCGTCGTGCTCGACCGCGGCCGGGTCGCCGAGCGCGGGCGCCATGGCGAGCTGCTGGAGAAGGACGGCCTCTACGCCGACATGTGGCGCCGCCAGCAGGAGGCCGCCGCCGAGGCCGAGCGCAGGCTCGAGCCCGAGGCGTCGCCGTCCTACCGCGCCGAAGGCCACCTGCGTGTCGCCGAATAATCCGGCAGCCGTCGCCCCCGCCGCCCCGTGGCGGCCGCTGCTTCCGGTCTATGTCTCCTGCTTCGCCTTCGGCCTCCAGGCCGGCACCGGCATGCCGCTGGTGCCGCTGGCGCTCGAGCATCGCGGCGTCGACAACTTTGTCATCGGCATCGTGAGCGCGGCCTGGGGCGTCGGCATGATCGCCACCGCGCACTTCATTCCCGCGATGGCCGCGCGGCTGGGCGCGGTGCGGCTGATCTCGGCCTGTGTGCTGCTGAACGCTGCGATCTCGGTGGTCTTCGCCTTCACCTCCGACACCGCGCTGTGGTTCGGCCTCTGCGTGCTGTCGGGCGTGGTGGGCGGCGTGCCCTGGGTGGTGAGCGAGATCTGGATCAACCTCGTGACCGACGAGAGCCGGCGCGGCCGCGCGGTCGCGGTCTATTCGACCCTGGTGGCGCTGGGGCTGGCCGTGGGACCGCTGGTGTTGCAGGTCGCGGGCGTCTACGGGCCGCGGCCGTTCCTGGTGAATGCCGCGCTCGGCCTGCTGGTGATCCTGCCGCTGCTGCCCAACTGGCGCCTGGCGCCGCCGATCCGGCCGACCGGGAGCGGCGGCTTCGCGCGCGTGATTGCGCTGGCGCCCGTGGCGCTGCTGGCCGCGCTCGCCTGCGGCCTGGGCGAGCAGGGGGCATTCAGCTTCCTGCCGATCTTCGCCGTGGGCGCGGGTGTGGCGCCGGAGACCGGGGCGATGTGGCTGTCGGCCTTCGTGATCGGCAACCTCGTGCTGCAATGGCCGATCGGCTGGATGGCCGACCATCTCGACCGGCGCGCCGTGCTGGCGGGCTGTGCGCTGGCGAGCGCGGTGCTGGCCGGCGCGATGCCGCTGCTCGATCCGCACGGCGGCGCCATCTTCGGCGTGCTGCTGCTATGGGGCGGCATCTCCTTCGGCATCTACACCGTGGGCCTCGCGGTGCTGGGCCAGCGCTTCCAGGGCGGCGACATCGCGCGCGCCAACGCCGCCTTCACGATCTTCTACACGTTGGGCGGGCTGATCGGCCGTCCCGTGGCGGGCAAGGCGATGGACCTGGTGGGCGGCGCGGGCTTCGGCGGCACGCTCGCGCTGTTCTATGCCGTCGCCGGCATCGCGGCGCTGGTGGCATGGTCGCGCCGCGCCGCGCCATGACGACGGGCTCTTCCGCGCGCCTGCTGCCGGTCTATCTCTCGTGCCTGGGCTACGGCGTGCAGGCCGGCGCCGCGATGCCGCTGGTGCCGCTCGCCTTGCAGCAGCACGGGATCGACAACGTCACGATCGGTTTCGTCGAGGCGGTTTGGGGCGTCGGCATGATCGCCACGGCGCACCGCATCCCGGCGGTGGCGGCGCGGCTCGGCGCGGTGCGGCTGGTCTGCGCCTCGCTGGCCGCGAGTGCGGCGCTCTCCGTCACTTTCGCCTACACCGCGAGCCTGCCGCTGTGGTTCGTATTGTCGTTCCTGCTCGGCATGGTGGGCGGCGTGCCGTGGGTGGTGAGCGAGATCTGGATCAACCTCGTGGTCGACGAGGGCCGCCGCGGCCGCGCCGTGGCGATCTATGCCGCGCTGATGGCGGCCGGCATGGCGATGGGGCCGCTCGCCTTGCAGGTGGTGGGCGTCTACGGGCCGCGGCCGTTCCTCGCCTGTGCGGCGATGGCGCTGCTGGTCGCGGTGCCGCTGCTGCCGAGCTGGAACAGCGCGCCCGCGATCGCGCCGACGCACGAGGGCGGCTTCGGCCGCATCGTGCTGCTGGTGCCGGCGCTGCTGATCGGCGCATTGGTCAGCGGCCTCGGCGAGCAGGCGGCGTTCAGCTTCCTGCCGATCTACGCGCTCACCTCGGGCGTGCCGGTGGAGACGGGCGTGCTGTGGCTGTCGGCCTTCGTGATCGGCAACATCGCCCTGCAATGGCCGATCGGCTGGCTGGCCGATCATCTCGACCGGCGCGCCGTGCTGGCGGGCTGCGCGCTGGCGAGCGCCGCGCTCACCGCCGCACTGCCGCTGATCGACGCCACCGGCCCCGCGGTGCTGGGCGTTCTGCTGCTGTGGGGCGGCGTGTCGTTCGCGATCTATAGCGTCGGGCTGGCGCTGCTCGGCCAGCGCTTCAGGGGCGGCGACATCGCGCGCGCCAATGCCGCCCTTACCAGCGTCTACACGGCGGGCGGCATGATCGGGCCGCCGATCGCCGGCACCGCGCTCGACCTCGTGGGCCGGCCGGGCTTCGGCCTGTCGATCGCCGGCTTCTACCTGGTGGCCGGTGTGGGTGCTGTGCTGGCCTTGCGGCGGCGCGGCTGATAGACCGATGGCGATGAGCGATCCCCTGCTCGAGCCGCTGCTGGCGGGCGACCGACGCGCGCTGGCGCGTGCCATCACCCTGATCGAATCGACGCGCGCGGATCATCGCGAGCGCGCCGACGCGCTGCTCGCCGACGTGCTGCCGCATGCCGGCAAGTCGGTGCGGCTCGGCATCACCGGCGTGCCCGGCGTCGGCAAGTCGACCTTCATCGAGCGCTTCGGGTTGGGCCTGATCGAGAAGGGCCGCAGGCTCGCGGTGCTGGCGATCGATCCCTCGTCCAAGCGCGGCGGCGGCTCGATCCTGGGCGACAAGACGCGCATGGAAGAACTGTCGCGCAGTCCCGGCGCCTTCATCCGGCCCTCGCCGGCGGGCGCGACCCTGGGCGGCGTGGCGCGGCGCACGCGCGAGGCGATGCTGCTGGTCGAGGCGGCGGGCTTCGACACGGTGATCGTCGAGACCGTGGGCGTCGGCCAGTCGGAGACGGCGGTGTCGGACATGGTCGACATGTTCATCGTGCTGCTGCTGCCGGCGGGCGGCGACGACCTTCAGGGCATCAAGCGCGGCGTGATCGAGCTCGCCGACCTCATCGTGGTCAACAAGGCCGACGGCGACCTCAAGGCGACGGCGCGGCGCTCGGCCGCCGACTATCAGCACGCGCTGCGCATGTTGCGCTCGCCGACTGCGGGCTGGACGCCCGAGGTGACCACCTCGTCGGCGACGGCGGGCGAGGGCGTGCTCGAGGTCTGGGACATCGTCGGCCGCTTCCGGGCGGCCGTGGGCGAGAAGGGCGTGGCCCGCCGGCGCGGCGAGCAGGCCCGGGCCTGGATGTGGAACGAGGTGGGCGAGAGCCTGCTGGCGGAGCTGCGCAAGCATCCCGAGGTCCGCCGCCTGGTGGGCGGGCTGGAACGCGAGGTCGAGGGCGGCAAGTCGACGCCCGCCGCGGCGGCCCGGCGTATGCTAGAAGTCTTCCATGGCCGCTAAATCCCTGGTCCGCCGGGCCCGCCGCGCCGCCGCCGAGGCGGAGCGCGAGCCCTTCTGGAAGCGCAAGACGCTGGCCCAGATGACCCAACAGGAGTGGGAATCGCTCTGCGACGGCTGCGGCATGTGCTGCGTCAACAAGCTCGAATACGAGGGCACCGGCGAGCTCGCCCAGACCGACACCTGCTGCAAGCTCCTCGACCCCAGGACGGCCAAGTGCCGGGACTACAAGAATCGCAAGAAAATCGTGCCGGATTGCATCCAGCTCACCCCAAAGGTAGTGGCCAAGATGGATTGGCTCCCCAAGACTTGTGGGTATCGGTTGGTGCACTTCAAGCAGGACCTCTACTGGTGGCACCCGCTGGTCTCCGGCGACCCCGAAACCGTCCACCAGGCCGGCATTTCGGCCAAAGGGCGGGTGATTCCGGAGGATCAGGTCGAGGATATTACCGAGAGAGTCGTGGACTGGTTCGCTTGACGGGCACCCCCTTAGGACCTTAAAAAGCCGGCCTCCCGCCCCGTTGGCGGGATCGTCATTTTTAGCGGAAAGCGCCAATGCCCCGTCGTTGCGCCCTCTCGGGCAAGTCCGTCCAGTACGGCAACAATGTCAGCCACGCGAACAACAAGTCGCGCCGCCGGTTCATGTCGAACCTGCAGGTCGCCTCGGTGCTGTCGGACGCGCTCGGCCACTCGATCCGCCTGCGCCTGACGCCGCGCGGCATCAAGACCATCGAGCACAATGGCGGCATCGACGCCTACCTGCTCGGCACCAACGACAGCAAGCTCAGCCCCGAGATGCTGACGTTGAAGCGCCGGGTCACCTCGGCGAAGTCCAAGAAGGACGCAAAGAAGGCCGCGTAAGTGGCCTTTTACTTTTCGATCTCGAAAAGCAGCAGCAGGTTGCGCTGCAACGGGTTGAAGTTGTCGTCCGACATCAGCCACAGCAGCGTCTCGCCGCGCGCGCCGGTCGTGGCCGCGATCCCCTCGAGATTGTCGACCGCATAGGGCGAGGCGAGCTTCGCCAGCTCTTCCGGCTCGATCACCGCGTCGACCCCGAGGTCCTCTCCGGGGAAGCGCATCACGCGGACCCGCACGCCGCGCACGAAGTCGAAGGCGCGCTCCAGCACCACGAACGCGCCGTCGGGCATCAGGCGGATCGCCGTCGGCGAGAAGTCGGGCACCTTCTTGTATTCGAACATGTCCCAGAGATAGCGGTCGCCGCCCAGCGGCTTGCCGATCCAGCCGATCCCGAGGCCGGGGCGGATCACGTAGCTCTCGCTCAGCGCCACGATGCGCCCGTCGGGCAGCACGGTGATCGCCTCGACGCCGCCGTTGTTGGGCTGGCGGTCGAAGTTGCCGGGCACGTTGAGCGCGCGCGGCGTCGCCTCGAGCGTGGGGTAGTGCCAGATCCGGTGCTCGCCCTCGAACGAGACGAGCCACGAACCGTCGGGCATCAGCGCCATGCCTTCGGCGTCGGACTCCTGCTTGCCGACCAGTTGCCGGCCCGCGAGGTCGCGCAACGGGCCGATGCGGCCGTTGCCGAGGCCCACCAGGTCGCCCTTGGCGTCGCGCTCGATGGTGGCGGTGAGCCAGCTGCCGACGTCGGAGATCGCCGTCAGCGAGCGGTTGTCGGGGGAGACGACGAGGTCGGACCAGCCGCCGAAGTGGCGGGAGTTGGCCAGCAACGAGATACCGCCGCGCCAGATCAGCTTGCCGATCTGTTTGGCGGCGGGATCGTCGATCTTGAACGGCATCGCCGTCGAGCGGATCTCGAGCGGCAGCGGTTCGGCGCCGACGGGCGTGGATGGCGGACCGCCGACGCAGGCCGCGACGGCCAGCGCGAAGGTCAGGAGAAGGGATCGGCGGGGAAGCCGGATCACGCCGCGCGCTTGCCGCCCGACGACTTGCCGCCCTTGGCGCCGGGGCTGCTCCGCTTGCTGGCGGCGGCGCGCAGTTCCTTCTGCTCTTCCTCGTCGAACAGGGAAGCGAGCTGCTCCATCATCGTGCCGCCCAGCTGGTCGGCGTCGACGATGGTGACGGCGCGCTTGTAGTAGCGCGTGACGTCGTGGCCGATGCCGATGGCAACCAGCTCGACCGGCGAGCGCGTCTCGATCCAGTCGATCACGTCGCGCAGGTGGCGCTCGAGGTAGTTGCCCGGATTGACCGACAGCGTCGAATCGTCGACCGGCGCGCCGTCCGAGATCACCATCATGATCTTGCGTTCTTCGGGGCGCGGCAGCAGGCGGTTGTGCGCCCACAAGAGCGCCTCGCCGTCGATGTTCTCCTTGAGGATGCCCTCGCGCAGCATCAGGCCGAGGTTCTTGCGCGCCCGGCGCCACGGGGCGTCGGCCGGCTTGTAGATGATGTGGCGCAGGTCGTTGAGGCGGCCCGGGTTGGCGGGCTTGCCCGCGGCCAGCCACTGCTCGCGGCTCTGGCCGCCCTTCCAGGCGCGCGTCGTGAAGCCCAGGATCTCGACCTTGACGCCGCAGCGCTCGAGCGTGCGCGCCAGGATGTCGGCGCTCATCGCCGCGACCGTGATCGGCCGGCCGCGCATCGAGCCCGAATTGTCGATCAGCAGCGACACTACGGTGTCGCGGAAGTTGGTGTCCTTTTCCTTCTTGAACGACAGCGCGTGCATCGGGTTGGTGATGATGCGCGTGAGGCGCGCCGCGTCGAGCGTGCCCTCGTCGAGGTCGAAGTCCCACGAGCGGTTCTGCTGCGCCATCAGGCGGCGCTGCAGACGGTTGGCGAGCTTGCCGATCACGCCCGACAGGTGGGCGAGCTGCTGGTCGAGATGGTTGCGCAGGCGGCCGAGTTCCTCGGCGTCGCACAGCTGGTCGGCCTCGACGATCTCGTCATGCTTGACCGTGTAGGCGTGATACTGCTGGCCGGCGGGCTCGTTGCTGAGGGCGCCCGGCGGCAGCCATGGACGCTCGGCGCGGCCGGGCTCTTCCTCGTCGCCCGAGCCCATCTGCATCTCGGTCTGGGCCTGGTCGGCGGAGGTCTCCGAGGCGTCCTCCTGGTCGGACGCGTCCTCGGTCTCCTCGCCCTGGGCGCCGTAGCCCTGGGTCTCGCTCGAATCGCTCTGATCGTCGCCGGTCTCGTTGGACTGGCCGTCGGCGTTCTCCTGGTCCTGCCCCTCTTCGGGATCGTCGTCCTGGAGGTCCGCCGTCTCGTCGCCGAGCTTGAGGTCGCGGATCAGCTGGCGGGCGGCGCGCGCAAAGGCGTCCTGGTTGCCGAGCGAATCGCGGAGCTTCTGGAAGTCGCGCCCGGCCGCCGATTCGACGTCGGCGCGCCACATGTCGACCATCGCCTTGGCCGATTCCGGGGGCGCCACGCCGAGCAGCTGCTCGCGGGCGATGAGGGCGATCACGTCGGCGATCGGCGCGTCGTCCTTGGACTTGATGCGGGCATGGCCGCGCTGGTCGGAGCGCTGGCGGTAGAGGGCGGAGAGATTGTCGGCGACGCCGGCCATCTTCTTGGCGCCCAGCGACTCGACGCGCACCTGCTCGACGGCCTCGAAGATCGCGCGGGCGGTCTCGCCGCGCGGCACGCGGCGGAGGTGCATCTTGCGGTCGTGATGGCGCAGCTTCAGCGCCATCGAATCGGCCTCGCCGCGCACGCGGCTCACATCCTCGACCGGCAGGTCGCGCGCCGGCACGGTGATGCGCGCCTCCTGGCCCAGCAGCGAACCGCCGTCGGGCACGAAGGAGACGTTGATTTCCTTGCGCGACACCGCCCGCATGGTGGTGGCGGTGACGCGACGGAACTCCTCGAGGGGAGTGGAGTCCTTGGCGGCCATGAAGGCCTTCTCCTCCTAGTGCAGCTTGCCGCTCTTGCCGCTGCCCGACGGCAGTTCCTTGCCGAAGCAGCGCTGGTAGTACTCGGCGAGCGTCGAACGCTCGACCTCGTCGCACTTGTTGAGGAAGGTGAGGCGGAAGGCGAAGCCGACGTCGCCGCCGAAGATGCGCGCGTTCTCGGCCCAGGTGATCACCGTACGCGGCGACATGACGGTCGAGATGTCGCCGGCGATGAAGCCCGCGCGCGTGAGGTCCGCGAGCGCGACCATCGCGGAGATGACCTTGCGACCTTCCTCGGTGTCCATGTGCGGCGTCTTGGCCGCGACGATGTTCACTTCCTGGTCGTGCGGCAGGTAGTTCAGCGTGGTCACGATCGACCAGCGGTCCATCTGACCCTGGTTGATCTGCTGCGTGCCGTGATAGAGGCCCGTCGTGTCGCCGAGGCCGACCGTGTTGGCGGTCGAGAACAGGCGGAACGCCGGGTGCGGATGGATGACCTTGTTCTGGTCGAGCAGCGTCAGCTTGCCGTCGACCTCGAGCACGCGCTGGATCACGAACATCACGTCGGCGCGGCCGGCGTCGTATTCGTCGAACACCAGCGCCGTCGGGTTCTGGAGCGCCCACGGCAGGATGCCTTCGCGGAACTCGGTGATCTGCTTGCCGTCCTTCAACACGATCGCGTCCTTGCCGATCAGGTCGATACGGGAGATGTGGCTGTCGAGGTTGATGCGCAGGCAGGGCCAGTTGAGGCGCGCCGCGACCTGCTCGATATGGGTCGACTTGCCGGTGCCGTGATAGCCCTGGACCATGACGCGTCGGTTGTGCGCGAAGCCTGCGAGGATCGCCATCGTCGTGTCGTGATCGAACAGGTAGGCGTCATCGACCGCCGGAACGTGCTCGGTGGCGTTGCTGAACGCCGGCACTTCCATGTCGGTGTCGATGCCAAAGACCTGGCGGGCGGAAACCTTGATGTCCGGCATGCCCGTGGTGCTCGGCCGGGCCGCGGTCGCTGAAGAAGCCATAACTCGTGTCCCACATAACAAAGCCCGCCAAATTGCGGGCTGAAACGATAGTCGCAGGCCCAATTGTGGGCTGCAAGCGGCCAATTGCCCGGTCTGCCCCGAGCGCAGCTAATCACGCGGCGCGAACGTTCTCCGAGGCTCGCAGGGTGGAATAGGCGGCGTTGATTTCCTTCAGTTTTTCCTCCGCCGCGCGCGCCCCGCCGTTGGCGTCGGGGTGGTGCAGTTTGACCAGGGCCTTGTAGCGGGTCTTGAGGTCGGCCCGCGTCAGAGGCCATGAAAGTTCGAGCACCTCCAGAGCCTCGCGCTCGGCCATTGTCAGTTGCTCGCTGCCATCCATCTTGGGCGGCGGCTTTTCGCCCAGGCCGGCATCGTCGGCGAGGCCCAGCGGGTCGTGGACGTGCGGGCCGCCGCTGCGCCGGCCGCCCAGCGGCCAGACGGGGCGGCGCCAGGTCGTGTCGGCGCGGATATGCTGCTCGATCGCCTCGGCATCGAGCCCGGCGAAATAGTCCCACTTCTTGTTGTATTCGCGCACGTGTTCGAGACAGAACCAACGGTATTCGTTCAGCCGGTCGCGCGCGAGCGGCGCGCGGAACTCGCCGGGCAGGCGGCAGCCAGCGGCCTCGCAAACCTTCTGGTGAGGTTTGGGCGCCGCTTCCGCCAGAGTTTTGGTTCGCCGCCGGGGCATTCGTCTAATATGTGTTCCTACGGTTGGACCGGCAAGAGAGGCAAATGATGGGCGCGGTGGCGACGGCGATTGACAACAAGCTCCGGCAGCGCTTCGCGCCCGCGCATCTCGCCATCGAGGACGAATCGCACAAGCATGCCGGCCATGTCGGCCATCGCGAGGGCGGCGAGACGCACTTCCGGGTCGAGATCGTCTCGGCGACGTTCGAGGGCCAGAGCCGCGTGGCGCGCCAGCGGCTGGTCTACGAGACCTTGAAGGACGAGCTGGCGCCGGGCGGCGTGCACGCGCTCGCGCTGGTCACGCTGACGCCGGCCGAAGCCGAAAAGCGCGCCTAGCCTTCCATCTCGATCTTCCGGCCCTTGGCTGCCTCGCGCACGGCCTCGGCGTCGGGACCGGTATAGAAGTCCGGCACCCAGCGCTTGGTGACCTCGCTGTCCGAGGCCCAGGTGTGACAGCTGTCGAGCATGTAGGGCTTGCGGCGCGGCTTGGCCGCATCCTCGGGCGAGGGCGGCGGCAGGGTGCCCATCCTGGCGCGGTGCGCGCGGTTGAGGTCCTGCGCCTTCTTCGACGCGACGGTCTGGAAGGCGGTGGTCGCCACCGGCCCCAGCAGTTCGACGATGTGGGTGCAGCCATGGACGCCGCCCACGCGCTCGCGCACGGCGCGGTTGAAGCCGCCGCCGATGCGCAGGCCGATCAGCTTCTTGAAGTCGGGCGCGATGCCGCCGCACATCTGGTACGGCGACTTGTCGGTCACGGCCTCGACGTCGACGATCGTGAACTTGTGGTCGATCGTCAGCCGGATCCACATGTCGTGCACGAAGTCGCCGGGCTTCAGCGGGCCGCGCCACTCGTTGGCGTGCTCGTAGCTCTTCTCGTCGGTGATGTGGCCTTCGATGTCCCAGAGTCCGTCCTCGCGGAAGAAGCCCTGGCAAGTGACCTTACGCGTGTGCAGGTGCTGTCGCCCGACCGGCGGCGAAAGCGGCATGGTCATTCCTCTCGGCAGTTCAGAAATACGGCGTTCAGGTCGCCTGTATGGCGGCCGGCGGCACGATGCGCAACTCGGCGATACGGGTGCCCTCGCGCTTCAGGATCTCGAAGCGGAACCCGTAGAATGCATAGATCTGGCCCACTTCCGGGATGCGCCGCGCCTCGTGCAGCACCAGGCCCGCGATGGTGGTCGCCACGTCCTCGGGCAGGCCCCAGCTGTAGGCGCGGTTGAGATCGCGGATCGGCACGGTGCCCTGGCAGATCAGGCTGCCGTCGTCGCGCTTGACCACGCCGCGGCGGATCACGTCGTGCTCGTCCTCGATGTCGCCCACGATCTCCTCGATGATGTCCTCGAGGGTGACGATGCCGCGCAGCGCGCCGTACTCGTCGACGACGATGGCGAAATGCTCGTGGCGCGCGCGGAACGCCTCGAGCTGGTCGAACAGGATGGTCGATTCCGGGATGAACCACGGCGTCGTCATCACGTCGGCGATCTTCACCGTCTCCGGCCCGCCCGCGGCCTTGACCGCGCGGAACAGGTCCTTGGCGTGCGCCACGCCCACGACGTTGTCGGGCTGGCCGCGATAGAGCGGGAGGCGCGTGTAGGGCGCCGCCAGCATCTGCGTGACGATGTCGTCGGTCGGCGCGTCGGCGTCGATCAGCACCACGTTGGCGCGATGGGTCATCACGTCGGCCACCGTGCGGTCGCCGAGGTCGAGCACCGAGCGCAGCATCGCCTTCTCGGCCGGCGCGTCCTCGTCGGTCTTGTCCTCGCCGTGCATCTCGATGGCGCCGCGCAGCAGCTCGGCATGCTCTTCCGCGCCGGCGGTGTGGGCGCGCACGCCCAGCAGATAGAGGAAGCCGCGGCTGATCCAGGCGACGGCGCGCGCGATCGGCCCCAGCAGGAACACGGTGAACAGGATGGACGGCGCCAGGATCAGCGCCACCCGGTCGGCGCGCAGCAGCGCCCATGTCTTGGGCATCACCTCGGCGAACACGACGACCAGCACGCCGACGAAGATCGTGGCATAGACCACGCCCGCGGCGCCGAACAGCGCGGTCAGCACGGCGGTGGTGAGCGACGCCGACAGGATGTTGACGACGCTGTTGCCCAGCAGGACGGCACTCACCGCCTCGTCCTTGCGGTCGAGCAGGCGGTTCACGAGGGCGGCGCGCTTGTTGCCCTGCTGCTCCAGCCGGTGCATGCGCGGCGCCGAGGCGCCGGTGATCGCGGTCTCGGCCGCCGACATGTAGGCGCCGAGCGCCAGGCAGAGCACGACCGCGGGGGCCGCGATCTCGACGGGAAGATGAAGCTCGATGTCGCCGGACATTGGGCTGCTGGGGTTCCTATGCTGCGATGGCGCGGTCGAGCAGGGCGCTCAGGGCCTTCTCGTCGACCTCGCGCGTGACGAACGATTTGCCGATGCCGCGCGCCAGGATGAAGGTGAGCTTGCCGCCCTCGGCCTTCTTGTCGCCGCGCATGTGCGCGATCAGCTTCGCGGCATCCCAGGTGCGGCGGTTGTCGCCGCCGATCGAGCGCAGGCGCATCGGCAGGCCGACGGCGCCGAGATGGCGGCGCACGCGCTCGGCGTCCGCCGCGGGACAGAGGCCGAGCGCTGCGGAGAGATCGAAGGCCATCGCCATGCCGGTGCCCACGGCCTCGCCGTGCAGCAGGTCGGCGCCGAAGCCGGTCTCGGCCTCGAGCGCATGGCCGAACGTGTGGCCGAGGTTCAGCAGCGCGCGCAGGTCGGTGGTCTCGCGCTCGTCGGCCGCCACGATGCGCGCCTTGGCGAGGCAGCTCTGCTCGATGGCGTAGGTTCGTTTGGCCGCGTCGCCCGCCAGCACGGCCGCGCCGTTCTCTTCGCACCAGTCCCAGAACGCCGGATCGTCGATCAGCCCATACTTCGCGACCTCGGCATAGCCCGCCAGCAGCTCGCGTTTGGGCAGCGTGTCGAGCACGTCGGTGTCGGCCACGACCAGGCGCGGCTGATAGAAGGTGCCGACCAGGTTCTTGCCGTGCCGCGTGTTGATGCCGGTCTTGCCGCCGACCGACGAATCGACCTGCGCGAGCAGGGTCGTCGGCACCTGGATGAAGTCGACACCGCGCAGCAGCACCGATGCCGCGAAGCCGGTGAGGTCGCCGACCACGCCGCCGCCCAGCGCCACCAGCGTCGTCTTGCGGTCGGGCTGCCGGTCGAGCAGGCGGTTCATCAGCTCGCCGAACGGCGCGAACTGCTTGCTGCCTTCGCCGGCCGGCACGACGATCGCCTGCGCCTTGACGCCGGCCTTCGCGAAGGACGCGACCACGCGATCCTTGTAGAGCGGCGCCACGGTCTCGTCGGTGACGACGATCACGCGCGGCGCCTTCAGCAATTTTGCCGAGAGCTCGCCCACGCGATCGACCAGGCCGGGGCCGATGACGATGTCGTAGGCGCGGCCGGCGAGGTCGACGGTGACGGTGCGCGTCGCGCTCATGCCGCCGCTCCCTCGGACTGCGGCGACACGTGGCGGCGCAGGGCCTCGAACACCTCCTCGGTCGTGCGGTCGGCCGGCTGCGCGGTCGATTCGACCACGATGTCGGCCTCGGCGTAGATCGGATAGCGCTGCTCCATCAGGCGCGCGAGGATATCGCGCGGATTGCCCTGCTGGAGCAGCGGGCGGTGCGTGCGCTTCTTCACCCGGTCGTAGAGCACGTCGAGATCGGCGCGCAGCCAGACGGTCAACGCCTTGTCCTTCATCAGCGCGCGCGTCTCGCCGTCGATATAGGCGCCGCCGCCGGTCGACAGCACGTGCGGCGCGCCGTCGAGCAGGCGGGAGATGACGCGCCGCTCGCCGTTGCGGAACTCCGGCTCGCCGAATCGCTCGAAGAACTCCGAGATGGTGCAGCCCGCGGCGCGCTCGATCTCGTCGTCGG
>JAFEFH010000011.1 GCA_018240695.1 Pseudomonadota bacterium | reverse complement strand
CTGGGACCGCGGGCCCCTGGCCTGAGCGGAGCCGAAGGCTCCAGGCCCGCCTCATGAGTCATGAGCGGGCCTGGAGGCCCGCGGTCCCGGGTGATTACTTGGTGAGGCGCAGGGCGGCGAACCTGGGATCGCCCTGGCGTTCGACGAACAGGAGGACCGAGCGCTTCTTCTGGGCCTGGAGCTTGGCCACGATCTCGGTGACTTCCTGCGGGGTCGTCACCGGCTTCTGGTCGACCTCGAGGATCAGGTCGCCGGCCTGGAGCTGCTTCTCGGCGGCCGGGCTGTCGGCGGCGACCTTGGTCACGACGACGCCCTTGGCGCTGTCGGACAGGCCGTACTTCTCGCGCAGCTGGTCGGAGATCTTCTGCAAGGTCAGGCCGAGCTGCTCGATGGTCGAGGTCAGCGCCTGGTCCTGGTCGGCCGGCTTCTTGGGCGCGCTGCCCTGGGCCGACACGTTGGTCTTCTCGGCCTCTTCCTGCTCGCCGATCTTGAGCTTGAGCGGCAGCTCCTTGCCCCCACGCCACACCACGACGTCGACCGTGCTGCCGACGCGGGCATTGGCCACGATGCGCGGGAAGCGGCGCAGGTCCGGCACTTCCTGGCCGGCGAAGGAGAGGATGATGTCGTTGCGCTTGATGCCCGCCTTGCCGGCCGGGCCGTCGGCCACGACGTTGGCCACCAGCACGCCGCGCGCGCGGTCGAGGCTGAAGCTGTCGGCGATGTCGTCGGTCACGCTCTGGTAGCTGACGCCGATCCAGCCGCGGCGGATGCGGCCGAACTCGCGCAACTGGTCGGCGGCCTGCTTCACGAGGTTGGACGGGATCGAAAAGGCGAGACCGGCGTTGGTGCCGGACGGCGAGTAGATCGCGGTGTTGACGCCGATCACCTCGCCGTCGACGTTGAACAGCGGACCGCCCGAGTTGCCCTTGTTGATGGCGGCGTCGGTCTGGAGGTAGTCGTCGAGCGAGTCGTTCAGCGAGCGGCCGCGCGCCGAGATGATGCCGGCGGTCACCGAATGGCCGAGGCCGAACGGATTGCCGATCGCCACCACCCAGTCGCCGACCCGCACCTTGTCCGAATCGCCGAACCTGGCGGCCGGCAGCGGCTTCTTGCCCGGCGGATCGACCTTGAGCACGGCGATGTCGACGCGGGCGTCGGCGCCGACCAGCTTGGCCTTGAGCTGCGTGTCGTCGCGCAGGATGACGGTGATGTCCTCGGCGCCCTGGATCACGTGGTTGTTGGTGACGACGTAGCCCTCGCCGTCGATGATAAAGCCCGAACCCAGCGAGGTGCCGCGGCGCAGCTGCTGCTCGCCGTTCTTCTTGTCGAAGAATTCCTTGAACAGCTCCTCGAACGGCGAGCCCGGCGGAAGCTGCGGCATGTCGCGCAGGCGCTCGCCCTTCTGCGGGACGTTCTGGGTCGTGGTGATGTTGACGACGCTCGGCATGAGCTTGTCGACGAGGTCGGCGAAGCTCTGCGGCGCGTCGCGCGCGGCGGCCGGCGCGACGAGGACCGGCTGGGCGAGCACCAAGCCAAGAGCGGTCACGGCCGCGACTGCGGTCCGCTTCGAAAATCCGAGAAATTCCCCGAAAACCACGGCGACCTCCAACGGCGCTCGAGGCCATGGTGAGTGGGTTCGGCCGGCGCCGCGTGTACGAAACACTGTCTACATCCGGCCCAATTGTGGCGCAAATAAAGAGGCCGTTATGTGACGGCTTGTTTCAGCTTTTCCGGGCTTCGGTCCAAAAAAAGCCGGCGGCGTGGCAGGACTGCCACAGCCGCCGGCGTCGCTGGTTTCGGCCGGGTTACTTGCGGGGCGATGTAGCGCCCGACGGCCCCGAGAAGTAGCGGAAGAACTCGCTGTCGGGGCTCAGGACCATCGTCGAGCCGCCGGCGCCGAAGGCCTGCTTGTAGGCCTCCAGGCTGCGCCAGTAGGCGTAGAAGTCCTTGTCCCGCGTGAACGCCTCGGCATAGACCCGGGTCGCCTCGGCGTCGGCCTGGCCCATGGTGATCTGGGCGGCGAGACCGGCATCGGCCTTGATGACCGCCACTTCGCGGTCGGCCGTCGCCTTGATGCGCTGGTTCTCCTCGTCGCCCTCGGCGCGCAGCTGGCCGGCTTCGCGCTCGCGGTCGGTCTTCATGCGGTTGTAGACCGACTGCGAGTTGGCCTGCGGCAGGTCCGCACGCTTGATGCGGACGTCGATGACCTCGACGCCCTGGTTCTGGATCTTGCTGTTCACGCGCTTGGTGATGTCGGCCATCAGGTGGGCGCGCTGCTCGGTCAGCACCGCGTGCAGCGGCACGCCGCTCAGCACGCTGCGGATCTCCGAGTTGATCAGCGAGTCCAGGATGCCTTGCAGGGTCGGCTCGCCGCCCGGCACGGTCTCCACGAACTGCCGCGCATTGACGATGCGGAAGCGGGCGAAGGCGTCGACGACCAGGCGCTTCTGGTCGCCGGCGATGATCTCGAACTCGGCCGCTTCGTAGTCCAGCAGGCGGCGGTCGATGCGGACGATGTCCTGGACCAGCGGGATCTTGGCGTAGAGCCCGGGCTCGGTCTTGGGAGCGCCGACGAGGGCGCCGAACTGGCGGACGAGGACCTGCTTGGTCGGATCGACGGTGTAGAACGTCTGCGACAGCAGGAAGGCGAGGATGGCGAGGCCGACCAGGGCCACGATCGAACGGTTGCTCATCGGGTGCCTCCCGCCGGGCTCGACACGGAGGGGGCGGCGGGCGCCGCCGGCGTCGCCGCCGGGCGGGCGCCCGGCCTCACCTCGGGAAGCGGCAGGTAGGGCACGACGCCCGATCCGCCGTTCTTGTCGACCATGACCTTGCTGGCGTTGCGCAGCACGTCTTCCATCGTCTCGAGATAGAGGCGCTCGGCCGTGATGTCCTTGGCCTTGGCGTACTGCTCGTAGACCTGCTCGAAGCGCTGGGTATCGCCCTTCGCGCGGGCCACGGTCTGCGCCTTGTAGGCCTCGCCGCGCTGCACGATCGAGGCCGCCTCGCCCTTGGCGCGCGGCAGCACCTGGTTGCGGTAGGTGTTGGCCTCGTTGATGTTGCGCTCCTTGTCGGCGCGCGCGGCCTGCACGTCGCGGAAGGCGCCGATGACTTCCTGCGGCGGGTCGACCCGCTGCAACTGCACCTGGTTGATGCGCGCGCCGAGCCCGTATTCGTCGAGCACGCGCTGCATCAGGTCCTTGGTCTCCTGCTCCAGCTTGGCGCGGCCCTCGGTCTGGGCGTATTGCAGGTTGGTCTGGCCGATCACCTCGCGCATCGCGGCCTCGGCCACCGAGCGCACGGTCTCCTCGCCGTTGCGCACGGCGAAGGCGTAGCGGAACACGTCCTTCACCTGCCACAGCACGGCGAACTCGATGTCGACGATGTTCTCGTCGCCGGTCAGCATCAGGTTCTCGGTCGAGGTGGCGCGGGCGGCGCCGCGGGCGAAGCCGCCGCTGCCGCCGCCGTGCGAGCCGATCACGGTGCGGCGCAGGTCCTGCACGTTCACGACCACGACGCTGCCGATCGGCGCGGGAAGATTGTAGTGCAGGCCCTGCTCGGCCGGCGTGCCGAACGGCTTGCCGAAGATCAGCTGGACGGCCTGCTGGTTGGGCTGCACGCGGAAGAAGCCGGTCAGCAGCCAGATCACCACCGCCGCCAGCACGACCAGCAGGATGCCCTTGAACGAGCCGAAGCCGCCGGGAATGAGGTTCTTGAGCCGCTCCTGGCCCTTGCGGATGACGTCGTCCATGTCGGGGGGCCGCCGGCCGAAGGGCCCGCCCCCTCCGCCGCCGCGATTGCCGCCGCCGCCGCCTCCGCCGCTCCACGGCCCACCGCCGTTGCCGCCGCCGTTACCGCCACCGCCGCTGCCCCAGGGGCCGCCGCTATTGTTGTTCCACGCCATCCATGCACCTCGGGGCCCGCGGCACTTTGCTTTAGGACCGCGCTGCATATATGTGACGGCAGCCCTATCTTCAATCAAGCGGCGTCATTTGCCGGCCGCTGGTTGCTACAGGCAGGTTACCGGGCGGGAGTGTCGAACGTGGCAGAAATAAGCGAATCGGCCGTGCGCCGCGTTCTCGAAACCGTGATCGATCCCACCACGGGCAAGAGCGTCATTGCCGCCGGCATGGTGAGCGGGATCGCCACGCGGGCCGGCCACGTCGCCATCACTCTCGACGTCGATCCGGCCCGCGGCGCCACCCTGGAGCCGCTGCGCCAAGCCTGCGAGCAGGCCGTGCGCGCCATGCCCGAGGTGCTGTCGGCCACCGCCGTGATGACCGCCGAGCGGGCCGCGCCCCCGCCGCCGCCAACCCCGCGCGGCGGGCATGGGCATAGCCACGATCACGGTCCGCGCCCCGGTGGCTCAGCGGGCGGCCAGCCCGGCGCCAAGACGACCGGCGGCAACAGCCGCATCGACGTGCCGGGCGTGAAGCACATCATCGCCGTGGCCTCGGGCAAAGGCGGCGTCGGCAAGTCGACGACCGCGGTGAACCTGGCGCTGGGCCTCGCCGCCAACGGCGTCGCCACCGGTCTCCTGGACGCCGACATCTACGGCCCGTCGATGCCGCGCATGCTGGGCGTGAAGGAAAAGCCCGAGTCCGCCGACGGCAAGATGCTGAAGCCGATCGAGCGCCACGGCCTCCGCACCATGTCGATCGGCTACATCGTGGCCGAGGACACGCCGATGATCTGGCGCGGGCCCATGGTGTCGAGCGCGCTCGAGCAGATGCTGCGCGACGTGCAGTGGGGCGAGCTCGACGTGCTGGTGGTCGACATGCCGCCGGGCACCGGCGATGCGCAGCTCACCCTGGCGCAGCGCGTGCCGCTCAGCGGCGCGGTGATCGTCTCGACGCCGCAGGACATCGCGCTGATCGATGCGCGCAAGGGCCTGGCGATGTTCCGCAAGGTCGCCGTGCCGGTGTTGGGCATCGTCGAGAACATGAGCTACTTCCTCTGCCCCAAGTGCGGCGAGCGCTCGGAGATCTTCGGCCACGGCGGCGCCCGCGAGGAAGCCGACAAGCTGGGCGTTCCTTTCCTGGGCGAGATCCCGCTGCATCTCGACATCCGCACGACGTCGGACAACGGCACGCCCATCGTGGCCTCCCAGCCCGACAGCGCCCACGCCAAGGCCTACAAGAACATCGCCGGCCGGGTGTGGAAGCAGCTCAGCGCGCCGCAGCGTGGCGGGCGCCCGGCACCGAAGATCGTGATGAGCTGATCAAGTGGACCGCGCGCTTCCAGCGCGCTCATGAGGCGCGCTGGAAGCGCGCGGTCCTATGATTTGCGCCGGGTCTTCCGGACCTTCGGCTTCCCGATCATGCCATGGACGCCGATCATCGAGCCGGCGACCAGCTCGAGGGCGAGGAAGCGGCGGTCCTCGACCCAGCCGGGAAGCTGCATGTTGAGGCAGAGGTCGCGGCGGAAGCCGAACTGGTTGTAGTACTCGGGATCGCCCACCAAAATGATCCGGCTGTGGCCTTGCAGGCGCGACTGCGCCATCGAATGCCACATCAGCGCCTTGCCGTAGCCCAGCCCGCGCAGCTCGGGCGAGATCGACAGCGGCCCCAGCATCACCGCCGGCCACTTCTCGTTGATCAGGATCGGCCAGTTGCGGATCGACGCGACCAGCCGGTTCTTGCGGTCGATGCAGACGAAGCAGAGGTCCCTGATCGGCGGCACGTCCTCGCGCAGGCGGTAGACCGTCTTGTGGAAGCGGTCGGGCCCGAAGGCCGCGGCCGTCATCTCCTCGATCGCCTCGGCATCGCGCGGCCGCTCCTTGAGGAGCCGCAGCTTGCCGGGATCGCCGACCGTGTCGCGCGCCATCTGCGGGCGGGGCCTATTCGAGGCCGAGCGAATTCATCAATTCGCGCCATTCGCGCGGATTGAGGCCGCTCGACTTCTGGTCGACCTTCTCGCCCGCGATCATGCGCTTGATCGCGGCCAGGCCGGTCTTCGACAAATGCGCGCCGCCCATGCGGTATTCCATGAAGGCGTCGTGGCAGATCGGCGTCCAGCGCTTCAGCGTGTCGATCATCACGTCGGCATAGACGCGGATCTCGTACTGCGCGTGCGGATCGGCGCGCAGCGACAGGAAGTGCATGAGGTTGTGCAGATTCGTCTTCCAGTACCACTGCGTATAGAAGGCGAGCGACAGGTTCATGCGGGCGAGCTCGCGCGCCAGGCCGGAGCGCTCGGGGTCGAGCGGCTGGCCGGCCTCGCCCTCGTTCAGCATCTCCATGTAGTGCTCGTAGACCAGCTCGGAATCCTTCTTGAGGATGTCGAACACGCGCTCGGCTTCCTTGCCGGTCAGCACCGCGTCGCGGCCCTGGCGGTTGTTGGCGCTCTGCGAGGCGAGCTGCTCGGGGCGCGGCAGGTAGAACTCGTTGTCGAGGATCGAGTAGCGCGCGGAATATTCGTTCACGTTGGCGGTGCGGTGGCGGATCCACTGGCGCGCCACGAAGATCGGCAGCTTCACGTGGTACTTGATCTCGCACATCTCGAACGGCGTCGTGTGCCGGTGGCGCATCAGGTAGTTGATGAGGCCGCGGTCCTCGCTGACCTTCTTGGTGCCGCGGCCGTAGCTCACCCTCGCGGCCTGCACGACGGCGGCGTCGTCGCCCATATAGTCGATGACGCGGACGAAGCCGTGATCGAGCACCGGCAGCGCCTGGTAGAGGACTTCCTCCAGCGCAGGCGCGATGGCGCGCCGCGTGGTCCGGGCCTCGCCGCGCGTCTGGTCGATTTCAGCCTGCTGGTCGCTGGAGAGGGGCATCGCGGTCGCTTTCCTTGGTTGCGGCGGACTCTATGGGCGGGAGGTTCCGGCCACCATGGGGAAATATCGCGTCCCGCGCGCGCCTTCAAAACGCCGCCGGATGCGCCTATATTGGTCGCGTCGGGAAACCGACTATGGCGATAAACACCGCGTGAAATAAGCGTTTCGGACCCGGGGGCAGTACCCGGCGCCTCCACCATTCTCACCCCAACCGTTCGCGGGCGGGGCTCGTGGGGGCGAACCAGGATCGACGGGCGTGGTAAAGGCGCGGTTTTTGCCCGGTATGGTTCCGCCGTGACGGACCACACACAAGTGCTAACGATAACACCGTTACACTCGCTGCTGCCGCCTAAACAGCGGACGTAAGCGCGGTCCGGGGGGGCACCGGGCAACAGAAGCCCTCCCACTTTCCTTTCAGCCACGCGCGCGCTATTGCCAGCGGCGTTGACTCTCCCCAACCCCGAGCCGATGCTCGGCGAAAGTTTCCGACAGGCACATGAACGATCGCTTTCACTACGACGCTCTCGTCGACGATGCGCTGCGCAGCGTTGTGCGCCGCGTGCTCGTGCAAGTCGCCGAGAAGGGCCTGCCGGGGTCACACCATTTCTACATCTCGTTCCGCAGCAACGATCCGGGCGTCGAGCTGCCCGACTATCTGCGCGCCAAGTATCCCGACGAGATGACGATCGTGCTCCAGCACCAGTACTGGGACCTCGTCATCGCCGACGAGTTCTTCGAGGTCTCGGTCAGCTTCAACAAGCAGCAGGAGCACATCAAGGTGCCGTTCGCGGCGCTGTCGGCGTTCGTCGACCCGTCGGTGCGTTTCGGCTTGCAGTTCGATCGCAAGGACAAGGCGGCCGGCGACAAGCCCGAGGCCGCCGCGCCGACGCCGCTGCCGGCGCCGGAACCCAAGCCGAAGGGCGAGACGGCCGCCGCCGCCGACCCCGACGCGCCGCCCGAGGATCCGGCCTCCAAGATCGTCAAGCTCGACAGCTTCCGAAAAAAGTAGACGGGGCCGCGTTTTTGCGGTTTTAGGGCGCGTTCTCGCGAGGAGTAGGCATGCCCGAATTCCAGTTCCAGGAAATGTTCCCGCACGGCGCCGACACGACGCCGTACCGCAAGCTCAGCTCCGACCATGTGAGCGTCGCCAAGTTCAACGGCCGTGACGTCCTCACCGTCGACCCCAAGGCGCTGACCCTGCTGACGGCGGCGGCGTTCCACGACATCGCCCACCTGCTGCGGCCGGGCCATCTCGGCCAGCTCAGGACCATCCTCGACGACGCCGAGGCCTCGCCCAACGACAAGTACGTGGCGCTGGAGCTGCTGAAGAACGCCAACATTTCCGCAGGCGGCGTGCTGCCGATGTGCCAGGACACCGGCACCGCGATCGTGATGGGCAAGAAGGGCCAGCAGGTGTGGACCGGCGGCGGCGACGAGGCCGCGATCGCCGAGGGCGTCTACAAGACCTACACCGAGACCAACCTGCGCTACAGCCAGGTCTCGCCGCTGTCGATGTTCAAGGAAGTGCAGACCGGCACCAACCTGCCCGCGCAGGTCGACATCTATGCGACCGACGGCGACGCCTACAAGTTCCTGTTCATCGCCAAGGGCGGCGGCTCGGCCAACAAGAGCTACCTGCACCAGCAGACGCCGGCGGTCCTCAACGAGGCCTCGCTGCTGAAATTCCTCGACACCCAGATCCGCACGCTCGGCACCGCGGCCTGCCCGCCCTACCACCTCGCCATCGTGGTCGGCGGCACCTCGGCCGAGATGAACCTCAAGACCGTGAAGCTCGCCTCGACGCGCTACCTCGACGACCTGCCGAGCGAGGGCAACAACAAGGGCGTCGCCATCCGCGACCGCGAGATGGAGAAGAAGGTGCTGGAGCTGACGCGCCAGATGGGCATCGGCGCGCAGTTCGGCGGCAAGTATTTCTGCCACGACGTGCGCGTGATCCGCATCGCCCGCCACGGCGCCTCGGTGCCGATCGGCATCGGCGTCTCCTGCTCGGCCGACCGCCAGGCCGTCGGCAAGATCACCAGGGACGGCATCTTCCTCGAACAGCTCGAGACCAACCCGGCGCAGTTCCTGCCCGACGTCGAGCCGCAGCAGCTCTCGGGCAACGTCGTCTCGGTCGACCTCAACAAGGGCATGAAGCACACGCTGTCGGTGCTGACCCAGCATCCGGTGAAGACGCGCGTCAATCTGACCGGCACGCTGATCGTCGCGCGCGACAGCGCGCACGCCAAGCTCAAGGAGCGGCTCGACGCCGGCAAGGGCCTGCCCGACTACTTCAAGGAATTCCCGGTCTACTACGCCGGCCCCGCGAAGACGCCGCAAGGCATGGCGTCGGGCTCGTTCGGCCCGACCACGGCGGGGCGCATGGATTCCTACGTCGATCTCTTCCAGGCCGCCGGCGGCTCGATGGTCATGCTGGCCAAGGGCAACCGCTCCAAGCAGGTGGTCGATGCCTGCAAGAAGCACAAGGGCTTCTATCTCGGCTCGATCGGCGGCCCGGCCGCGATCCTGGCCCAGGACGTGATCAAGAAGGTCGAGGTGCTGGAATATCCCGAGCTCGGCATGGAAGCGATCTGGCGCATCCAGGTCGAAAACTTCCCGGCCTTCATCATCACCGACGACAAGGGCAACGACTTCTTCTCGGATCTCAAGATCTGAAAAAGGAGAGGCCTCGAAGGTTTCCCTTCGAGGCCCGCTTGCTGTCCCACGGTGCGCGTCCAAATCCCCAGATGGACGGCGCGCCGCCTCCCTAACGCGTGTGGCTAGCCGCGGCAGCCTTCCGGCCGCGCGCACCACTTGTCGATCCAGGTGTTGCCCTGGCTCGCGTTGATCACCTGCAAGAGATCGCCGCGGCAGCCGAGCACGCGGAACTTCATGTCCTGGTTCTCGATCGTGCCGGTGGCGACGCCGATCAGGCTCGCGCGGTTGTAGGTCGTGATCGCGCCGTCGACGCGGCTGTCGACCGCGAGCTGGTCGGCCGGGATCCAGCCATAGCTCTGCGGCGCGCCGGCATCGACCGCCGTGTAGCCCGGGGCGGTGGCGAGCGCGATGCGCGCCCAGCCGCTCTGGCTGGCGTTCATCGTGACGACCGCGGGCGGGCTGCCGGCGGACGCGGCGTCGGCCGAGAGCATGCCGAGCACGGCGGCTTCCGGCGTCGGCTGCGCGCGCACCACGAGCCGGTCGCCCGGCTGGAGCAGCGAGTACGCCTGCGTGGCCTTGCACGAGCCGGCCTGGCCGGTGCTGGCGTCGACCGAATGCTCGAGGACGACGAAGCCCGCAAGCACGGCGACCGTGCCAATGATGGCGCGAATCGACATTGGAAATTCCTTCCCACATTTTTGGCCGGCGGATCCCCATCCGCGTGGCCCCTTCACCCATGGCCGTTCTAGCAATCGAATCGGGACGGAGTCCGGGCAGGCATTGTATGGTTTGTTTCCAGGTCGATGCGGTGCGCGAAGCGCGATTCACAGCGTCGAATCAATGCCCTCCGGCCGAGTCCTGAGATAGATTCAGCCTCGTCGAAATTGCTTTTTCCACCGGTTTGGACACACGGATCGCCATGAAGCTCGCCAAGCAGCATCTCGACGTCGGCCTGTTCTCGACCAAGCGCGAGGCGCAGCTCGCCTTCTGGCAGCAGACCGTCGGCCTGCCCTACGACCACATGGGCAAGGTGGGCGGCGGCGTGCAGCAGCACCGCCACCACATGAACGGCTCGATCCTGAAGATGAACCACTCGCGCGATCCGCTGCCCGACGTGCCGCCGTCCGGCATCGTGGGCCTCGGCATCGCGCGCGAGGGATTGACCGCCGACCGCGCGCTGACCGATCCCGACGGCAACAGCGTGATCCTCGTGCCGAAGGGCGCGCATGGCATCGAAGGCATCGCCATCCTGCTCAAGGTCAACGATCCGGATGCCCACGACCGTTTCTGGACCCATGCCATGCAGTTCGAGCGCGCCGGTGCCGGCCGCTATCGCTGCGGCGATTCGCTGGTCGTGGTGACGGGCCGCGGCAAGGTCGAGCACCGTGGCGAGCAGTGGCGCGGGCCGGGCTACCGCTACATGACCGTGCAGATCTGGGATTGCGTGGCGGAGTACGAAGGCATCCTGGCGCGCGGCGGCGCCTCGGGCGGCGCGCCGCGCGTGCTGGGCGATACCGTGCGCTATGCCTTCGTCTGCGATCCCGACGGCAACCACATCGAGATCAGCCAGCGCGCGACGCTGACGGGCGCCCTATAGGGCGCGGAAGCCTCTAGCTACTTCTTGCCCTTGCGCGCCTTGCGAGCGGCGTAGCGGGCGTCGCGGATCGCCTTCTGCTCGGCCGGCGACAAAGCGGGCTTGGACACCGGGCGCTTGCCGGCGCGGATGCGCTCGGCCTCGGCCTCGGCTTCGGCGGCCTTGCGGGCGGCTTCGGCCTCGCGCTCTGCCTTCACGCGGGCCTGCTCGGCGAGCCTGGCTTCGCGCTTCTCTGTCTCGCGCTGCTCGCGCTGCCGGGCCGCCTCGAGACGGGCGGCTTGGCGGGCGGCGAACTCGGGATCGTTCGCCGGATCCTTGGCGCGTGCCTTGTCGAGCAGCGCCTGCTTGGCCTTGGCGGCGGTTTCGAGACGATCGGCGAACGTGAGACCTTGGTTCTTCAACTTACCTGCTTCCTCTATTCAGCCGCCGCGGCGGCCTGCTTCTTGGCGCGCTTGCGATCCTCGTTGTTGAGGAAACGCTTGCGCAGGCGGATCGATTTCGGCGTGATCTCGACCAACTCGTCCTCCTCGATGTAGGCGATCGCCTGTTCGAGGCTCATCTTGCGCGGCGGGGTCAGCTTCACGGCCTCGTCCTTGCCGGCGGCGCGGATGTTGGTGAGCTGCTTGCCCTTCAGCACGTTGATCTCGAGATCGTTGCCGCGGCTGTGCTCGCCCACGATCATGCCCATGTAGACGGGCACGCCGGGCTCGATGAACATCGGGCCGCGCTCCTCGAGCTTCCACATCGCGTAGGCGACCGAGGTGCCCTCTTCGTTGGCGATCAGCGCGCCGTTGCGGCGGCCGGCGATCGGGCCGCGATAGGGGCCGTATTCGTGGAACAGGCGGTTCATCACGCCGGTGCCGCGCGTGTCGGTCAGGAATTCGCCGTGATAGCCGATCAGGCCGCGCGACGGGGCGAAGAACACCAGGCGGGTCTTGCCGGCGCCCGACGGGCGCATGTCCTGAAGCTCGCCCTTGCGCAGCGAGATCTGCTCGACCACGACGCCGGTATAGGCGTCGTCGACGTCGATCACGACTTCCTCGATCGGCTCGAGGCGCTGGCCGGTCTTGGGATCCGCCTGGAACAGGACCTTCGGGCGGCCGACGGCCAGCTCGAAGCCCTCGCGGCGCATCGTCTCGATCAGCACGCCGAGCTGGAGTTCGCCGCGGCCGGCGACTTCGTAGGAATCGGCGCTGTCGGAGTCGGTGACGCGGATCGCGACGTTGCCTTCGGCCTCGCGCATCAGGCGCGCGCGGATCATGCGGGTCGTGACCTTGTCGCCTTCCTTGCCGGCGAGCGGCGAGTCGTTGACCGAGAAGGTCATGGCGAGCGTCGGCGGATCGATCGGCTGCGAGGCGATCGGCTCGGAGATCGTGAGGTCGCCCAGCGTGTCGGCCACGGTCGCGACCTTCATGCCAGCCAGCGCGACGATGTCGCCGGCCTCGGCCGATTCGAGCGCCACGCGCTCGAGGCCGCGGAAGGCCAGCACGCGGGTGATTCGGGTCTGCTCCAGTTCCTTGCCGTCGCGGCCCAGCGCCTTGACCATCGTGTTGGGCTTGATCGAGCCCGACAGGATGCGGCCGGTCAGGATGCGGCCGAGGAAGTTGTCGGCCTCGAGCGTCGTCACCAGCATGCGGAACGCGGGATCGGGATCGATCTTCGGCGCCGGCACGTGCTTCACCAGCAGGTTGAACAGCGGCTCCATGTCCTTGTGCTCGGCCTCGAGCGACTCGGCGGCCCAGCCCTGGCGGGCCGAGGCGAAGAGCGTCGGGAAGTCGAGCTGCTCGTCCGAAGCGTCGAGCGCCGAGAAGAGGTCGAACACCTCGTCGTGCACTTCGTGCGCGCGGGCGTCGGAGCGGTCGACCTTGTTGATCAGCACGATCGGCTTCAGGCCGAGGCGCAGCGCCTTGCCGAGCACGAACTTGGTCTGCGGCAGTGGGCCTTCGGCCGCGTCGACCAGCAGGACCACGCCGTCGACCATCGACAGGATGCGCTCGACCTCGCCGCCGAAGTCGGCGTGGCCTGGCGTGTCGACGATGTTGATGCGCGTGCCCTTCCATTCGACCGAGGTCGCCTTGGCGAGGATGGTGATCCCGCGCTCGCGCTCGAGGTCGTTGGAGTCCATGGCGCGCTCGGCAACCTGCTGGTTGTCGCGAAACGTGCCGCTCTGCTTCAGAAGGCAATCGACCAGGGTGGTTTTGCCATGGTCGACGTGCGCGATGATCGCGACGTTGCGGATGTCCATTTTGTCTTCCGGAGGGGGGTTCAAGTGGCGGCGTATATACGCATGGGCCATGACCTCGGCAAGGCGGCTTGAGGGGGCGACTTGCCGCTGTCACAGTCCGAAAGAGGTCCGAAAATGCGTAAACGCTCGGTCACCATCGACGGCCACCGCACCAGCATCACCCTGGAAGACGCCTTCTGGGAGGAGCTGTCGGCGCTCGCCCGCCGCCGCGGCCTGTCGCTGGGCGCCCTGGTGGCCGAGGTCGACCGCGCCAAAGGCGGTGCCGGCAACCTCTCGAGCGCGCTGCGCGTCCATGTGCTGGAAGCGCTGCGCGGGAATATCAGTCGAGCCTGAAGCCCTTGCGGCGCACGAAAGCGCCGAAATCGGCCCGCTCCGGCACCGAATATTGCCGGGCCTTGTCCTCCGACCATCCATAGTCCGGGCTGGTGCCGAATCGGTCGGTGTAGCGCTGTGTCTTGTAGGGCTGCGCCGACTCGCGCCGGCGATCGTAGGCCGCGATCTTGTCCTTGAGGCCGGTCTCGTCATAGCGGCCATGATGAATCGAGACATCGAGGCCCAGTCGCGGCGTCATCACGCCCGCAAACGACGGCCAGCCGACTCCCAGCCCCGCCACGGGAAAAACATGATCCGGCAGGCCGAGGATCTCCGAAACCTGCTGGGCGTGGTTGCGGATGGCGCTGATCGGGCAGGTCCCCAGCCCGGCCCGGTCGGCGGCGGCCACGAAGGTGGCGAGCACGATGCCGGCATCGACCGCGGCGTTGAAGAAGGGATCGAGATAGTCGTTCACGAACGGCTGGCCGCGCCATTCGAACAGCAGCCGGTGACGGCGGTTGTTGCCGCAGAACACCAGCAGCGCCGGCGCGGCCTTCACCCAGGGATTGTCGGGCAGCAGCGCCTCGATCTTCTCGCGCTCGGCCTTGCCCGACACGATCACGATATCGGCCTGCTGGAGATCGGACTTGGAGGGCGCCGACAGCGCCACCGCGCAGAGCGTGTCGAGCAGCGCGGGATCGACCGGCTTGTCGGTGTAGCGCCGCATCACGCGGCGGTCGGCCATGTCGGCCAGCACTTCGACGTTCTTCGGCGCCTCGGTGAGCGCGGGCGCGGAACCGAAGCGCGCCTTGAGCACGCCGAGCAATCGATCGAGCACGAGATGTTCTCCTAGCGGCCGAAGAGGTTGGGAATGGGCAGCTTCGGGATGATGCCGCCGCCCCCTCCGCCACCCCCGCTGTTGCCGCCGCCGTTGATGCTGTTGGTCAGCGTATTGACCATGCCCGGCGGATCCTTGGCCGAGCCGCGGCTCACATTGTAGCTGAGGTTCGAGGCCGGGCCGCGCACGGTCGCAATGATGTAGGGCGCCGACGGGTCTTCCGCGATCATCAGGTTGAGCGTCGTCTCGGTGTTGGTCGTGACGAGGCTGGTGCGCGTGTTGATGTGCGCCGTGGCGCGGTCTCCCGACACGGCGAGTCCCTTGTCCGTCAGCACGCCGCCCGCGAGCTCCAGACGTCCCGACACGGGGTTGTTGCGATTGACGAAGCGGTTCAGCACCACCGACGCCGCCGTCAGGATGTTGGTGGCGAGGCCGCGCTGGCCGACCGCGCCCAGCACGTTGCCGAGCGTGTTGTCGATCACGCCGCCGACCGCGCCCGCCGCGCCCGACGTCAGCGCCACCAGCGCCTTGTCGGCGCCGACCAGCACATGGCCGCCCAGCTGCGTGCCGCCGGACAGCGAGCTCTTGAGCTGGTCGGACGTCGCGCCCGCGCCCTTCAGCGTGATGCCGGTGGCACTCAGCGTGCCGTCGATCGTCACCTTCACGGTGCTGCCGAACTGGTTGCTGCCGTGCGTGCTGCGCATCAGGTCGCCGAGCGAGATGTTGTTGGCGTCGCCCTTGAAGTCGATCGCGACGCCCGGCTTGCTGGCATCGACGGTTCCCGCCAGCGCCAGCGCGCCGCCGTAGAGCGCGCCCTTGAAATGCTGGAGCGTCAGCACGCCGTTCTTCAGGGTCACGGCCAGATCGGCGTTGGAGATGCGCAAGGGCGCCGCGATCAGCGTTCCCGCCACGAATTTGATCGAGGCATCGAAGCTGCGCAGCCCCGCGAGATCGATCGGCTGGGCGCCGGCCGCCGCCGAAGCAGCCTGGCCGCGCGCCGGCGCCGCCGGCCTGGGCGGCGCGGCGCCGCGCGACTGGAGCTTGTCGAGATCGAGCGACGACGACTTCAGGTCCGCCGTGATCATCGGCCGGTCGGCCACCTTCACGTCGACCGTGCCCTCGACCGTCTGGCCGTTGACCGACAGGCTGCCCTTGTAACCGACCGAACTCGGCGTGCCCGTCGCGGCGCCGGGCGCGGCGACCGCACCGTTGAGCTTCACCGTGTCGGCCGCGGCGACGAACGTCACGTCGCGCAAGGTGAACTGCTCGGCCGTGCCTGCCACGCCGCCGCTGGCGGTGACTCTGCCAATCCCGGTCGGCGTGCCGCCGGCGATCTTCAGCACCCGGTCGATGTCCGGCGCCTCGAAGTTGAAGGCGAGGTCGGGACGGCGGGAGGGCGCCGTGACGTTGGTGACCGAACCGCGTACCGCGAGCCGCGCGCCCCCGAGGTTCGAGACGTCGAACTGGGTGAGCCGCAGCGTGCTGCCCTGCAATGCCAGGTCGACGTCGATGCCGCCGATCGTCTCCTTGTTGTAGATCGCCTTGGCGATCTTGAGTTTCAGTCCGAACGAAGGCCCCGCGATCTCGGCCTTGGGCGTTGCGGCGGCCGCAGCCGGCTTGGCGGCAGGCGCGGGTTTCTTGCCAGGCTCGGGCTTGGGCAGGAAGGAGTCGACATCGAGCGTGTCGATCTCGGCATGGGTCGAGAGCACGAACGGCACGCTGAAGGTCGCGACCATGCCGCCGGTGCCCTTCACGTCGTCGAGCTCGAAGGCGGCGTTCGTCACCTGGACGTTGCCGCTGGTCGAGGCCATGCGGCCCTTGAGGCTGAGGCGCGTCAGCTTGTTGGCGGGGATCGTCGAGACGTCGACATCGAGCCACTTCAGCGTGTCGCGCAGGCGAGTACCGACCAGGCTGAAGTCGCCGTTCACGGTGGGGCGCGCCGGATCGCCGGCCATCGAGGACTTGGCCTGCAAGACCATGTCGCCCGGCAAGGTCGCGGCCAGCCGCGGCACGGCGACCACGCCATTGTGCGCGTCGAGCTCGACCGCGACGTTGCGTACCGAGGCCTTGTTGTAGACGACCTCGCCGATGTCGAACGACACCTTGGCGGTGACGCCGTCGAGCAGGCTGGTCGGCGGCGCAGCCGGCGCCGTACCGGTGCGCGGTGCAGCCGGCGGGGTAGCGGGTGGCGGCGGCGCGGTCTTCGGCGCGCTGCTCGCGTCCAGGGCAGCCAGGATCTTGTCCACGTCGAGCTTGGGCGTCAGGACCTTGGCGTCGATGGCGAGCGCGGGCTTCAGCTTGACCGAGAGCGCCCCCGAGCTGGCATTGTCGGCCAGCAGCATCTTGAAGTCCCTGGCGGCGAATTCCGTCGACGAGGCATCGATGCTGCCGTCGAAGCTGAACTTGCCCGACAGCAGCGGCGGCAATGCCGGCGCCTTCTGTCCCGCGAGGCCTGCCAAGGTGTCCACGAACCTGGTGAGCGAATCGGCGGAGACCGTCGCCACGCCGCCCAGCCGCGCATTGGGCCCGAGTTCGCTCAGCGTGCCCTTGAAGCCGAGCTTGCCGTTGGCCTCGAGCGACAGGCTGGTCGCATGGCCGTTCGGCCCCTTGCTGCCGACCGAGAGGTCGAGCTTGAGCGGCGCACCGTTGATCGTGGCGCCCCCGGCCAGCGCATAGGGACCGTCGAACGACCCCACCGAGGCGGTGAAGTTGGCCTTCTCCGCCACGATCGACAGGCCCGCCTTGGAATCGCTGAAGATCAGCGTGCCGTCCTCGATCGTGAGGCGGCCAAGCGACAGCGGCTTGGGCGAGCTGGGCTTGGCGGCGGCGGGCTTGGCGCCCTCGATCGACGGCGCGAACTCCCAGTTCGGCTTGCCTTCGGCGTTCACCTCGAGAACGATCTTCGGCTCCAGCAGCGTGACTTCGCTCACCTCGATGTTGCCGCCCAGCAAGGCGAGCAGCGACGGCTTCACCGTGATCGCCTTGACGTCGACCATGTTGGGGTTCTTGGCGCCGGCGACATTGAAGAAGCGCACCTTCGAGACACCGACCGCCGGGGTCGGCAGCAGCGACAGCGTCACCGGCCCGTCGAGCACGAGGTCGCGGCCCGTCGCCTTCCTCACTTCCGAGACCAGCTCGGGCTTGTACTTGTTGAGGTCGAAGAACGAGGGGGCGATCAGCAGCGCCACGATCACCAGGACGACCGCACCGCCGATGCCGATGAAGAGCTTGTTGCGTCTCGTGCTCATGCTTTTCCCCGATCCCCGTCGCCCTCAAAGACTAGCGCATCGACTGAAGTCGCGGCATACAGAAAACATCCGGAGGGCCATGGCCGAGATCGTCAACCTGAACCGGGCGCGCAAGGAGAAGGCGCGCCGGGAGCGTGAAAGCGAGGCCGATGCCAACCGCCGCCGCTTCGGCCGCACGCGCGCCCAGAAGCAGGCCGACACCGATGCCGACACGCGGGCGCGCAAGACGCTCGACGACCGCCGGCTGGAACCCACAAAATCCGACGACAAACAGCCGCCACAGGACTGATTGCGCTCAGCTCTCGCGCGTGACCGGCCGGTTGAGCGCGAGGCGGCTGAAGAAGTCGCGCGTGGCCTGCTCCGCACCAGGACCGGCGACCGAGCGCACGTTGGTCAGCTCGACCTTCTGGCCGGTGGCGCTGTCGATCAGCACCGGCTCGAGCGGATGGCCGTCGTTGCGGTCGACCAGATCCATCGGCCGGCCATTGCGCGCCGCCGCGCCGAAACGGTCGCCCCACTGCTTGAGGCCGACGATGACGGTGAACAGCGCCGCCCCCTTCTCCGTCAGCCGGTACTCGTGGCGCAGCGGCCGCTGGCGATAGGCGGTCTTGCGGAACACGCCGGCCTCGACGAGCTTCTTCAGGCGCGCCGTCAGCACGTTGCGCGCGATGCCGAGATTCTCCTGGAAATCGTCGAAGCGGCGCACGCCGTAGAAAGCGTCGCGCACGATGAGCAGAGTCCAGGGCTCGCCGACGACATCGAGCGCCGACGCAATCGAACAATTCATCTGCTCATAGGAAGTCCGCCGCATGGCGGGAAAGTATAGGCCCCGGGCGGCGGGGCGCAATCTGGCCGGGGTGAAGGTCGCGCATATGTCACCGGCGCGAAAAATCTTGCCGCCGGACGGAACAAATCCCCGCGGAACTACCGGCGAGACACGTGCCGCAACACCGCGTACCCGATCACCGCCGACAGCAGCGAAGCGGCGAGCACGCCCAGCCGCACCAATTCGTCGAGGCGCACATTGGCGCCGGTGAATGCCAGCGTGCCGATGAACAGGCTCATGGTGAAGCCGATGCCGGCGCAGATGCTGACGCCGTAGAGCTGGCCCCAGGTGGCGCCGGTCGGCAGGCGCGCATAGCCGAGACGGATGAGCGCCCATGCCGCCGTGAAAACGCCGACCTGCTTGCCAATGAAGAGACCAGCCACGATGCCGAGCGTCAAGGGATGCACGATCATCGCGGACGTGATGCCGGAGAGGTCGAGGCCCGAGTTGGCGAAAGCGAACACCGGCATGACGAGGAACGACACCCAGGGCTTGAGCGCATGCTCGAGCTTCAGGAAGGCACGGCCTTCCTCGGCCTCGTCGCCGCCCTTCAGCGGCAACAGAAAGGCGAGCGCCACACCGGCCAGGGTGGCATGCACGCCCGACTTCAGCACGCAGAGCCAGAGCGCCACGCCCAGGACCAGGTAGAGCGGAAAGCGGCGCACGCCCGCCAGGTTCAAGGCAAGCAACGCCGCGAGGCAGCCGGCCGCCAGCGCCAGCGAGAGCATCGACAGTTCGCTGGTGTAGAAGATGGCGATGATGACGATGGCGGCCAGATCGTCGACGATCGCCAGGGTCAGCAGGAAGAGCTTCAGGGCGAGCGGCACGCGCGGGCCCAGCGCCGCCAGCACCGCCACGGCGAAGGCGATATCGGTCGCCGATGGAATGGCCCAACCGTGCCGCGCCACCGGATCTCCCCAGGTGAAGCCCGTGTAGATCAGCGCCGGCAGGACGATGCCGCCCAGCGCCCCCGCGATCGGCAATGCCACCTTCGAGAGCTCCGACAGCTCGCCGCTCACGACCTCGCGCTTGATCTCCATGCCGACGAGCAGGAAGAAGATCACCATCAGCCCATCGTTGATCCAGTGCTCGACGGTCTTGGCGAGATCGAGCCCGGCGATGCGGCCGCCCACCACCGCGTGCAGCACGCCCTGGACCGCGGAGGCAGCCGGCGAATTGGCCAGCACCAGCGCCAGCACCGTGGCGCCCAGCAGCGGCAGGGCGTCGGCGGCGTCGCCGGAGAAGAAGGAGCGCAGGCGGGCGATCATCGAAGACCGATCCATAGCAAAACGCCCGGGCGTTGCCGCCCGGGCGTTCGGTGCATCGTTTGCCTTTCGCGACTAGTCGCGGCTCTGTCCCATGAAGCTGAGCAGGAACTGGAACAGGTTCACGAAGTCGAGGTAGAGGCTGAGGGCGCCGAAGATGGCGACCTTCTCGGACACGTCCTGGCCCCAAGCCTCGGCATACTGCTCCTTGATCTTCTGGGTGTCGTAGGCGATCAGGCCCGAGAAGATCAGGACGCCGGCGACCGAGATGATGAAGCTCATGGTGCCGGACGGGAAGAACATGTTCACCAGGCTGGCCAGCACGATGCCGATCAGGCCCATGAACAGGAACTTGCCGAACGCCGAGAGGTCACGCTTGGTCGTGTAGCCGTAGAGGCTGAGCGCGGCGAAGGACGCGGCCGTCACGAAGAACGTGCGGGCGACCGACGCGCCGGTGTAGTGCGAGAGCACCAGCGACAGGCTGACGCCCATCAGCGCGGTGACCGCCCAGTAGATCGCCTGGACGCTGCCGACGCTCATCTGCGCCGCGCGGAAGCTGACGAGCAGCAGCAAGCCGATCGGCGCCAGGATCGCGATCCAGCCGAGCAGGTTCGGACCGACGGCCACAAGTGAGCCGCCGCGCGTCATGCCCATCGTGAAGAAGATCTGTTGCAGGCCGGGCGTGGCCATCAGCGCGTAGGCCACGATGCCCGAGAGCGCGAGGCCCGAGGCCATGTAGTTGTAAACACGCACCATGTGGGCGCGCAGGCCGGCATCGAATGCCTGGTCCGTCGTCGCGGCGGTGTTGAAAGTATTGAAGTTCTGGTTCGCCATTTGAGCTGAGCCTCCTGAGGGGCCTCATTCGCGAGCCCCTTCGCCGGATAATGTGGTGAGACAGACCGAGTGAATCAATAGAGATCACGCGAGATAGCACGTCTGTGACCGGCCGGCCCAGGCAGCAAAAATCACTCGTTCCGAAGCAGCGCCAGCGGCCGTTGCCTTAATGCTGCCAAAGTTCCCGCCAGCCCGAAAGCCAGGGTCAGGGCCACGGCGCCCAACGCCACCGACACGGCCACGGTGGGCAGAAAAGTCCATTCCAGATGCATCAGGCGGCGCACCACCAGCCAGGCCGCCAGGGTCCCGACGGCGATGGCGGCCAGCGCCGTGGCAAGGCCCAGGGCGGCGAACTCCCAGGCAAAGATTCCGGCGATGCGGGCGCGCGTGGCGCCCAACACCTTCATGACCACGGCTTCGTGAACGCGCCGACGCTGGGTCGCCAGCATGGCGCCGGCCAGCACCAGCACACCTGCCAGGATGCTGAGCAGGCCGATCGCGCGGGTCGCCAGCTCGATATTGCCCAGGACGTCGGACGCCGTCTGGATGGCGTCGCGGATGCGCACGACGGTGACGTTGGGGAAACGGTCGGTGACGAGCTTGAAGATCTCGTCTTCGGCGGTGGGCGTGGCCTTCACCGTCGCGAGATAGGTGTGCGGCGCCTTGTCGAGCGTGCCGGGCGAGAAGACGAAGACGAAGTTGAGCGACAGCGACTGCCACACGATGCGGCGCAGCGAGGCGATCTTCGCCTCGATATCGCGGCCCAGCACGTTGACCGTGATCGTGTCGCCGATGCCGATGTTGAAGGCCTCGGCCAGGCCCTCGTCGAACGACACGAGCTGCGGACCGCGATAGTCCGGCGCCCACCACTGGCCGGCGGTGATCTGCGCCCCTTCGGGCGGCGTCGCCGAGTAGGTCACGCCGCGATCGCCGTCGATCGCCCAGCGGGCATTGGACGGCACGATCATCTCGCCGACCGGCTTGCCGCCGATCTTCACGATGCGGCCGCGCAGCGACGGCACCTTCTCGAGCGCGCCCGCGCCCGGCACGGCGGCCACGGTCCTCTCGAAGGCGTCGATCTGGTTGGACTGGATATCGACGAAGAAGAAGGCCGGCGCGTCCTTGGGGATGCGGCTGGTGATCTGTTCGCGCAGGTTGCCCTGGATCAGCGCCGTCGCGACCAGCACGGTGAGACCGAGGCCGAGCGACAGCATCACGATCGGCGTCGGCGCGCCCGGCCGGTGCAGGTTGGCGAGCGCGAGGCGCAGCGCGGCGAAGCGCGGCTTGCCGGCGCGCGCGGCCGCGAACATCACCGCCTGCGCCAGCGCCGGGAATGCAAGGAAGGCGCCGACCGAGCCCAGCACGAACCACGCGCCGATGCGGCGCTCGATGGCGGTGAAGATGGTGAAGGCCGCCAGCGCCATCGCCGCGCCGCCCAGGACGAGACCGTCGCGCCAGCCCAGCCCCTGCCCGCGCCACCAGCGCGTCTTCTGCGGCACCACGGCGCCGCGCATCAAGGTCGCCGCCGGCACGACGCGTGCGCGCATCAGCGGCACCAGCGCGAACAGCAGCGACACCAGCACGCCGAAGCCCGCTGCCACCAGGATCGGCCGCAGGTAGAGCGCGATGCGCGCCCGCACCGGCAGGAGATCGCCGATGGTGCTCTGGGCGAGGAACGGCAGCGCCACGCCCACGATCACGCCGAGCACGACGCCCAGCAGCGCGAGCCCGCCCAGCTGCAACAGGTACGTGGTGAAGATCAGCCGCTGGGGCGCGCCCAGGCATTTCATCGTGGCGATGGTGCGCTGGCGCGTGGCGAGGAAGCTCGACACCGAATTGCCGACGCCGACACCGCCCACCAGCAGCGACGACAGGCCGATCAGGCCGAGGAACTGCGTGAGGCGGTCGAGCCAGAAGCGGATGCTGCCGCCGGCATCGGCCAGCCCCTGCACCCGCCAGCCCTCGCGCGGATAGTGCGCGCGGATCGCCTCGACCGTGGCCTTGTCCGACGCGCCCGGCGGCAGGCGCAAGCGATACTGCCACGTCAGCAGGCTGCCGGGCTGCACGAGGCCCGACTCGTCCAGCGCATCGAACGACATCATCAGGCGCGGGCCGAGGCTCGCGAAGGCGTTGAGGCCGCTGTCCGGCTCGCGCGCGATCAGCGCCCGCACCTGCACCGGCACCTCGCCCACTTTAACCGTGTCGCCGAGCGCGATGTTCATGCGCTTGAGCGCGGCGTCCTCGACCACCGCGCCCCACACGCCGTCACGCTTGGCGAGCGCCTCGGCGAGCGACCCGCCGCCTTGCAGCTCGAGCTTGCCGTAGAGCGGATAGGCCTGCTCGACCGCCTTGAGCTGGACCAGCGTGGCGCGGCCGGTGTCCTTCACCGGATGGGCCATGGCGCGGCTGTCGATCCAGCGCGTCAGGGTTCCCTGCTGGCGCAGGAACGCTATCTGGTCGGGCGAGGCCTCGCGATAGAGCACCGAGACCGAGACGTCGCCGCCCAGGATCTCGCGCGAGTCGGCGCGCACGCCCTCCTCGACGGCACGGCTGAACGACAAAATCGCCGCGATCGCGCCGACGCCGACAGCCAGGCAGGCGAGGAACAGGCGAAAGCCGCCGAGGCCGCTGCGCATCTCGCGGCGCGCGAGCCGGAGCGCGAGACTCATTGAGCGGCCACTGCTCCAGCGCGCGCATCGGGGCGCTCGTCGCCGACCACCAGCCCGTCGGCCACGCGTACGATGCGGTCGCAGCGATCGGCCAGCGCCATGTCGTGGGTGATCAGGATCAGGGTCGTGCCCTCGGCGCGCGCCAGTTCGAACAGCAGGTCCATGACCTGCTTGCCGGTGGCGCCGTCAAGGTTGCCGGTGGGTTCGTCGGCCAGCAGGAGCTTCGGCTGACCCACGAAAGCGCGCGCCACGGCGACGCGCTGCTGCTCGCCGCCCGAGAGCTGGGCGGGATAGTGGCCGAGGCGATGGCCGAGCCCGACCCGTTGCAGCGCGGCGCGTGCGGCGTCGAAGGCGTCGGGGCGGCCCGCGAACTCGAGCGGCAGCGCCACGTTCTCGAGCGCGGTCATCGTGGGAATGAGATGGAAGCCCTGGAAGACGATGCCGATATGGTCGCGGCGCAGGCGGGCGCGGGCATCGTCGTCGAGCGGCCCGAGATCGCGGCCGGCGACCTCGACCCAGCCGGAGGTCGCGCGTTCCAGCGCGCCGACGACCATCATCAGGCTCGACTTGCCGGCGCCCGACGGGCCGACCACGGCGGCGATCTCGCCGGCCGCGACATCGAGGCTGACGCCGCGCAGGATATTGACCGTGCCGGCATCGCTTGCCATGTCGAGATGGACGTCCGCGAGGCGGACGATAGGAGGCTGGACCACGGCCATGAGCTTCGCCAAGGGATATGGTCGTTTTACGGCCGCGGTCAATTCACTGCTGCTTGTTCTTTTGTGCCTGTCGGCCGGCGCCGCACGGGCCGAGCCGGTCAAGATCGCCATGCTGGGCGACAGCCTGACCGCGGGCTATGGGCTGAAACCGGACCAGGCCCTGCCCGTCCGCCTGCAAGCCGCCCTCAAGGCCGAGGGCCGTGACGTGACCGTGCTGAACCACGGGGTTTCGGGCGACACCAGCGCGGGCGGCCTCGATCGCGTGGACTGGATGCTGGGCGACAAGCCCGACATCGTGATGGTCGAGCTCGGCGCCAACGACGCGCTGCGCGCCATCGATCCCGCCACCACCGAGCGCAATCTCGACGCGCTGCTGGCCAAGCTGAAGGCCGCCAAGGTCACGACCTGGCTGATCGGCATGATGGCGCCGCGCAATCTCGGGCCGGAATATGTGAAGGCGTTCGACGGGCTTTACCCGCGGCTCGCCGAAAAGTATCAGGTGCCGCTCTACCCCTTCATCCTCGACGGCGTGGCGCAGGACGCCGCGCTCAACCAGGGCGACGGCATGCATCCCAATCCCGACGGTGTCGAGGTCGTGGTCAAGCGCCTGCTGCCCTTCGTGAACAAGAACCTCGCCGACCATGCCGCGTCTGTTCATAGCACTCCCCGTCCCTGAGGACATCGCCGAGGAACTCACGCACCTGCAGGCGGGCGTGCCCGACGCACGCTGGGTGCCGCCGGAGAACTTCCACGTCACGCTGTGCTTCGCGGGCGAGGTCCAGGGCGGGCCGATGCGCGACCTCGAGGAAGAACTGTCCGACATCGCCGGGCCGCCCTTCTCCGTCGCCATCGCGGGCGTCGACCAGTTCTCGAGCGGCAAGCAGCCCAAGGCGCTGGTGGCGCTGGTCGAGAACAGCGACCGCCTCGACTGGCTGCAACAGAAGGTGACGACGGTGGCGCGCAACTGCGGCATCGAGGTCGAGCGCCGCAAGTTCCGCCCGCACGTCACGCTGGCGCGCTTCTCCAGCCACGCCGAGACCGGCCATCACATCGCGCAGTTCATGGCGAGCTTCTCGACCTTCAAGGCGGGACCGTGGATCGCCGACCACTTCGCGCTCTATTCCAGCCGCGCGGGCAGCGAGGGCCGTGCTTACATCGAGGAAGCGGCCTACGACCTGACGTTCTAGGCGGCCCGGCTAGACGAAGGTCAGCAGTCGGCGCGGATTGCCGACCAGGATGGCGTCGATCTCGTCGGCACTGTAGCCGCGCTTCTTCATCATCGGCACGACGTTGCGGAAGATGTGGCCGTAGCCGTGGCCGCCGAAGCTCGCGAGCCGCGTGCGGTAGCAGATGTCGTGGCTGATCACGACCCGCTCGAGATGGCCGCGCTCGATCAGCGCCCGGATCAGGCGCAGCCGCGTGGCGTCGTTGGGCATGTCGATGTCGGACAGCCCGTAGTAACTCGACTCCTGGCCGAACAGGTCGAACTCGACCGTGACGCCGGAGTCCGCGAGCCTGAGCAGGCGCGGCTCGTCGAAGATCGTGCGGTCGATGTGGCTGATGACCATGCGCTCGGTCGGGAAACCCGCGGCGCGCGCGAACTCGGCGATCTCCTGCGGCTGGTCGGGATCGCGGCCGGGATGGACGTTGATCGTCGCGCCGGTTTCCCTGGCGGCGATGAAGGCGCCCTGCATCACGCGTTTCTCGGTGTCGGTCCACGGCGCCTGGCAGCCGATCTCGCCGATCATGCCGGCGCGCACATCGGTGCCCCAGGCGCCGTCGAGGATCTGGCCCACCATCTCCGCGGCGAAGTCCTCGACGCCGCGACCGTGGTTGCGCGGGTCCTGGTAGTCGTTGACGTAGTAGCCGCAGCCCATGATCAGGTGCACGCCGGTACCCTCGGCGATGCGGCGCAGGCCGGCGGGATCGGGCGAGAGCCCGCCGCAGGTCAGCTCGACGATGGCGTTGCCGCCGTCGTTCTTCATCATCGCCACCTCGCGGGTGGCGATGTCCTCGAGATCGAGCATGTACTTGCGGCCGGCATGCTTCACGCCGCGGCCGTAGTTCATCTGCCAGACATTCTCGAGCGTGATCTCGGGCCCGAGATCGTTGGCGGTGCGCGTGGTGGGCGTGCGGATGTCGCAGAGCACATGCTCGTGCATCAGCGTGCGGCCCAGGTCCCCGGGCGCGATCGTGCCGAGGACCGTCTGGATCTTGCCGCGCAGGCCCTCGCGCGTCATTGCTTCTCGAGGCCTGCGGCGTCGATCACCTTCTTCCACTTCTCGTTCTCGGCGACCATGTGCTTGGCGAGGTCCTCCGACGAGCCGCCGAGCTCGGCCGCGCCCGCGTCACGGATGCGCTTGATGACGTCCGGCGCCTTGGAGGCCTTCACCAGCTCGTCGCTCAGCTTCTTCACGATATCGGCGGGTGTTCCCGCCGGCGCGGCGACATACCACCATGGCGCGGCGTCGAAGCCCGCAAAGCCCTGTTCGGCGATGGTCGGCACGTCGGGCATGGCGAACCAGCGCTTGGAGGAAGAAACGCCCAGCGCCTTCAGCGTGCCCGACTGGATGTGCGGCAGGTACGGCGGCAGGTTGTCCATGGTCGACGGGATGTGCCCGGCCAGCAGATCCTTCAGCACCAGCGAGCTGCCGCGATAGACGACATGCTCGACCTTGAAGCCCGCGCGCGCCTCGAAATATTCCATCGCGAGGTGGCCGGTGCCGCCCACGGCCGGCGAGCCGAAGCTCACCTTGTTGGCACCCTGCTTCTTGCAATAGTCGACATATTCCTGCGCGGTCTTCGCCGGGATCGAGGGGTGGACCGCCAGCACGTTGGCGACCTCGCCGAACAGCGCGACCGGCGCGAAGCTCTTCACGCTGTCGTACGGCATGTTCTTGTAGAGATACTGGTTGGTGACGGCCGTGCCGACCGTGCCCAGCAGCAGCGTATAGCCGTCGGCCGGCGCCTTGGCGACGACCTCTGCGCCCACGTTGCCGCCGGCGCCGCTCTTGTTGTCGACGACCACCTGCTGGCCCCAGGCCTCGGTGAGGTGCTGTCCCGCGATGCGGCCGAGAAGGTCCGTCGTGCCGCCGGGCGCGAACGGCACCACCATGCGGATCTGCTTGTTGGGATAGGTCGACTGCGCCCAGCCGTGGCGCGCCAGAAGAGGCGCGGCGAGACTGCCCGCGAGAATTGACCGACGACCGACGTTTTTTGCCATGGTGCTGCTCCTGATCTGCGACGACTATATCGTCGCAGCGGGAGGACACAAATCGTGACGGCATCTCTGATCGGCTACGCGGATCGCATATCGGTATGTCCCGGCGACGCGATCGCCTTCAAGATTTCGAGCGCCGGCGCCGAGAAGTTCAACGCACGCCTCGTCCGGCTGGTGCGCGGCGATCCGCATCCCGACGGCCCGCCGCGCCAGCATGAAGACCTGTCCGTGCGCTTCAGCGGGGATTTCCCGTCGCGCGTCCAGCATGCGCATCCCGGCTCCTACGCGCGCATCGAAGCGCCGACACTGAAACCGTTCACGTCACTGTCCGTCGAGGCGCTGATCTGGCCGACGCTGCCCGCCGATGGCCCGCAAGCGGTGATCTCGCGCCGCGATCCCCAAAGCGGCGCGGGCTTTACCCTCGCTCTGACGCCGAACGGCATGACGCTCGAGACCGGCGGCGCATCGGTCGGCACCGGCAAGAAGCTGCGCGCCCGCACCTGGTATCGCGTGTGGGCGAGCGCCGATCCTGCGACCGGCGTACTGCGCGTCGGCCAGCAGCCGCTGAAGCGCGCCCATGCGGTCGACGACGAGGGCGAGGCCACGGCAACGGCGGCCGGCCTGAAGCTCGACGCCGCGCGGCCGATCCTGATCGCGGCCGAAGAGGCGCGCGACCGGCCCGCGCACCGCTGCTTCAACGGCAAGATCGAGGCGCCGGCGATCGCGGGCGTCGGCGCCTGGGATTTCTCCCGGCGCATGGACTCGATGGAGATCGAGGATACCGGCCCCAACGGCCTGCACGGCAGGCTGGTCAACCTGCCGACGCGCGCCATGAAGGGCGCGGCATGGACCGGACGCGAGCGCGAGTGGACCAAGGCGCCGCACCACTATGCCGCCATCCACTTCCACGACGACGATCTGCACGATTGCGGCTGGGCCGACGATTTCATCTTCACCGTTCCGCGCGACCTGAAGAGCGGCGTCTACGGCATGGCGCTCTCGTGCGGGGCGCATCGCGACGTCATCCCGTTCTTCGTCCGGCCGCCACGCGGCACGACCACGGCGAAGGTCTGCTATCTCGCCGCGACCTTCACCTATCAGGTCTATTCCAACTTTTCGCGCGGCGCGTTCGACGACGCCTTTCGCAAGCGCGTCGCCCAATGGCAGGCGTTCCCCAACAATCCCGACGAGCACAAGGACTACGGCCTCTCGACCTACAACCATCATCGCGACGGCTCGGGTGTCGCCTACTCCTCACGCCTGCGGCCGTTGCTGACCTGGCGGCCCGACTTCCTGTCGTTCAACGATCCCATCGGCTCGGGCCTGCGCCACCTGCCGGCCGACACGCACCTCACCGGCTGGCTCGACCGCATGGGCATCGACTTCGACGTCGTGACCGACCACGACCTCGACGAGGAAGGACCCTCGCTACTCGCGCCCTACAAGACCGTGCTGACCGGCTCGCATCCCGAGTATCACACGCAAGGGACCCTCGACGCGCTCCAGACCTACACCGAAACCGGCGGGCGCCTGGTCTATCTCGGCGGCAACGGCTTCTACTGGCGCGTCGCCCGATCGAAGAAGGTGCCCGGCGCGATCGAGGTGCGGCGCACCGAGGGTGGCATCCGCACCTGGGCAGCCGAACCTGGCGAATACTATCATGCGTTCGACGGCGCCTATGGCGGCCTGTGGCGGCGTTCCGACCGGCCGCCCAATCTCCTCTGCGGCATCGGCTTCTCGAGCCAGGGCACGTTCGTGGGCGATTCCTATCGCCGCACGGCCGCCTCACGCGACAACCGCCACGCCTGGATCTTCGACGGCGTGAAGGACGAGTTGTTCGGCGGCTTCGGCTTCTCGGGCGGCGGCGCGGCGGGCTTCGAGCTCGACCGGCTCGACCATCGCCTCGGCAGTCCCCTGAACGCCGTGGTCGTCGCCTCGTCGGAAGGGCACGACCGCAAGAACTTTGTCGTCGTGCACGAGGAGCGGCTGGGCTTCGTCACCACGATCACCGGCGAAACGCTGGAGCAGCTGATCCGCGCCGACATGACCTACATCGAAAAGCCGGCGAACGGCGCGGTCTTCTCGGTGGGCTCGATCACCTATTGCGGCAGCCTGCCCCACAACGGCTTCGACAACGACGTGTCGCGCCTCACCTTCAACGTGGTCAATCGCTTCGGCGAACTGGGCCTCAGCTGGCCTTTTCCACCAACGGCGTGAGGGCTTCGAGCAGGCCCTTGCAGCCGGCCTCGATGATGTCGAGCGCTTCCTCGTAGCCGCGCGGCGGGCCGCCATAAGGGTCCCCCACTTCGAGCAGGCCGAGCTGCGGCGCGAACTTCAGGAAGAGCTGCGGCCGGTCGGCGAAGGGCCGCGGCGCCATCCAGCGCATCGCGGCCAAGTGCGTACGGGCCATGCCGAGCGGCAGGGTATAGCGCTCGAGATCCTCGTTGGTCAGCGTCCGCGACCGGTGGTCGGAGATGTCGTAGCCGCGGCGGCCGGCGGCCTGGCGCGCGAACGGCGCGGCGGGCTCGCCCTCATGGCCCTCGATCGTGCCGGCGGAATCGATCAGGAAGGCGTGATCCAGCCCCGCCCGATGCACCATGGTCCGGAAAACGCCCTTCGCCATGGGCGAGCGGCAGATGTTGGCCGAGCAGACGAAGAGAACGCCGATGGGCATGGTCTGGGACCCTAGCACGGCGTTAAATTGTGCAACACGTACCCGTGTGGAAGTTGAGGAAGAATCCATGCCCGACATGTCGCCCGCCCTCGCCAAGGCACCGCACGGCGCCCATCACATCGCGCCCGACATCCACGGCCAGAACTTCCATACGCTCGACCGCCAATTCCGGGAGCTGATGTCGCTCTACATGGACCCCGGCTTGCTTGCGCAAATGACGCCGCACTTCGACCGGCTGGGGGCGCTGGCCAGCGGCCGCCTCGACGAGCTGGCGCAGATCGCGGACAAGCATCCGCCCATCCTCCAGCCGCGCGACCGCTTCGGCCGGGACGAGGACTGGATCGACTACCATCCGGCCTACCGCGAGATGGAGAAGATCGCGTTCGAGGACTTCGGCATGCACGCCATGAGCCACCGCGCCGGCGTGCTGGGGATGGCCGAGGCCGCGCATCCGCTGGTGAAGTACGCGATCACCTACCTCTTCGTGCAGGCCGAGTTCGGGCTGATGTGCCCGGTGTCGGTGTCCGATACCTCCAACTTCATCCTGAAACGCTACGGCTCCGAACCGTTGAAGAAACTGCTGCTCGACCGGCTGCTGAGCCAGGATCCGGCGACGATGCTGAAGGGCACGCAGTTCATGACCGAGAAGGCCGGCGGCTCGGACGTCGGCGCGATCGAGACCGAGGCCGAGCGCATCGGTGTCGGCCCCGACGACGTCGAGCGTTGGAAGCTGTACGGCCAGAAATGGTTCTGCAGCCACGCCGACGCCGATGTCGCCGTGATGCTGGCGCGGCCGCGCGGGGCGGCGCCCGGCACGAAGGGACTGGGCATGTTCGCCCTGCCGCGTCGCCTCGAGGACGGCTCGCGCAACAGCTACCGGATCGTGCGCCTGAAGGACAAGCTCGGCACGCGCTCGATGGCGTCGGGCGAGATCGTGCTCGACGGCGCCACGGCCTACCTGGTGGGCGACGTGAACGCCGGCTTCAAGCAGATGATGGACCAGGTGAACCTGTCCCGCCTCAGCCACGGCGTGCGCGCGGCGTCGATGATGCGCCGCTGCCTCAACGAGGCCCTTGCCGCCGCGCGCGGCCGCAAGGCGTTCGGCAAGGCGACCTCGGACTACCCGCTGATGCGCCGCCAGCTGATGAAAATCATGCTGCCGACCGAGCAGGCGCTGTCGATGTTCGCCTATTCGGCGGACACGATGGGCCGCGCCAATGAAGGCGACAGGGAAGCCGCGAACCTGCTGCGCATCCTGACGCCGGTCTACAAGTTCCGCGCCTGCCGCGACAACATCCCGGTCGCCAGCCAGACGCTCGAGGTGCGCGGCGGCATCGGCTACATCGAGGAATGGGTGACGCCGCGGCTGGTGCGCGACGCGCAGATCGGCACGCTCTGGGAAGGCACGTCGAACATCAACGCGCTGGACGTCGTGCAGCGCGCCGTGGGCAAGAGCGGCGGCCACAAGACGCTCTCCGCAGCACTGAAGGCCAGGTACGAGGCGAGTGGCGCATTGCCCGGCCAGTACAAGGGCCTGCTGGGCGCCACGCTCGACCGGGTCGAGCGCTTCGTCGAGGCGGTCGCCGCCGATCCCAAGCAGGAGAAGCGCTCGCGGATGGCCGCCGGTGCCCTCTATCACGCCACGACGGCGGCACTGCTGGCCTGGGAAGGCGCGACGCTCGGCGCGCAGGGCGGCGACGCGCGACGCCTGCTGCTGTCGCGGCTGGTGATCGAGCAGCGCCTCAATGCCCAGGATCCGCTGTCGCTCGGCGAGCCGGGCTGGGAAGAAGAGGCGATCGACCTCCTGTTATCCGATGCGCCCGTCCCCCTCGCCAAGGCGACCGCGCTGCTGTCGTGAAGATCGCGCTGCTCTCCGACATTCACCTGTCGGTCGGCCCCATGGCCCTGCCGGCGGTCGCCGCCGACGTGCTGGTGATCGCGGGCGACGTCGGCCGGCCGGCGCGCGCAATGGAATGGGCGAAGGCCGCCCGCGTGCCGACGCTCTATGTCGCCGGCAACCACGAATTCTACGGCAGCGACCTCGTCACCACCCACGCCCGTCTCGTGGAGCTGGCCGAGGGCTCCAATGTGCGCGTGCTCGAACGTTCGGAATGGCATCATGGAAACGTGCGCTTCCTGGGCTGCACCCTGTGGTCGGACTATCGCCTGCTCACCGAAGAAGAGGCCCGCGCTCGCGGCATCGCCGACGCCCTGAAATTCCTCTACGACTTTTCCGCCATCAGGCTGGCGCCCGGCTTCGAGGACAAGTTCACACCCGCCGCCTCCCAGCTCCTGTTCGACCAGTCGGTCGCCTGGCTGGAAGAGTGCTTCGCCCGGCCGCACGACGGACCGACAGTCGTGGTGACGCATTTCGCGCCGACACCGCAGAGCATCAGCCCGCGCTTCCAGGACTCCTCGATCAATGCCTCGTTCGTGTCGGATCTGACCGACCGCATCGCACGTTGGCAGCCGGCTCTCTGGATGCACGGCCACACGCACGACAGCTTCGACTATCGCGTCGGCGCCACGCGGGTCGTGTGCAACGCGCGCGGCTACGTGCAGGACAACCGGATCGAGAACGGCCGTTTCGACCCGGCCTTCATTGTCGAGGTGTGACCGCTACTTGAAGTCGTCGGGCCGCAGCTCGATCGGCGCGCCGTGCGGCGTGCGGTCGGCGGCATGGTCCCAGGCTTCCTGGTAGCGCGTCAGCGTCTGGGCGCTGGCCACGCCCTTCTCCGACACCAAGCGCTCGAGCGCGTTCAGCCAGTGCCGGTAGTAGGTCTCGCCGGTGTCGGGATCGCCCGCCGCCTGGGCGCGCTTGATCTCGGCGGCCAGGGTCGCGGCCCATTCCGGCCACGTGAAGACCTTGCGCTCGTGCAGCGCCAGCGCCATCGCGAAAGCCTGCGCCTCCCACGGCTCGCGGAAGACCGGCCCGTCGCCATCCGTCGGGATTCCCGCGACTTCGGCGGTGGCGCGGCGGGCCGCGGCCGGATCGATGCGCGTCATGCCACTCATGCCCGGTCGAAATAGGGCTCGAACGCCTCGACCGAAATCTTCACGGTCGGGTCGGCGTCGTCTCCCCAGATCTCGCGCGCCGGGAACACCACCGTATAGAGCCACTGCGGGTCCTCGCCATGCCCGTGCGCGGCCGAATCGGGATAGACGTGGCTGCCGTTGATGCGCTCGATCGTGCCGACCTTGCTGCGCACATAGCGCGGCAGGCGCGTGTGGGTCGGCGGGTTGATGTTCTTCATGCGCACCTTGTCGCCGATCTTGAAGGCCGGCGGACTGGCGACATCGCGCTGGAAGCTGCCGCGCGTGGTGACACGGACGACGTCCTTCATCTCGAACTTGCCGCGCGGCAGGGCCGGGCTCTTGTGCAGCGAACGCCCGGCGGCGATCTCGTCGGCACCCACCAGCTTTCGGTCGAGCAGCGTCTTCTTCAGGCCGAGGAACCACTTCTGGTAATAGGACGCGGCGAGATAGGTCGCGGGCGGAATCGATTCGCGCGAGAAGCGCTGCATGTCGATGTTGAGGCCGCCATTGGCGCCCATGGCGCGCACCATCGCCATCACGCGGCCTTCCCACTTGTGGTGGAACGGGGGCTCGTTGGCCTCGACCTCGACCTTTCCGAAGCCGTCCATGCCGCCCATGTCATGGACGCCGTTCACGACGTCACCCGCGGCAGGCCGGTGCCGATCATGCTGTCGCGCGTGACGATCGCGGCGAGCTGTTCCTCGCTCCAGCCCTCGGTGCCCGGGGGCCGCATCGGCAGCACAAGGAATCGCGTCTCGGCCGTCGAGTCCCAGACTCGGATCTCGGTGTCCTTGGGCAACGTGACACCGAAATCGGACAGCACGCCGCGCGGATCCTTCACCGCCCGCGAACGATACGGCGAGGCCTTGTACCAGATCGGCGGCAGGCCGAGCATTTCCCACGGGTAGCAGGAGCACAGCGTGCAGACGACCATGTTGTGCCGTTCCGGCGTGTTCTCGACTGCGATCAGATGGTCGCCGACGCGGCCCAAGGTGCCGATCGCCTTCGAGGCGTCGTCGAGCAGCGCCTTCTTGAACGCGGGATCGGTCCACGCCTTGGCCACGATCTTCGCGCCGTTGCGCGGGCCGATCTTGGTCTCGTAGGTCTCGACGATGGCGTCGAGCGCCGCCGGATCGACATAGCCCTTCTCGGTCAGGATCGTCTCGAGCGCGCGCACCCGCAGCTGCATCTCGGACAGTTCCGAACCATGGTCATGATCGTGGTCATGCTCGTGAGCGTGGTCAGACACGGAAGACCTCCGGCGAATTCGCTGCCAATATCGTATGTCAGGGGCGGCGCTTCAATATCTCGTCGGTATGCTCGCCCAGCAGCGGCTCGCGATAGTTGGGCTTCGAGGGCTCGTCCTTGAAGCGCACGACCGGCGCGAAATGCTTGCGGCCGTCCTCGTCGGTCACCATGAAGCCGCGTTTCAGCAGGTTCGGCTCGGAGATCGCCTCGGGCAGGGTCGCGACCGGCCCGTAGCAGATATCGAGCGTGGCGAGATAGTCCATCCAGTGCGCCAGCGGCTTGGCCCTGAAGGTCGCCGCGAGGAAATCCGCCACCGGCTTCTGATGGTCGCCCGGCCATTCGCAGAGCGGAGCCATTTCGGGTTTGCCGAGCGCGCCCAGCAGGTTCTTGATGAACTTCATCTCCTGGCCGGCGAGCACGAGCTGGCGGCCATCGGACGTGTCGTAGACGCGATAGAAAGCCGAACCGCCGGTCGTGCGCTGCTGCTTCACGTCGGGATGCTTGTTCTCCGCGAAGGCGGAACCGACGACATTGGCGCACGAGGCCATCAGCGATTCGTGCATCGAGACGTCGATATAGTCGCCCTTGCCCGTCGCCTGGCGGCGCAGCAATGCCATCAGCACGCCGGCGAGCCCATGCAGGCCGCTCACGAGATCGGCCACCGGAATGCCGGGAATCGCCGGCCGGCCGTCGTCGCCCAGGGTGAGCGAGAGCACGCCGGTCATCGCCTCGAGTGCGAGATCGTGCGCGGCGCGGCCGGGATAGGCGCCGTTCTGGCCGAAGGCGCTGATCGAGCAGTAGACGATGCCGGGGTTGGCGGCCTTCACCGCGTCGTAGCCGACGCCGAAGCGCGCGGCGACACCGGGCCGGAACGACTCGACCAGCACGTCGGCTTCCTTGGCGAGGCGCAAGAGATCGGCGCGGCCCTGCTCGCTCTTGAGATCGAGCACGACGCTCTTCTTGCCGCGGCCCATGTTACGGAAGAACACCGAGGTACGCTGGTCGGGCGGCCGGATGTGACGGCCGGGATCGCCCTCGCCCGGCGGCTCGACCTTGATCACCTCGGCGCCGTGATCAGCCAGCGCCGTGGTGAGATACGGCCCCGGCAGGAACCAGGAGAGATCGACGACCTTGATGCCTTCGAGCTTCATGACTTCTTTCCCAGCAAGGACTCGTTGTCGGCGCCGAGCGGCGAGCACGCCGCCTGGGCGAGACGCTCGCCATCGATGCGCAGCGGATTTGAAATGACGCGCAGCTCGCCCTTCGCCGGATGCGGCACCGACGAGACCATGCCGGCGGCGCGGGCAAAATCGGAATCGAGGGCGCGGTCGAGCCGATAGACCGGCGCGGCCGGCAACACACCGTTGAATTTCGCCAGCCACTCGTCGGTCGTGCGCGTACGGAAAGTCGGATCGAGCGCGACGTCGAGTTCGGCCCGATTGGCCGCGCGCGTGTTGGGATCGGGAAAGCGCGGATCGGACACGAGATCGTCGCGCCCCATCGCCGCGCACAACGCCAGCCAGAACTTCTGCGTCATGCACATGATGAAGATCCAGCCGTCCTTGGTCGGATAGGTCTGGACCGGCGCCAGCGACAGGTGCGCGCTGCGTGGCACGCGGGGCGAGACGTCGCCTTCGTTGAGATACCAGAATCCCGGATAGGTGAGCTGGTGCATGGCGACGTCATAGAGGCAGGTATCGACGTCGCAGCCCTCGCCCGTGGTCTTGGCGCGCAGCAGGCAGGCCAGCAGGCCCACGGTGCCGGTGAGGCCGCTCATGCTGTCGATCAGCGACACACCCACGCGCGTCGGCGCGCCGGCGGGGTCGCCGGTCAGCTCCATCAGGCCCGCCTCGGCCTGCATCAGGAAGTCGTAGCCCGGCCAGTCCTTGCGCTCGTTGAAGCGCCCGTAGGCCGAGATGTGCAGGCAGACGATCGACGGCTTGAGATGCTTCAGGCTCGCATAGTCGATGCCGAGCTTGGCCGGCTGGGTGCCGCGCATGTTGTTGACGACGCAGTCGGCCGACTTCACCAGCGCCTCGAACTGCGCGCGGCCGGCCGCCGACTTCATGTCGATGGTCACGCTCTTCTTGCCGAGGTTCCACGCCTGGAAATACTCGCTGTCGTCCTTGCCCAGGCGATAGGGCCCGACCTGGCGCGAGGGATCGCCCTCCGGCGCCTCGACCTTGATCACCTCGGCGCCCAGCTCGGCCATGAACATGGTGCCGTAGGGACCGGCGCCGAACTGCTCGAGCGTGAGGACGCGGATGCCCTTGAGGGGTTTGTCCTTCATACGGAGCCGCTTTGGCGCGCCCACTGGCGGGCGATGATGAGCTTCTGCATCTCGTTGGTGCCTTCGCCGATGCAGGTCAGTGGCGCGTCGCGGTAGAGCCGCTCGATGTCGTATTCCTTGGAATAGCCGTAGGCGCCGTGGATGCGCATCGACTCGGTGCTGTTCTCCAGCGCCGCCTCCGACGCGAAGTACTTCGCCATGCCCGCCTGCATGTCGCAGCGATCGCCGCGATCGAAGGCCTGGGCCGCGTCGAGCGTGAGCAGGCGCGCGGCGCGGGCGCGCGTGGCCATCTCGCCGATCTTGGTGGCGATCGCCTGGTGCTCGATGATCGGCTTGCCGAAGGTCTGGCGGATCTGTGCGTAGTCGGTCGCCAGTCTGAGCGCGCCCTCGGCGATGCCGACGCCGCGCGCCGCCACGTTGATGCGGCCGAGTTCGAGGCCGCCCGCGACCTGGGTGAAGCCGCGCCCTTCCGCCTCGCCGATCAGGTGATCGGCCGGGATGCGATAATCCTGGAACACCAGTTCGCCCGAATCGATCGAATGGTAGCCGAGCTTCTCGAGCTTGCGGCCGACCGTGAAGCCCGGCCCCTTCGGCGCGATGAACAGGCTCATGCCCGAATAGCGCGGACTCGCCTCGGGATTGGTCTTGACCAGCAGCGCGAAGCACGAGCCTTCGATGCCGTTGCTGATCCAGGTCTTGGTCCCGTTGATGACGTAGTCGCCCTTGTCGCGCCGCGCCGTCATGCGGATCGCCTGGAGGTCGGTGCCGGCATTGGGCTCGGTGAGCGCGAGGCCGCCACGAACCTCGCCCGAGGCGAACTTGGGCAGCCAGTGGCGCTTCTGCGGTTCGGTGCCGAACTTCTCGACCGCCAGCGCCAGCATCAGATGCGAGTTGAAGATGCCGGTGATCGCCATCCAGACCGACGAGATCTTCATCACGATCTGGGCGTAGGTGGTGGCCGGCAGGCCGAGGCCGCCATATTCCGGCGACACGGTCGCGCCGAACAGGCCGAGCTCCTTCATCTGCTCGACGATCTCGGCCGGCCACTTGTCGGCATGGTCGAACTCCTTGACCCGCGGCGCCACTTCGCGGGCGACCCAGCGGTCGATCGTTGCGAACAGCTGCGCCTCGTCCGCAGGGTCGATCTTGGCCATCGTTCTTCCTCCCGAAACCTGCCCCAAAGTGAAAAGACGTGAAGCCCAAGTCAATGTTAGGGTGCAGCCGGAGGAAAAAAGACAATGAACAGAAGAAGCCTGCTCACTGCCTTTGCCGCGATGCCGTTCGCACAGCGCGCGCTGGCCCAGTCCGACGCCTGGCCGTCGCGCAGCGTTCGCATCGTCTGCCCGTTCACGCCGGGCGGCTCGCAGGACAACATCGCACGGCGCCTTGGCGTCAAGCTCACCGACTATCTCGGCCAGAGCTTCGTGATCGAGAACCGCACCGGCGCGGGCGGCTCGATCGCCGCGGACAACGTCGCCAAGTCGTCGCCCGACGGCTATTCGGTGCTGCTGGGCAATATCGGCAGCCACGCGCTGGTGCCGCATCTCTACGCCAGGCCGTCCTACGACGCGCGGACCGACCTCGAGACGGTGGCGTGGATCGGCACGCAGCCGAACCTGCTGTGCTGCACCCCCAACTTCCCGCACGACACGCTGCCCAAGCTGATCGCGGCGGCCAAGAAGGAACCCGGCAAGTATTCGTTCGGCTCTTCCGGTCTCGGTACCTCGCCGACCCTGTCGATGGAGATGTTCAAGAGGAAGATGGGCCTCGACATCACGTTCATCTCCTATCGCGGCGCGGCCGCCGCGGCGGCCGACGCGCTCTCCGGCCACATCCCGCTGGTGATTTCCAACATCGACTCGCTGATGGGCCAGGTGAGCGCGGGCAAGCTGAAGCCGGTGGCGACCACCGGGGCCAAGCGCTCGACCATCCTGCCCGACACGCCGACTTTCGCCGAAGTTGCCGGTCCCGATCTGGTCGTCACCTCCTGGTCGATCTGGTCGGTGCCCAAGGGCACGCCGCAGGCGATCAAGGACAAGCTGCACGAAGCGACCGAACGGGCACTCAAGGAGCCCGAGGTGATCGCCTCGATGAAACAGGGAGGCTTCGAACCCGGCAGTATGACGGTGCCGGAGATCGACGCGTTCATCGCCAAGGAGCGCGAGCGCTGGGGCGAGGTGATCCGTGCCGCGGGCATCAAGCCGGAATAGTCATCTCGTTCCCGACCTGCTGGCACCGGGGCTCGACCTGGTGTTCTGCGGCACCGCGCTGGGGCCCGCATCCTTCAAGGCGCGGGCCTATTACGCCAACCCGGGCAATTCGTTCTGGCCGACGCTGTTTGCCGTCGGCCTGACGCCGGAGCGCCTCGCCCCGCAGCGCTATCCCGAACTGTTGGCGCTCGGCATCGGTCTCACCGATCTCAACAAGACCGAGGTGGGCTCGGACCACCAGCTGACGCCGGCGGCGATGGACGCCAAGGCGCTGCACGCCAAATTGCGCAAGTTCCGTCCCGCCGCGATCGCCTTCACCAGCAAGAACGCCGCGTCGCTGGCACTCGGCATCAAGGCGCCAGCCTACGGCCGGCAGGTCGCCTTGCTCGAAGGGGCGGTGCCCTTCGTACTCGCCTCGCCGTCGGGCCGGGCACGCTCCTTCTGGACGATCGAGCCGTGGCGCGAGGCGGCAACCTTCGTGGCCGAGCGCCGAAAGGCGCGGGAACGCGCGGCGTGAGGCTCGGCCGGCGCATGCTGGTGGCGGGCGGTCTCGCACTGCCCTTCTCCACCAGCGCCCAGACGCCGGACCTGCGCGCCCTCGCTCGCCGCGCGGCGGTGTTCCTGGCGCCGCTGCACGCGGCCTATACGCGCCGGCATCGCGACGTGGTCGAGCGCGGCCAGAAACTCAACAAGCTCGCGCGCCAGCTGTCGCCGCAGAATCACGTGCTTCCAGCCGGTGCGTGGCTCGACCTGTCGGGTGAGCCGATGTTCCTCACGTTACCCCCGATGAGCGGCCGGCCCTATGGCGTGATGCTGGTCGATCCGTTCGGCCGCACCGTCGCCGCGCTCGACCGGGCGCACGATGGCGACACGCCACAGCCGCGTATCCTGATGGGACCGGCCTGGCAGGGTGTGGCGCCGAGCGAGGCCGCGGCGATCCACACGCCCGCGCGCTCGGTGCGGCTGCGCTACGGGCTGGCGGTCACGGACGATGACGATGAACTCGACGACGCACGCGGCGTGCAGGCCCGCACGCTCCTGGAGACACCCGACGAACGCAACCAGCGCCGCATCCTCGAGATGCAGGAGTTGATGCGATTCCGCACCGACCTGCCGCCCGAGCCCGTGGCCGACTGGGACCCGCCACGGCCGGGCACGCCCTTCGACCTGTTCGAGACCGGGCTGGCGATGCTGGGCGACTGCACTCTGTCCGAGCGCGACCGGCAGGTGCTGGAAGAGTTGGCGCCGCTGCGCCTGCGGGCGGGCCGCCGCTTCGACGCCCGGGCCTTCGGCGAGGCCGAGCGCGCAGCGATCGCGGAAGGCATTGTCGACTCAAGCGAGGAGATTGCGGCGGCCAAGGCCGCGCTGGACGCGCCCATCCGGGTCGGGTGAAGGCGACGTCCTAGGCGTTGGGCTGGATGCGGCGCGATTCGGCTTCGGCGCGCGCCTCGATCGCTTCCATGTCGTCGTCGGAGAGGCCGAAATGATGGCCGATCTCGTGGATCAGCACATGGCGCACGATGTGCGGCAGGTCCTCGTCCGATTCGCACCAATAGTCGAGGATCGGACGGCGATAGAGGAAGATGCGATCGATGTCGTTGGCGACATGGCCCGCGCCGCGCTCCATCATCGACACGCCCTGATAGAGACCGAGCAGGTCGAACGGCGAGTCGAGCTCCATCGTCTTCTCGACTTCGTCCGACGGAAAATCGTCGACCTGGATGCGCACATTGCCGACATGCCGGCGAAACTCCTCGGGAATCGTCGCGAGCGCCTCGGCGGCGATCGCCTCGATGTCTTCCAGCGAAGGCGCGACACCGAAGCAGGGCGTGCGCCGAGGATTGTTGAACACCGGCATCATTCCCCCATATAGGAGCCGCGCGCGCTCGCCAAGGGTCGAGTCGGTTACGATTTGTGAACCGACCGTCGCGCTTTCTGGCCCGCAATTCGCATGGTCGCGTTTCGCCGAGAACCGCACTAGACTTGCACCGCGCATGCTTCAATTTCTCGTCCGCCGCCTCATCGTGGCGCTCCTCGTGACGGCGACCGTGATGACGCTCGCCTTCATGCTGACCCGCCTGTCGGGCGACCTGGCGATCTCGATCGCCGGTCCCAGCGCCACCAAGGCCGACATCGACGCCATTCGTCTGGCCTACGGTCTCGACCGGCCCGTCATCGTGCAGTTCTTCGACTGGGTCGGTCGCGCCATGACCGGCGACCTGGGCGACAGCTATTTCTTCAAGACGCGCGTGGCCCACCTGATCGGCGAGCGCATGCCGACCACGCTGACGCTCGGCCTGACCGGCCTGGTGATCGCGCTCATGGTGTCGCTGCCGCTCGGCATCCTCGCAGCGGTGCGGGAAAATACGTCGTTCGACCGCGCGGTCCAGGTGATCGCCCTGCTGGGGCAGGCGATGCCGTCCTTCTGGCTCGGCCTGATCCTGATGATCGTGTTCGGCCTGCAACTCGGCTGGCTGCCGATCTCGGGCGCCGACAGCTGGCAGAATTTCATCATGCCGGGCATCGTGCTGGCCTTCTCGGCCATCCCCGCCCTCACCCGCCTGACGCGCGCCGGCATGATCCAGGCCATGGGCTCCGACTATATCCGCACCGCCCGGGCCAAGGGCCTGTCGCGCACCTCGATCCTGCTGAAGCATGCGCTGCGCAACGCCGCCATCCCGGTGGTGGCGATCGCGGCCGTCCAGCTGGGCTTCATGCTGGGGGGCTCGATCGTGATCGAGCAGGTCTTCGCCCTGCACGGCGTGGGCTTCCTCGCCTGGGAGAGCATCCAGAAGAACGACTTCCCGGTCGTGCAGTCGGTGGTGCTGGTGCTGGCCGTCATCTATGTGGCGCTGACCATGCTGGCCGACATGATGAATGCGGTCCTCGACCCGAGGCTGCGCGGCGGATGAGCGGAGTCACCATGACCACGGCCGGCCCGCGTCGCGGCTGGCGCAGTGCCGGCACCTGGTTCGGCGCCGTCATCGTCGGCATCGCCGCCTTCTGCGCGATCTTCGCGCCGCTGCTGGTGCCGCACGATCCGTTCACGCAGGACATTCCCAACCGGCTGGCGGTGCCGTTCTGGATGGAGGGCAGCAATCCCGCCCATCTGCTGGGCACCGACCAGCTCGGCCGCGACTATCTCGCGCGCCTGATCTACGGCTGCCGCATCTCCATGCTGATCGGCGTCACGGTCTCGATCGTCTCGGGCCTGATCGGCATCACGCTCGGCGTGCTGGGCGGTTTTCTCGGCGGAAGGGTCGACGACGCCGTGCTGTTCGCCATCACCACGCGCCTTTCCATCCCGGTAGTCCTTGTCGCCCTCGCCGTCGTCGGCCTGCTCGGCAGTTCGATGACCCTGCTTGTGCTGACGCTCGGCCTGCTGCTGTGGGACCGCTTCGCCGTGGTCGCGCGCTCGACCACCATGCAGGTGCGCAACCTCGACTTCGTGTCGGCGGCGTGGTGCGCGGGCTGCTCGCGCTTCCGTATTTTGACGCGCGAGGTGCTGCCCAATATCGCGAGCCATCTCGTGGTCGTGGCGACGCTCGAGATCGCGCTCGCCATCCTGCTCGAGGCGGCGCTGTCCTTCCTCGG
>JAFEFH010000119.1 GCA_018240695.1 Pseudomonadota bacterium | reverse complement strand
CGCCACGCAAGTAATCAATACCGGCGTGCGCTGTCCGGGCCATTGAAACCTGTGGCCCGGATCGCTTTATTACGCCTATGCGTCACGCGCTGACGGTTCACGCCACAGTTCATGCCCATGGGTAACTGGACACTCGACACGATCGACTGGAGCCGCTTCGACGCGTCCAAGGTCGATGCCGAGATCCTGCGCAACATCAAGGCCGCGGCCATGGTGGAGCGCAACGGCGGCGACTACGGCATCTATCTCGGCCGCGTCTTCGCCGACGATCCCGTCTTCTCCGACGACGTGAAGCGCTGGGTGACGGAGGAAGTGCAGCACGGCATGGCGCTCGGCCGCTGGGCCCAGCTCGCCGATCCGTCGTGGGACTTCGACGCCGCCTTCGAGCGCTTCCGCGAGGGCTACAAGCTGCCGCTCGATGCGACGGCGTCGGTGCGCGGCAGCCAGGCCGGCGAGATGATGGCGCGCTGCATCGTCGAGACCGGCACCAGCTCCTATTACAGCGCGCTCAAGGATGCGACGGCCGAGCCGGTGCTGAAGCAGATCTGCGCCAAGATCGCGGCCGACGAGTTCCGCCACTACAAGCTGTTCTACGAACACCTGCGCCGCTGCCTCGAGCGCGACCGCCTCAGCAGATGGGCGCGCCTGCGCGTCGGCTGGAGCCGCATCGCCGAGAGCGAGGACGACGAGCTGGCCTATGCCTACTTCGCGGCCAACGAGCCCGCGGGCGCCGTCTATGACCGCAAGCGCTGCATGGAGGCCTATGCCCGCCGCGCCTATCCGCTGTATCGCGCCAGCCACGTGCAGCGCGCGATGGCGATGGTGCTGAAGGCGATCGGGCTGGAGCCGCAGGGCCGGCTCAACCTGTGGATGACCCGGGCGGGGCTGTGGTTCCTGCGCCGCCGCTCGGCGCAGCTCGCCGCCACGGCGTCCTAGGAAATCAGGTCCGCGAACTCTTTCACGACCGCGTCGTAGATCGCGCGCTTGAACGGCACGACGCCGTCCAGCATCTCGCGCGCCGTCACCCATTTCCATTCGTCGAACTCGCGCTCGTGCGCGTCGAGGTCGATGTCGGAGTCGCGGCCGGTGAAGGCGAGCGCGAACCACTTCTGCGCCTGGCCGTCCCAGCGGCCGCGCCAGTGTACGGGCCGCAGTCTCTCCGGCACGGTGTAGGTGAGCCACCGGGCGCTCTCGCGCAGCAGCAGCGCGCGGGCGGTGCCGACTTCCTCGGCGAGTTCGCGGCACGCGGCCTCGACCGGGCTCTCGCCCTTGTCGATGCCGCCCTGGGGCATTTGCCAGCCGGTCTGCTCCATGCCGGGGCGCCGGCCGACGAAGATCCGCCGGTCGGCCGCGATCAGCATCAGCCCGACGTTTGGCCGATGCCGTTTAGGAACCGCGCTCAGTTGGCGCGGCTCGAGTAGAGCGAGATGCCGCGGATCAGGTCGATGGCGCGCAGCAGCTGATAGTCGGCCACGCCGTCCTTCGGCGGTTCGTCCGGATCGGTCGCGGCGGCCGGAGCCGGCGGGATCGGCGGGGCCGGCGGCGTGACGCCGGCGGCGGGCTTCTCGACCGGCTTCTTGTCGCCGGGCTTGGCCTCGCCGGGCTTGGTCGAATCGCCGGGCTTCACGGCGTCCGGGCCCTTGGCCTCGGCCGGCGGCTTGGTCTCGCCCGGCTTGGCGTCGGTGGGCTTGGCGGCGCCCTTGTTGGGGTTGTTGATCGAGCCGCGCAGGTCGGCCTCGCGGAAGCCCATGCGCTGCTGGATGGTCTCGAGCTTGGCCTGCTCGACCTCGATGTCGGGCTTGATGCCTTCCTTCTGGATCGAGCGGCCCGACGGCGTGAAGTAGAGCGCCGTCGTGAGACGGATCGCGCCGCCGCCGGTCACCTGCATGATGGTCTGGACCGAGCCCTTGCCGAAGGTGCGGGTGCCCAGGATGATGGCGCGGCGCTGGTCCTGCAGCGCGCCGGCGACGATCTCCGACGCCGAGGCCGAGCCGCCGTTGACCAGCACGACGATCGGCAGGCCGCCGGCCACGTCGCCGGGCTTGGCGTTCCAGCGCTGGACGTCCTCCGCCTTGCGCGCCTTCACGGAGACGATCTCGCCCTTCTCCATGAAGGCGTCGCACATCGAGATCGCCTGGTCGAGCAGGCCGCCCGGGTTGTTGCGCAGGTCGAGGACGTAGCCCTTCAGCTTGCCACCCGCTTCCTTCTTCATCTTCTCGACCGCGTCGAGCACGCCCGAGGTGCTCTGCTCGGTGAACGAGGTGACGCGGATGTAGCCGACGTCGCCCTCGAGCCGGTACTTGGTCGACTTCACCTTGATGATCTCGCGGGTCAGCGAGACGTCGATCGGGTCCTTCACCGCGGCGCGGCGGATCGAGATCTTGATCGGCGCGCCGGGCTTGCCGCGCATCTTCTCGACCGCTTCCTGAAGGGTCAGGCCCATCACCGGCTGGCCGTCGAGCGCGAAGATGAGATCGCCCGGCTGGATGCCGGCCTTCGACGCCGGCGTGTCGTCGATCGGCGACACCACCTTGATGACGCCGTTCTCCATCGTGACTTCGATACCGAGGCCGCCGAACTCGCCCCGGGTCGTGACCTGCATGTCCTTGTAGGCCTTCGGGTTCATGTAGCTCGAATGCGGATCGAGCGACGTCAGCATGCCGTTGATGGCGTTTTCCATCAGCTGCTTCTCGTCGACCGGCTCGACATAGTCGCGGCGCACCCGCTCCAGCACGTCGCCGAACAGGTTGAGCTGCTGGTAGAGCTCGCTCTTGTCGCCGGTCGCCGCCTTGTCGGCCTTCTCCTGGCCGTAGGTGTAGGCGGCGGGGACCGCCAGGAACGCCAGGATCGCGGCGGTGGAGACGAGACGCAGACGGGTCATTGGGAGGCCTTTGCGGAAGGTCGCGCGGCGGGGAAAGGGCCGGGCGACACGGGAAAGCTTTGAGGGAACGAAGATACTAGGGGCTCTTTGGCAGGATCAAGGCGCGGAGATCACATCCACTTCACAACTCATGCGGAGGCGACCGCCTGGCCGTGCGGGGCCTGCAGGACGGCGGGGCGGGAGGCCTCGGAAAGCAGCGAATGGCCGGTCATTTCCGCCGGCTGCGCGACGCCCATCAGGGCGAGCAGGGTGGGGGCCACGTCGGCCAGCTTGCCGTCGGTCAGGGAGTGCACGGAGGCCGGGGCGTTGACCAGCAGCGCCGGCACGCGATTCAACGTGTGCTGGGTGTGCTTCTGGTGGCTCTCCTCGTCGAACATCTGCTCGGCGTTGCCGTGGTCGGCGGTGACCAGCATCACGCCGCCCGCCTTCTTGACCGCTTCGGTGAGCCGGCCGAGCGCGCCGTCGACGGCCTCGACCGCCTTCACGGCGGCGGCCAGGATGCCGGAGTGGCCCACCATGTCGGTGTTGGCGTAGTTCACGACGATCAGGTCGAACTTGCCCGAGCCGATCGCCTCGACGAGCTTGTCGGTCACTTCCGGCGCGCTCATCTCGGGCTTCAGGTCGTAGGTCTGCACCTTGGGCGAGGGCACGAGGATGCGTTCCTCGCCGTCGAACACCTTCTCCTCGCCACCGTTGAAGAAGAACGTGACGTGCGCGTACTTCTCGGTCTCGGCGATGCGCAGCTGCTTGAGGCCCGCTTTCGCCACCGTCTCTCCCAGGCCCATCTTGATGACGGCGGGCGGGAACAGCGTCTTGAGGAGCGGATTGAGCGCCGCCGAATACTCGACCATGCCGACGGCGTCGGAGAACTTCACGAGGCGCGGGCGATGGAAGCCGTCGAACATCGGATCGACCAGCGCCGTCAGGATCTGGCGCGCGCGGTCGGAGCGGTAGTTGAACATCAGGAGGCCGTCGCCGTCCTTCATGCCCTTGAAGCCCTCGATCACGGTCGGCAGCACGAACTCGTCGTCGAGGTTGGCGGCGTAACCCTTGTCCACGGCTTCCTTGGGTGTCTTTGCGCTCTCGCCCTTGGCCTCGACCATGGCCTCATAGGCCTTGGCCACGCGGTCCCAGCGCTTGTCGCGGTCCATGGCGTAGTAGCGGCCGCCGACGGTGGCGAACTTGATGGGCAGGCCCTTCTTCAGCCCGTCCTCGACCCGCTGCAGGCACTCGTGCGCGCTGCGCGGCGGCATGTCGCGGCCGTCGAGGAAGGCATGAATCCAGACCTTCACGCCGGCCGTGGCGATCAGGTTGGCGAGCGCGATCAGGTGATCCTCGTGCGCATGCACGCCGCCGGGCGAGGTGAGGCCCATCAGGTGGCAGGCGCCGCCATTCTTCTTCAGCGTCGCAATCAGCTCTTTCAGATGCGGGATCTTGGCCAGCGAGCCGTCGGCGATGGCGTTGTCGATGCGCGGCATGTCGGGCACGGCGACGCGGCCGGCGCCGAGGTTCATGTGCCCGACCTCGGAATTGCCCATCTGGCCCTTGGGCAGGCCCACGAAGCTCTCGGACGCGTCGATCAGCCCCTGCGGGCAGGTCGCGATCAGCCGGTCATAGGTCGGCGTGCGGGCGTCGAGGATCGCGTTGTCCTTGGGATCGGTGCGATGGCCCCAGCCGTCGAGGATGCAGAGAACGACCGGACGCGGAGCGGAAGCAGCCATCACGAAGCCTTGCGCGTGGTCGGCCGGGCGCGCTCGACCGAGTTGAACTTGTTGGGGCAGTGCAGATCGCGCGGATCGGTGTTGGGATTCTGGTCCGGCACCTCGATGGCGCAAAACACGAACTCGCCGCGCGGCTCGCCGTCGATCGAGATGTCGTAGGTGTAGGTGCCCGGCGGATCGCCCGGAATGATGCACCACGAGCGTTGCAGCACGCCGTCCTGCACGACCTCGGTCATCTTGGTGGTGGCCTTGGTGCGATCGGAACTCACGATGGTCTCGGGGCCGGCGATGACCTGCTCGGCCGGCTGCGACGTGGTCAGCACCTCGGTGAGCGAGATCGTGCGGTTGGGGCCGCCCAAGTACATCCGCCAGCCGAAGCAGGCGCGGTTGTAAAGGAGGGGGATCGCGTTGGTCTCGTAGTTGCGCTGGCGCCCGTCGACGCCAGTGATCGACACGTAGGGGATGCTGCGCACCGGCTTGGCCGCCGGCTTGTCGGCAGGCGTATCCGCGACAGGGGTGGGAACGGCCGACTGGGCCAGCGCGAGGGCGGGCAGGACCGCGCAGCCGAGGAAAGCGGCAACGGCGACGCGACGCAGGGAGGGGAAAATCATGGCGCCACTGTAGCCCCGGTTTTTCGTCAGAACAGAGGCAATTTGGGCGCTTTTTGCCGCTCGTTCAGGCGCGGTGATAGGGGTGCCCCGCCAGCAGTTGCTGGGCCCGGTAGATCTGCTCGGCGAGCATCGCGCGGGCCAGCTGGTGGGGCCAGGTCATGGCCCCGAACGACAGCACCAGGTCGGCCCGCTTCAGGAGGGCTTCGGTGTGTCCGTCCGCGCCGCCGATCAGGAAAGCGACATCTGCAACCGAATCGTCGCGCCAGCGTCCGAGGCGTTGGGCGAAGGCCTCGCTGTCCACGACCTTGCCGCGCCGGTCGAGCGCCACCAGGACGGCCTTGTCCGGAACCGCACCCAGCAGCAGCTCACCCTCGCGCTCGATCAGTTGGGCGGGCGGCAGCTTCTTCTTTTCCTCGAGTTCGCGCAGCGTCAGGGGCCAGCGGATCCGGCCGGCATAGTGATCGTAGAGATCGCGCTCCGGCCCACGGCCGGCGCGCCCGATGCAGGCGAGAGTGAGCTTCACGCCTTCCGGACGCGCGGGCGCGTGGGCCTCTTCGGTGCGGCGTTCTTCGGCGCGGCGTTCCGGGGCTTGGCCGTGCGCGGCTTGGCGGCCGCCTCGGTCTCGAGCGCCCACATCTTCTCCAGCGCATAGAAGGCGCGCGGCTCGGGGCGGAAGACATGCACGACCACGTCGCCGGCATCGACCAGCACCCAGTCGCCGCCTTCCTTGCCCTCGACGGGCGTGTAGCCGTGACCGGCCTGCTTCAGCCGTTCGGCGAGATGCTCGGCAATCGCAACGACCTGGCGGTTCGACCGGCCGGACGCGATCACCATGTAGTCGGCAAAGGCCGACTTGCCCTTGAGGTCGATGACGACGATGTCCTCGGCCTTGTCGTCCTCGAGGGACTGGCGCACCAGCTTGAGATGGGCGGCGGTCGCCTTGCTCCGGTCGGGAAGCTGGCGGGGGGCCGGGGATGAAGGATCGGTGGAGATGGTCTTTCCTTTCGATTTTGGACGGCGCGGCCGGACGGCGCGAATAGCGGTGGCCGAATGGGAATCCAACCGGCTCGGGATAAAGCACCAGGCCGGGGGCTCGCAAGTCGGCAGGCGGCGGGCCTCCTCGGCCCTGAGCCGGTAACGCGCGAAGGCGCGGGGGGCTGCCGACTGCAGGGCGGCGTGGCTCCAGCCGGGGCGAGCGAAGGCGGCGATCGGGATGGCGCCGAACAGCTCGCGCCAGCCGCGCCAGCTGGCGAGCTGCGGCAGGATGTCGGCACCCATCAGCCAGACGAATTTGGCGTGGGGATAGAGCTGGGTCAGCGCCCGCACGGTGTCGAGCGTGTAACGCGTGCCGAGCAGCAGCTCGGGCGCGTCGACCTTGATGCGCGGGTCGCGGGCGACCTGGCGGGCGCGCGCGACGCGCGTGGCCAGCGGCTCCATGCCGTCGCCGCTCTTCAGCGGATTCTGCGGCGAGACCAGCCACCACACCTCGTCGAGGCCGAGGCGGCGCAGCGCCTCCTCGCTGACATGTCGATGGCCTTCGTGCGCGGGATTGAACGAGCCTCCCAGCAGGCCGATGCGGCGCGGCGTGTCGCGCGGCACGCCGGGCATCGGATGGAAAGTGGAGGTCACGTGGCGAGGCTCACGGACGCAGCGTGCCCTTGCCGCGCACGACGTTCTTGTAGGTCGTGAGCTCGACCAGGCCGACCGGCCCGCGCGCATGCATGCGGTTGGTCGAGATGCCGATCTCGGCGCCGAGCCCGAACTCGCCGCCGTCGGCGAACTGCGTCGAGGCATTGTGCATGACGATCGCGCTGTCGACCTCGCGCAGGAAGCGCTGCGCGGTCGCCTCGTTGTCGGTCACGATCGAATCGGTGTGCTGGCTGCCGTAGGCCGAGATGTGGCGGACCGCGCCATCGACGCCGTCGACCGTCGCCACCGAGATGATCGGCGCCAGATATTCGGTGCGCCAGTCCTTGTCGGTGGCGGGCAGCACGCGCTTGTCGCGCCTCTGCACGTCGGCGTCGCCGCGCACCTCGCAGCCGAGGTCGAACAGCCGGTCGGCGATCGCCTTGAAATGCGTGTCGAGCGCGGCGCGGTCGATCAGCAGCGTCTCGGCGGCACCGCAGACGCTGACGCGGCGCATCTTGGCGTTGGCCACGATGTCGCGCGCCATGTCGACGTTGGCGTCGTGGTCGACATAGACGTGGCAGAGGCCCTCATAGTGGCGCAGCACCGGCACGCGGCTCTCGGCGGTAACGCGGTCGATCAGCGACCGGCCGCCGCGCGGCACGATCAGGTCGAGCCAGTCCATGGCCTTCAGGAGCTCGCCTACCAGGGCGCGATCGGTCGAGGGCAGGAGCTGCACGCAATCCTCGGGCAGGCCGGCGGTGGCCAGCGCGCGACGCAGCAGGTCGACGATCAGCTTCGAGGAATGGAAGCTGTCCGAGCCGCCGCGCAGCACGACGACATTGCCCGACTTGATGCAGAGCGCGCCGGCATCGGCGGTCACGTTGGGACGGGCCTCGTAGATCACGCCGATCACGCCGATCGGCACGCGCACGCGCGTGAACGACAGGCCACTGGGGCGCTGCCACTCCTCGACGACGGCGCCGACAGGGTCAGGAAGCGCGGCGATGTCCTCGAGTGCCGCTGCCATGCCTTCGATGCGCGTGGCGTTCAGCAGCAGGCGGTCCTGCATCGCCTCGTTCATGCCGGCCTTCTGGGCGGCGGCGATGTCGAGCGCGTTGGCAGCCAGGATGGCGTTCTTCTCGGCGCGGATCAGGCGCGCGCCCTCGGTCAGCGCCGTGTTCTTGGCGGCCGTGGTGGCGTTGCGCAGTCCGGCCGCGGCACGCTTGGCGCGCTCGCCCAGGGCCGCGACGATGGCGGCGGCGTCGGTCGTGGGCTTGCTCTGGGCGTTCATCGCGGCTCTTCCTCTCTCACTCGACCACGAGGTCGTCGCGGTGGACGATCTCGTCGCGGCCGCGGAAACCCAGCAGCTTCTCGATCTCGACGCTCTTGCGGCCGGCAATGCGGCGGGCGTCCTCGGCGGCGTAGGCCACCAGGCCGCGCGCCAGGGTGTGGCCCTTCTTGTCCTTCACGTCGACCACGTCGCCGCGCTTGAACTCGCCGTCGATCGCGGTGACGCCGGCGGGCAGCAGGCTCTTGCCCGACGACAGCGCGCGCACGGCGCCATCGTCGACGACGAGCGTGCCGGAGGACTTGAGCGAGCCCTTGATCCACTTCTTGCGCGCCGACAGCGGCGAGGCCTCGGGCAGGAACCACGAGCAGCGCGCTGCGCCGTCGATCAGCGCGCCCAGCGCGCCGACCGCGCGGCCGTCGGCGATCGCCATCCGGCAGCCGGCAGCCATGGCGATGCGCCCGGCCATCAGTTTCGTGACCATGCCGCCGTTCGAGAGTTCGGAGGCCGCGACGCCCGCCATCGCCTCGATCTCGGGCGTGACTTCGCGGATTTCGGCGATGTGCTGCGCGCCCTTGTTGCTGCGCGGATCGGCCGTGTAGAGCCCGTCGATGTCCGACAGCAGCACCAGCGTATCGGCGGAGATCATCTCGGCCACGCGCGCGCCCAGCCGATCGTTGTCGCCGAAGCGGATCTCGTCGGTCGCAACGGTGTCGTTCTCGTTGATGACCGGGATCGCCTTCAGGCCCAGCAGCGTGCCCATGGTCTGGCGCGCGTTGAGATAACGCCGTCGCTCCTCCGAATCGTCGAGCGTCAGCAGGACCTGCGCCACGGTGATGCCGTGACGGGCGAGCGACTCCTGGTAGGCGTGGGCGAGGCGGATCTGGCCGGTGGCGGCAGCGGCCTGGCTCTCCTCGAGCTTCAGGGCGCCCGACGGGAGCTTGAGATGCGTGCGACCGAGGCGGATGGCGCCCGACGACACCAGCACGATCTCGCAGCCGCCCTTGTGCAGGCGCGCCACGTCGCGCGTCAGGGCTTCCAGCCACTCGTGGCGAATCGTGCCCTTCTTTTCGTCGACGAGAATCGAGGAGCCGATCTTCACGACCAGCCGCCGGGAGCTGGTCAGCGAGGTCACGCGGCTTCCTTCGCGCCGTCGCGCTGCTTCTCGACCAGGACCATGAGCTCGCCCAGCAGCTTCTGCACGCCGGCGCCCGAGACGCCGGAGATCACCTGAACGGTCTTGCGGCAGGCCTTGGACAGCTTGGCGCGCTTGGCCTCGATATCCTCTTCGGTCATGGCGTCGGTCTTGTTGAGCGCCACGATCTCCTTCTTGCGCACGAGGTTGCCGCCATAGGCCTTGAGCTCGCCACGCACGGTCTTGTAGGCCGCCGCGACATCGTCCTGCGTGCCGTCGACGAGATGGAGCAGGGCGCGGCAGCGCTCGACGTGACCCAGGAAGCGCGTGCCGAGGCCCGCGCCCTCGTGCGCGCCCTCGATGAGGCCGGGAATGTCGGCCATCACGAACTCGCGGTTGCCGACCTTCACGACGCCGAGGCCGGGTTGAAGCGTGGTGAAGGGATAGTCGGCGATCTTGGGCCGCGCATTGGACGTGGCCGACAGAAAGGTCGACTTGCCGGCGTTGGGCAGGCCCACGAGGCCGATGTCGGCGATCAGCTTCAGCCGCAGCCATACCCAGCGCTCTTCGCCGGGCCAGCCCTTGTCGGCGCGGCGCGGCGCGCGGTTGGTCGAGGTCTTGTAGTGCAGGTTGCCGAAGCCGCCGTCGCCGCCCTTGAGCAGCGTCACGCTCTGGCCGACCTCGGTGAGGTCGAGCAGCAGGGTCTCGTTGTCCTCGTCGAAGATCTGCGTGCCGCGCGGCAGGCGCAGCACGATGTCCTTGCCCTTGGCGCCGGTGCGTTGCGCGCCCATGCCGTGCTGGCCGGTCTGTGCCTTGAAGTGCTGGGCGTAGCGATAGTCGATCAGCGTGTTCAGCCCGTCGACGCATTCCGCCACGACGTCGCCGCCGCGGCCGCCGTCGCCACCGTCCGGTCCGCCGTACTCGATGAACTTCTCGCGGCGGAAACCCGCGCTGCCGGCGCCGCCGTTGCCGGAGCGGAGGTAGATCTTGGCTTGGTCGAGGAACTTCATGGGAGCAGGGAGGAGTTCAGTTTCCGGAAACGAAAAGGGGGAACGGCTGAGCCGTTCCCCCTTCGCTATCCTGTCGGATGGGAACGGCTATTCAGCGGCCAGGGCCGGCGCCGGGAGCACGTTCACTTCCACCTTGCCGCCGCTGCGCTTGCGGAAAGACACGACACCGTTGGCGGTGGCGAAGAGGGTGTGGTCGCGGCCGACCGAGACGTTCTCGCCCGCATCCATCTTGGTGCCGCGCTGGCGGACCAGGATGTTGCCCGACACGACCTTCTGGCCGCCGAAGCGCTTCACGCCGAGGCGCTTGCCGTCGGAATCGCGGCCGTTACGCGAGGAGCCGCCTGCTTTCTTGTGTGCCATCGTACTACTCCGGTCGCTCTCTGGATCAGGCGACGATTTGTTCGATCTTGACCACCGTCAGGTCCTGACGGTGACCGTTCTTGCGCCGCGAGTTCTGGCGACGGCGCTTCTTGAAGACGATCAGGTGCTCGCCACGGCCCTGCTTGACGATCGAGCCGACGACCTTGGCGCCGGCAACGGTCGGCTTGCCGACCTTGTCGCCCACCATGAGGACGTCGGTGAACTCGATCTTCGCGCCGGCCTCACCCTCGAGACGCTCGATGGTGAGCGTGTCGTCGGCGGCGACCGTGTATTGTTTTCCACCCGTGCGGATGACAGCGATCATAGGACACCTGACTAGAGCGCTCTCCGACCCGGGCATATCCTACCATTCCTAGGGGGAATAGCCGAACAAGGCCCCAAATGCCGGAAAGCATGAAAGAGCACGGCGGGCCCAGAAGACCCGCCGAAGGAGGGCGGAATATACGCAGGCGAAAGCCCGAGTCAACGCCGCCAAGCCCCGGAACTGGCGCTTTTTCGCAGCCGCGCCTCCGCTGTTGCTCCTCCGGAAACACCCCCCTATAACCGGCGCCCCGGAGAGGTGCCAGAGTGGTCGATCGGGACGGTCTCGAAAACCGTTGTGCGTGCAAGCGTACCGTGGGTTCGAATCCCACCCTCTCCGCCATTTCCCGCTGGTTGCCATGCGAAATAAGTCGCTATCTCCCATATTATCAAAGAGATAACTCATTATGTCGCGGTTCCTCGATCCGCATCAGATCGCGGGCGCTTTGCTTCTCGGTGGCGTGTTTGCCCTGGTCGGGCTTGTCCTGTCGGGACTGGTGCGCCGGGTGGTTCGTGAGGCCCTGCGCTATGATCGTTCGGAGCGGATCGACCAGATCACGCTGTCATTCCTCAGCCATCTGCGATTCTGGCGATCTGGATTATCCTGGCGACGCTCTATGCGCATCTCATCCCGGCGCTCAATCGCCTCGGGACCGCCCTGCTCGCCGGCGTCAGCCTGATGTCCGTGATTGTCGGCTTTGCGGCCCAGACCACGCTGGGCAACCTCATCGCTGGCATAAGCCTGGTCCTGTACAAGCCGGTCCCCCGCGGCGATCGCGTGCAGGTCGCCGCCCACCGTGAACGGGTTTGAGATGGGTGAGGTCGAGGATATCTCGCTCGGCTATACGGTCCTCAGGACCGACGACGGCCGCCAGCTCGTCATCGCCAACGGCACGATGGCCCAGCAGACGATGATCAAGCTCATTCCCGGCGCGGGAAAGCCGCATTCCAAGGAAGCGGCGGCGAAGACGGCGGCTGACGATCCGGTCCGGCCTCCGACGGCAATTTAGGGCCATGGAGCAAACATATCTCTCATCGCCATCCCGCATGTCCCGCCATTATTTCTCTCGAAGGCCGGTCGCCGGCCCCGAGGTAAGCTCAAGGCTCCGAGATTCTCGATCAAGCGGCGAAGATCACCTTTTCAGTCTGTTTTCCGGCTGCGACAAATATTTGCATTTTTGATACAATAACAGAATTCAGTTTGTTGGCGCGCAATATGCGAAATTGTAAGCCATTGAAAAGAAATCATTAATCACGTTCTGAGGGGCTGGGCATAGTACCCAAAATGGGTATGAAAGACCAAACCGTCCCGATAATTGCACTTTGAAAACAAAAAGAGTTTTGGCACTTTCCGGGCGCTGAACGCGTGCTTCACGTCTTATGCGGTGTGTGTGATGGAGTGGGGGGAGGCCGCGATACCCGGCTGGTGTGGGCCAAGCCTCGTGTCGCTCATTTCTCGTCTTGCGAGTCCGACTCCTGATCGGCGGCCGCGTGCCGCGATCGGGCGCGACGATGCGCGTCCTGCTCATCGCATTTCCAAGTCCTTCTTCTTCGCGGGTTAGTCACCATGGGTATCATCCTCGAGCCGAGACTGTTGTTCGACGCCAGCGTCGGACCCGCGACGGACACCAAGCAGAACAACACCGACAGCTCGACGACGGCCACCTCCTCGTCGGACAGCAGTCACGCAACGACCGACAAGTCGACGACGCCGCCGCCGGCCGCGGACCAGAGCGCGGGGACGCAGGCCAAGGCCGCGACCACGCCCACCGCCGACGCGCAGAAGACCGCGACCTCGGCCGATCCGTCGGCCAGCAAGGACACCAGCAGCACCAACCAGTCGGGCGCGGCGGGCGCCTCGGGCGCGACCGCGTCCAGCACCGCGATCGATTCCGTTCTCTTCGTCGATCCGAGGGTCAGCGGCTGGCAGGATCTCGCCGGCAGCGTCTCGGCCAGCACCAAGGTCGTCGTGATCGATCCGACGCTCGACGGCATCAGCCAGGTCACGCAGACCCTGTCCGAACTGCACGGCATCAAGGAAGTCGACTTCCTCACCTATGGTCATTCGGGCCAGATCGAGCTCGGCAGCTCGGTGGTGAACGACGCCTCGTTGATGGCCAACGCGACGTCGGTCGCGGGCTGGCGCAACAGCCTGACCGACAACGCACAGATCCAGTTCTGGGGCTGCGACGTCGGTGCGGGCGACGCGGGTGCGGCTTTCGTCAACGACCTGCACACGCTGACCGGCGTCGGCATCGCGGCGTCGACCGACGCCACGGGTGCCGCCGTCATGAACGGCGACTGGGTGCTCGAGCGCACCGCGGGCGACGTGACGGCGTTCCACCCGTTCTCGGCCGATGCCGAGGCGCGTTACGCGACGGTGCTCGACGCGCCGACGGCGTCGGTCGGTCTGACGCTGCCGGACTCGGTGCTGCTGGGCAATACCTATACCGCGACGCTCACGTTCGAGAACGGCGGCAACGCGACGGGTTACGGCCCGTTCGTCGAGCTGTTCGTGCAGACCAACACCGGGACCGGTGCGACCGAAGCCTCGACGCTCGATTCGGCGACGTTCCTCGGTGCGCCCGTCACCATCACACAGGTGACCATCGTCGATCTGGATCTCGCGCATCCCGGGACGTCGCTGGGAGCGACCAACCCGCTGCTTCTCGATGCCAGTGGCAATCCGACTGTCGTGACGCCGCCCGCCGGCTTCAAGGCGGGTGACACGATGTACGTGCTCAGCCTGCCGTTCGGCAGCTTCACGGTGGGGCAGCCCAAGGCCGAGATCACGCTGAACTTCACGAACAACAGCCACAGCAACCTGAGCAGCGCACACGCGCTCACGATGACGGCGATCGGCGGCTACCAGTACGGCGCCGATGCGCTCAACAACCCGGGTACCGATCCGTCGATCATCGACGCCGCGCACCAGTCCACAGCCTCGGCGAACGTCAATCTGATCAACGTCACCACGAGCGTGAACACCTGGCCGGGCGACGGCGAGACCGCGACCGGCCCGGTGTCGGGCTTCGTCG
>JAFEFH010000118.1 GCA_018240695.1 Pseudomonadota bacterium | reverse complement strand
CTGCGGCTCGCGGACACCGTCGGCCGTCTGGACCAGCGGCTGGGTCTCGCCCTTGCCGATGACCGAGATCGCCGTGGCCGGCACGCCTTCACGCACCAGAGCGTCCTTGACCGCGTTCGCGCGACGCAGCGACAGCGCCATGTTGTAGCTCTCCGGGCCCGACTTGTCGGTGTGGCCGGTCGCCGTGATGCGCGCGCTGCCCTTGGTCTTGTAGGCACCGGCAGCCTGCTTGATCGTGTTCACCGCCTGCGCCGAGAGGTTCGAGCGGTCCCAGTCGAAGAACACCATGAACGACGGCGCCTGCGGAGCGACCGGCGGCGGCGGGGCAGCGGCCGGAGCCGGCGCACCGAACTTCAGGGTGAGGCCGAGCATCACGCTGAAGTTGTTGTTGGTCCAGGTCGTGCCGGCAACCGTCGGGTTCGACGTGCCGTAGTAGCGGCCATCGAGGTCGACGCGGAAGTTCGAATCGACGTTCCAGCCGAGACCGATGATGCCCTGGTAGGCGAACTGCGTGCTGCTCAGCGAGCTGTCGCCGTCGACGAACGCGACGCCGGCACCAGCGCCGACATACGGGGTGATCGTGGCGCCCGGCGCGAAGTCGTACAGCAGGTTGGCCATCGCCGAGACCTGGTTGATCTGGCTCACGAGACCGCGGCCGCCCGAGTTGAACGCGTTGGTGCTGTTCGAGCGATAGATGCCTTCGAGTTCGACGCGCGGCCCGACGAAGTCATAGCCGATCTTGCCGCCAGCGGCCCAACCGGTCTGCGGGCTCACGGACTGGTTGATGATCGTCGAGTTCAGGAGCCAGTTCAGACCGCCCTCGGCGCCGATGTAGAAACCGGACGACGGCGTCTGCGCCTGGGCCATGACCGGCAGCGCGACGAGCGCAGCGGCGGCCATCAAAGCCTTCTTCATAGTACTTCCCCTCGTTATTCAAATCGCGAGCGTTGGTGGGGCTGGATCAGCACCAACTCCTCGCCGACTATACACACCAGAACTTGTGCGGTGCAAGGAAACGGCTGCCCCGGTTGCGACTCATTTGCACCAATGTGGCGAAGGGGCAACAGTACGTTCAGTCGCTGCGCAACAGCCCCCCGACGTCCTAGTTGCCGGAACCATATGTTGTGTCTGGCGCGCGAGGGGCCGACGAGAACGGAATCCGCACGCCCACCAGCCCCTCCAGAACGCTGTTGTTCTGGCCGCCGCGCTCGGCGCGCCCGTAGATCTGCGCGCCCTGCGAGGACGGCTGGGCGCCTTCGCGCTCCGCCAGATTGGGGGTCGGCAACGGCACGCTGGGATCGGCCGGCGTCGGGTTCAGCAACTTACCCACAGCCTCCGCCCCGGAGGGCCCCGAGCTCGCCGGCAGGCCCGGCGCGATCTTCGGAGTCTGCTTCCCGTCCGCCGCGTAACCCGGAATCGAGACGCACGCCGCCGCCGTCACCGCCAGCAGGCGGACGGTGAGAGCCCGAAAACGGGCCGTGGCGGGAAACGAAAGCGTCATGTCTCGAAAGCGCTCCGGTCGATGAAAAAAGCGGGTCGGACGGCAGGGCGAACTCCGGCCGGGCCGTGGTTTTCGCCTGTCACGTAGATAGGGCTTTTTCGCCCCGATTTGTGGCGACATTTTGTATCGTCGCCCTCCGACGGCTGCGATAAATCGCGGTCGAAACACCCGTTCCGGAGGAAGCGCATGGGCCAGTTCAGCAAGGTCGAAACCGACGGCCGCCTGATGATCGTCACGATCAACCGACCGGAGGTCTACAACGCCTGCCATCCCATGGCGAACCAGGAGATGGTCGAGGCGTTCGACGAGTTCCAGACCAATCCAGACCTCTGGGTCGCGATCATCACCGGCGCCGGCGACAAGGCGTTCTGCGCCGGCAACGACCTCAAGTATCACGCCGACATCCAGAAGAAGACCGGCAAGCGCCCGGTCCATCCCGCCAAGGGCTTCGGCGGCCTGGCCAACCGCTTCGACCTCGACAAGCCGGTGATCGCCGCCGTGAACGGCATCGCCATGGGCGGCGGCTTCGAGATCGCGCTGGCCTGCGACATCATCGTGGCGTCCGAGCAGGCGAAGTTCGCCCTGCCCGAGCCGAGGGTCGGCCTCGCCGCGGGCGCCGGCGGCATGCAGCGCCTCTCGCGCATGATCCCGCTCAAGAAGGCGATGGGCATGATGCTCACCGGCCGCCACGTGCCGGCCAAGGAAGGCTACGAACTGGGCTTCGTCACCGAAGTGGTGCCGCACGCCGAGCTGATGACCGCGGCGAAGAAGTGGGCCGCGCAGATCCTCGAATGCTCGCCGATGAGCGTGCGCGCCACCAAGCAGGTCGTGATGCGCTCGCTCGACGTGCCCTCGCTCGAGATGTCGATGCGCAACCTCTCCTACCCCGCCTTCGTCGCCATGACGCAGAGCGAGGACACGGTCGAGGGCCCGAAGGCCTTCGCCGAGAAGCGCAAGCCCGACTGGAAGGGCCGCTGATCGCCCGTTATTTCCGTTTAAATAACCAAAGGCGAAAACCACAGGGGGCGGCCGATGCCGAAGGCATCGGCCTTCGCGCAAGCGGACTCCGCTGCGAAAAGGGAAACCTGGATCCGCGACGGAGGGGGTGAACGCGTACGGCATTTGCGTCCATCCTAGCCGCTTCGCCGCGAATCCTTCATCTTGGTCACGTTCCTCGATAAAAGCCCGCAGTCCTTGATGATTCCGAAGCTCCTCTTCCTGCCCGGCGCCGGTGCGTCGCCGACATTCTGGCGTCCTCTGGGCGATCGCCTGCTCGCCCGCCGTCCGCGCGCCTATCTCGGCTGGCCGGGGCTCGGCAACCAGCCGGCCGATCCCGCCGTCAACGGCCTCGACGATCTGGTGACGCTCGTGGAAGCGCACATGGCCGATGGACCCGTCGACATCCTCGCGCAGTCGATGGGCGGCGTGGTCGCGCTCAAGACCGTGCTGCGCAATCCAGGCAAGGTGCGCCGGCTCGTCCTGTCTGTGACGTCGGGCGGCGTCGATGCCGCGGCGCGCGCGGCGGCCCTGCACGACTGGCGCGCCGACTATCGCCGCAGCTTCCCGAACGCCGCGCCGTGGATCGGCGGCGACCGCACCGATCTCACCGACCGCATCGGCACGATCGCCTGCCCCACCCTGCTGCTGTTCGGCGACGCCGACCCGATTTCGCCGCCGTTCGTCGGCGAGCGCCTCGCGTCGCTATTGCCGAACGCGCGCCTCGAAATCGTGCGCGGCGGCGACCACGATCTCGTCGCCAAACGCGTCGACGACGTACTGCCGCTCGTCGAGCGGCATCTCGCTAGCGTCCCTTGAACGCAGGCTTCCGCTTTTCGAGGAAAGCGTTCAGCCCCTCGAAATGATCCTCGGTCGCGGCGCACGCCGCGAGTCCCTCGGCCTCGCGGTGGCTGTGCTCATCCCATGAATTGTCGAGCGAGGTGCGGATCAGCTTCTTGGCGACGCCCAGCGCGAAGGTCGGCCCGTCGGCAAGCTGGCGCGCCCGCTTCTCGGTCTCGGCCGCGAGCGCGGCCTTGGGGACAATCCAGTTCAGGATGTTCTGGTCCTTGGCTTCCTGCGCGGTGAAGCGCTCGCCCAGCAGCGCGATCTCCAGCGCCTTGCGTTCGCCGACAACGCGCGGCAGGAAATAGGTCGCGCCGCCATCGGCAGAGAGGCCGATATGGCGATAGGCCAAGGTGAAGAACGCATCGTCCGCCGCGATCGCGAGGTCGCAGTTCAGGATCAGCGACAGGCCGAAGCCCGCGGCGGCGCCCTGCACCGAGGCGAGCACCGGCTTGTTCATGCGGCGGATCTGGTAGATCGCCTGGTGCGCCTTCACCACGCGCATCTCGAAGCCCGCGAGATGCGCCTCCTTCTCGGTCGTCAGCGACTTGTGGAAGCCGCGAATGTCGCCACCCGCCATGAAGTGCGTGCCGGCGCCGCGGATCACCACGCAGCGCACGGCCGGATCCTTCTCGAACTTGGCGCTGTGCTCGATCAGCAGGTCGCGCATCTCCATCGACAGCGCGTTGAGCTGATCGGGCCGGTTGAGCGTGATCCAGCCGATCCCGTCTTTGACTTCGGCGAGGACGTGCGGTGCGGACATGCAGGCGACTCCGTTTGGTTCGCCGCAGTCTGCCACGAAGACCGAGGCTTGACCCCTCCGGCCTTCGGCCACCTCCCCCTCTGAAGGGGGAGGGAAGCACTTCTCAATCCTCCGCATTCAAATACCGCGCAGAAGACTTTGTGGACCGCGGGCTTCCAGCCCGCTCAGATCATGAGCGCGCAGGATGCGCGCGGTCCAATGAAGGAGACGGCGACTCCTCCCCATTCAGATGGGGAGGTGGCCGAAGGCCGGAGGGGTCAGAACGCCTCCGCCGGCATCGACATCAGGGTCGCCGCACCCGCCTTGATCTGGTGGTTGAGCGCGGTGCTCTGGGGCAGGACGCGGGCGATGTAGAAACGCGCGGTCGTGAGCTTGGCCTCGTAGAAGGCGTTGTCGGTGCCGGCCTCGATGCCCTTGAGCGCGGCGAGCGAGATACGGCCCCACATGTAGGTCATCGCGGTCAGCGCCATCAGGCGCAGCAGATCGGTCGCGGCGGCGCCCGCCTCGTCCGGGTTCTTCATGGCGTTCTGCATCAGGAACATCACGGCGTCCTGCACGCGGCCCATCGCCTTCTCGAGCGGCTCGACGAACTCCTTCATCTTGTCGTTGGCCTTGTTGGCCGCGATGAAGCCCGAGATCTCGCCCAGCAGGCGCTGCGCGGCGCGGCCGCCCTTCATCGGCAGCTTGCGGCCGACGAGGTCGAGCGCCTGGATGCCGTTGGTGCCCTCGTAGAGCTGGGTGATGCGCGCGTCGCGCACCAGCTGCTCGACGCCGTTCTCGCGGATGAAGCCGTGGCCGCCATAGACCTGCACGGCGGTGTTGGCGCACTCGCTGCCCATGTCGGTGAAGTAGGCCTTGATGATCGGCGTCAGCATCTGGATCAGGTCGTCGGCCGCCTCGCGCCTGGCGGCGTCCGGATGGCGATGCGACTCGTCGATCAGCATGCCGACCCACAGCGCCAGCGCACGCGCGGCTTCGGTGAACGACTTCTGCGACAGCAGCATGCGGCGCACGTCGGGATGCACGATGATCGGATCGGCCGGGCCTGACGGGTTCTTCGGGCCGGTGAGCGAGCGGCTTTGCAGGCGGTCGCGCGCATAGGCGACCGCGCTCTGGTAGGCGCACTCGGCGATGCCGAGGCCCTGCATGCCGACGCCCAGGCGCGCGGCGTTCATCATCACGAACATGGCGTTCATGCCCTTGTTCGCCTCGCCGACCAGCCAGCCGCGCGCATTGTCCATGTTCATGACGCAGGTCGCGTTGGCCTTGATGCCCATCTTGTGCTCGATCGCGCCGCACCGGATGCCGTTGCGCTCTCCCACGGAGCCGTCTTCCTTCGGCAGGAACTTCGGCACGAGGAACAGCGAGATGCCCTTGGTGCCGCCCGGCGCGTCCGGCAGGCGCGCCAGCACGAGGTGCAGGATGTTCTCGGTGAGGTCGTGCTCGCCGGCCGAGATGAAGATCTTGGTGCCGCTGATGTCGTAGCTGCCGTCGCTGCGCGGCTCGGCCTTGGTGCGGATCAGGCCCAGATCCGTGCCGCACTGGGGCTCGGTGAGGCACATCGTGCCCGACCAGGTGCCGTCCGCGAGCTTGGGCAGATAGAGCTTCTTCAGCGCGTCCGAGCCGTGCTGCGCCAACGCCTCGTAGGCGCCGTGGCTGAGACCGGGATACATCGCGAAGGCCTGGTTGGACGCCGTGAACATCTCCGTGAGCGCGAAGCCCAGGGTCGCGGGCAGGCCCTGGCCGCCGAACTCGGCGTCGCAGGTCGTGCCCGTCCAGCCGCCGGTGCGGAACTGGTCGTAGGCATCCTTGAAGCCCTTGGGCGTGCGCACGACGCCGTTCTCGTAGTGGCAGCCTTCCTCGTCGCCGGTGCGGTTCAGCGGGAACAGAACGTTCTCGCAGAGCTTGGCGGCCTCCTCGAGGATCGCGTGGATCGTGTCGGGCGTGGCGTCCTCGTAGCCCGGCAGTTTGGCGAGGCTCGACACGTCGAGCACCTCGTTCATGACGAACTGGATGTCCTTCAGCGGTGCCTTGTAGACGGCCATGTCCTTCTCTCCCTCAATCGTGCCCGGTGTCGGCGCCGCGCTTGGCGAGCTCGGCGGCGACCTGGAGTTCGACGTCCCTGAATTCGGCGATGTGCGCGTCGAGGTCGCGGCGCTTGTGCTCGAGGTCCTCGATGTGCAGGCGGCTGCGGCGCAGCAGCTCGCGCAGCTGCGACACGCCGGTGCGGTCGACCTGGTAGAGGTCGAGCAGTTCCTTGATCTCGGCCAGGGTGAAGCCCAGCCGCTTGCCGCGCAGGATCCAGCCCAGCCGCGTGCGGTCGCCGGCGCTGTAGAGCCGGGTCAGGCCCTGGCGCTTCGGCTTGATCAGCCCCTCGTCCTCGTAGAACCGGATGGTGCGCGCGGTGATGGCGAACTCGCGCGCCAATTCGGCGATGCTATAGATGCGCTGCGGATCGCGCGGCTCGCTGGGGACGGCGGAAGCGGCAACTGTCATGATGCGACCGGTCATAGTTGACGTTTACGTTAACGTCAATGTGGGTTTACGTAAACGGAAGGGAGAATCATGCCCATCTACGAACTCGGCGCCAAAAAGCCCGTCATTCCGGCCTCCTGCTACGTCTCGGCCGAGGCGACCATCATCGGCGCGGTCATCCTGGGCGAGAATGTCAGCATCATGTCGGGCGCGGTGCTGCGCGCGGACAACGAGCCGATCACCATCGGCGACGGCTCCAACGTCCAGGACAATTCCGTCCTGCACACCGACCCTGGCGCACCGCTCAACATCGGCAAGGGCGTGACGATCGGCCATTGCGTGATGCTGCACGGCTGCACCATCGGCGACGGCGCGCTGATCGGCGTCGGCTCGATCGTCCTGAACCATTCGGTGATCGGCAAGGATTCGCTGGTCGGCGCCGGCGCGGTGGTGACCGAGGGCAAGACCTTCGCCGACCGCGCGGTGATCTTCGGCTCGCCGGCCAAGGCCGCGCGCGAAGTGAGCGACGACAACGTCACCCGCCTGCGCATGAGCGCGGAGAGCTACGTGCGCCGCGGCGCGCAGTACAAGAAAGACCTGAAGCGGATTGGGTAATGACTCGTCGCTGGGACCGCGCCACTCCAGTGGCGCTCATGTGTTTCAGGCGAAGAAGATGCGCCACTGGAGTGGCGCGGTCCCAGCAAAGATGATCACCGCCCTCGACCACCTCACCCTGAAGGCCTCGTTCCGTACCGGCGCGATCGGCGCCTGCGAGACGTTGCTGGGGCGCGCGGCGGTGGACGGTCGCTTGCAGCTCGCCAATGTCGGGCTGCGCATCGAGGACGATGCCTCGACGGCGCGGCTCGGCGCGATGGTGTTCGCCACCGGGTCGCTGGAAAAAGCCGAGCGCCTGCTGGGACGGCGCGGCGTCGCCACGGAACGCAAGGCTGAGATGCTGGTGCTGAACACGGCCGCCTCGCACGAGGTGCCGATCGCCCTGGTCGAGCGCAGCGGACCGCCCGCACCCTCCCCACTGAAGGACAGCAGCGAGGACGCCGCGATCGCCTCGCTCGATCACGTCGTGGTGCGCACGCCCAATCCCGAGCGCGCGATCGCCTTCTATGCCGGGCGGCTCGGCCTCGACCTGCGCCTCGACCGTAGCAACCCCAAATGGAACGCGCGGCTGCTGTTCTTCCGCTGCGGCGATCTCGTCGTCGAGATCGCGCACGATCTCTCTAAAGGCGTGTCGGATGGGCCGGACCAATTGTGGGGCGTGAGCTGGCGGGCGCGCGACATCGCGCGGTGTCACGCGCGTCTCAAGAAGGCCGGCGTCGAGGTCTCCGAGCCGCGCGAGGGCCGGCGGCCGGGCACGCAGGTGATGACGGTGCAGAGCCACACGGCCAACGTGCCGACCATCGTCATCGGCGGACTGGAGCATTGGTGATGCGCCGCCTGATCCTGCTGTCGCTGCTCGTGCTCGGCGCCTGTGCCCAGCAGCCTGCGCGCAAGCCGGTGGTGCAGGCGTCGAGCCTGGCGCCGCTCAAGGCCTGCCCAGCTTCTTCGTGGCGGCCTGAAGCGCCGCCGCCGGTGGCGAGCGCGCGCGAGTCGATGGCGTTGCTGGCGGTGCAGGAATGGTTCCGCTTCGGCCGGCAGACGATCGACTTCACGCGGCCGGGCGAACCCAAGCTCGAGATCCTGGGCGTGCAGGAGACCGGTGCGCCGCAGCGCATCAACGACTACTGGAAGAGCGTCGACCAACCCAAGCTCACCGGCCTCGACACCGAGGTGCCGTGGTCGGCAGCGTTCATCTCTTGGGTCATCGAGACGGCGGGCGTGCCGCGCGATCTCTTCTGTCCCGACGCACGCCACACGATCTATGTCGAGCGCATGGTGTTGCGCGCGCGCGAGCCGGGCGCGGCCTTCGTGCCGCGCCGCATCGCCGAGCGCGCACCGAAGGTCGGCGACCTGCTGTGCTCCGCGCGCGACGGCGGCGGCACCACCCTCGACAACCTGAACCGCGGGCCCGGCCACTGCGACATCGTGGTGGATGTCCAACCGGGAAAAGTGCACGCCATTGGCGGCAATGTGCACGACTCGGTGACCCGCAGCGTCTTTCCACTGGACGAGCGGGGCTTTTTGTCGCCCATTGCCGCCCGCCCATTTTTCACCGTGATCGAGAACAGGCTTCCCTAGGTTAACGACATGTCCTGGCCCTACGACTACATCATCATCGGCTCCGGATCCGCGGGCAGCACGATCGCCAACCGCCTGGCCGAGGATTACACGCTGCGCATCCTCATCCTCGAGGCGGGCCCGCCCGACGACTCTTTCCTGCTGAAGATGCCGGCCGGCTTCGCGAGCCTCGGCGACAAGTCGCCGTACAACTGGCGCTACGAGACGACGCCGCAGGTCCATTGCGACAACCGGCGCATGTACTGGCCGCGCGGCAAGACGCTGGGCGGCTCCTCGGCGATCAACGCGATGCTGTACGTGCGCGGCAACGCCTGGGACTACGATCACTGGCGCCAGCTCGGCAACGACGGCTGGAGCTACGACGACGTCCTGCCGTTCTTCAAGAAGGCGGAGAACAACGAGCGCGGCGCCGACGACTTCCACGGCGCGGGCGGCCCGCTGAACGTCGCCGACCAGGCCGACCCGGCCAAGATCAACGAGGCGTTCCTCAAGGCCGCCGAGCAGGCCGGCCACAAGCGCGTCACCGACTTCAACGGCGCCACCCAGGAAGGCGTCGGCTACTACCAGGTGACGCAGAAGGACCGCCAGCGCTGGAGCACCGCGAGCGCCTACCTGCGCCCCGCGGTCGACCGCAACAAGAACAACGTCCACGTGCTGACCGGCGCGCAGGTCGAGCGCATCATCCTCGACCAGAACCGCGCCATGGGCGTGCGCTACCGCTACAAGGGCCAGGACGAAGTCGCGCGGTGCAGCCGCGAGATCATCGTGGCCGGCGGCGCCGTGAACTCGCCGCAGATCCTGATGCTGTCGGGCATCGGCCCGGCCGATCATCTGGCGTCCGTCGGCATCAAGCCGCTGTTCGACATCCCGGGCGTCGGCGGCAATTTGCAGGACCATCTCGACGCCTCGATCCTGCAATTCTGCAAGACGAAGGACACCTACGACACGGCCAACAAGCTGATGTCGCTCTACAAGTACTGGAAGGACAAGGAAGGCCCGGGCACCTCGCCGATCGCGGAGTCCGGCGGCTTCCTGTCGACGCAGCAGGGCCTCGCGGCGCCCGACATCCAGCTCCACTTCCTGCCGGTGATGGTGGTCGATCACGGCCGCACCAAGATGAAGAAGAACGGCTACAGCCTGCACACCTGCACGCTGCGCCCCGAGAGCAAGGGCACGATCCGGCTGGCCTCGAAGGACCCGAACGCGCATCCGCTGATCGACGCGAATTACCTGGCCGAGCGCAAGGACCTCGACACGCTGATCGCCGGCGTGAAGATGGGCCGCGAGATCTTCGCCCAGGCCGGCCTCGATCCATATCGCGCCGAAGAGTTCCAGCCCGGCGCCGCGGTCAAGACCGACGCCGAGATCGAGCAGTGGATCCGCGCGAAGTGCGAGACGATCTATCACCCGGTCGGCACCTGCAAGATGGGCCCGGACAACGATCCGATGGCGGTCGTCGACAACCAGTGCCGCGTGCGCGGCATCGACCGCCTGCGGGTGGTCGATGCGTCGGTGATGCCGACGCTGGTCGGCGGCAACACCAATGCGCCGACGATCATGATCGCCGAGCATGTCGCCGCCTGGATCATGGAACGGCAGGTCGAGCAGCTGATCTGGGCCTAGGCGCCCAGTCGTCCGCCTAATTCACGCGGTTCTCGACGACCATCATCCACTGCCGCCCGGCGGTCGGGATCAACCGGCCGCGTCGGTCGGCGGGATAGAGGCTCATCGTCACGCTGTCCTTCACGTTGCCGCCGATGGCGTAGACGTAGCCCGAGCGGACATAGGCCACGACATCGCAGTGGTTGGCCGTGGCGTCGATGCGCCGCCGCGCCGTGCGCGGGTCGCTGAAGCGCCAGCTCGGCCCGGCCGAGCCGGTGCAGACGAGGTCGCCGGGCTTGGGCGAATATTCGTGCGGCCCATGCAGCAGGAAGGCGGTGCTGCCGGCGCGCTCGTGGTCGAACAGGCTGGCGAGGTAGCTGCCGTGGCGGCCGACCCGCGGGAACTGGCCGGCGCTGACGCCGGAATGGCTCATCACCCAGGCCACGAACGCGCCCGACCACGGCCGGCCGGAGGTGTTGCCGTTCCACTCGGGATGGCCGCAGCTGCCCCAATAGTCGCCGACCCGGCTGGACAGCGGCTCGCTGCGCTCGCTGTAGCCGTTGCGGTTCACATAGCCGTTGGTCTGGCCGCCCCACACCACCGTCGAGCGGCCGAAGCGGCTCCACTCGGCCCATGCCACGTAGGCGGTGCGGTTGGTCGGCGGCTGGTCGCTATAGCCGGGTCCGGCGCTGCGCGAATGACCGCCGCCGCCGCAGCCCGCGAGCGTCAGGGAGAGGAAAACCGCGATGAGAAGGAAGGCCGGCAGCCGTTGACCGGATTCCCGGGAGGAAAGCGGAACGGGCGGCTGCCGACAAACACGAACATCGACGAAGGGGGGTCGATTCACGTTCATGCATAACTTGCAGTTTGTAAAATAACTGACTGTTTTTATTGAAAATAGTTTTATCATAAGCGGAGAATGTTGTCCATCCGCATCCTCGAACAAAAAGCGTTCCGGGCGTGGCCCGCCCTGGAAACCCGCCACCATGCCGGCTGGATCCAGCGCCTGTCCGGCGGCTACACGAAAAGAGCCAATTCGATCAATGCCTTGGAGCCGGAGGCGCAGTTCACATCGGAGATGAAGAACGCGCTGGAAGCGCCTTATCTGGTCGCCGGCCAACCGCCGGTATGGCGTTTGACCCCGCTCGCCCCCGCCAACGCCGATGCCGACTTGGCCGCCGCGGGCTACCGGCGGATCGACGAGAGCCTCGTGCAGCAGGCGCCGCTGGATGGGCGCTATGCGATGGACCCGGAAGTGCGGATCGACGCCGCCCCCTCCCCGGCGTGGCTGGCCGGGTTCGCCGAACTCAGCCCCGTGGCGCCCAAACACCGGGACACCATGGCCCGCATGCTGCGGTCGATCGCGGCGCCGGTCGCCTTCGCCAGCGTCGCCGATGCCGAGGGGCCGCTGGCCTTCGCGCTGGGGGTCGCCGAGGGCGAGCATGTCGGCCTGTTCGACGTGCTGGTGGCGCCGCGGGCGCGCCGGCGCGGGCTGGCGCGGCGGCTGACGGCGAGCATCGGCGCCTGGGGACGGACCCAGGGCGCGACGACGATCTATTTGCAGGTGGTGGCCACCAACGACGCGGCGCTGCCGCTTTATGCCAGCCTCGGCTTCGAGACCGTCTACTCCTACGCATATCGTGTGTCATAGTCCTCCACGGGAGGAACAAGACAATGGCGCAGCATCCTTGGGAGAAGAGCTATCCCACCGGCGTGTCGTGGGAACTCGACATTCCGAAGAAGACGATCCACCAGATCTTCGAGGAGAGCTGCGCGCAGTACGGCGAGCGGCCGTTCACCGACTTCCTCGACAAGGTGATGACTTTCGCCGACTACCGCGAGGCGTCGGACCATGCCGCGGCCGGCTTCCAGAAGCTCGGCGTGAAGCCCGGCACCAATGTCGGCCTCTATCTGCCCAACACGCCGCACTACCTGATCGCGTTCTTCGGCATCCTGAAGGCCGGCGGCCGGGTGGTGAACTACAGCCCGCTCGACGCCGCGCGCGAACTCGAGTTCAAGATCGCCGACAGCGAGACCGACATCCTGGTCACGCTCGACGTCAACGCGCTCTATCCGAAGATGGCCGCGATGCGCGGCAAGACGCGGCTCAAGAAGCTGATCGTGGGCTCGATCGCCGACTACCTGCCGTGGCCCAAGAACTGGCTCTATCCGATCGCCAAGAAGAAGGACATCTCGCCGTGGCCGCGCGACGACTTCCACATGTCGTTCAAGGAGCTGCTCGACAATAACGGCGTCTATCTCGCGCACCCGGTCGAGGGCGACCTGTGGGACGAGGTGGCGCTGCTGCAATACACCGGCGGCACGACCGGCCTGCCGAAGGCCGCGATGCTGACGCACGGCTGCGTGGTGTCGGCGATGGCGCAGGGCCAGGCCTGGACCGCGCCCAGCACGACGCCCGGCACCGAGAAGGTGGTGTGCGTGCTGCCGCTGTTCCACATCTACGCGCTGTCGGGAATCATGCTGGGCGCGGTGCGCAACGGCAACCAGCTGATCCTCTATCCGCGGCCCGACATCGACATGATCGTGAAGGACCTCGCGACCAAGAAGCCGACGTTCCTGCCCGGCGTGCCGACGCTCTACACCGCAATCAACAAGCATCCCAAGGCGCAGGGACTCGACCTGCGCTCGCTCAAGATCTGCATGTCGGGCGGCGCGCCGCTGCCGGTCGAGGTGCAGACGGCATTCGAGAAGCTGACCGGCGCCACCTTGATCGAGGGCTACGGCCTCACCGAGACGTCGCCGACCGGCGCGATCTGCCCGATCGACAAGACCGTGCGGCGCTCGGGCTCGTGCGGCGTGCCGATGCCCGGCACCATCATCGAGATCCGCGCCATGGACGGCAGCGACAAGGTGCTGCCGCCGGGCAAGGAGAATGTCGGCGAGGTCTGCATCATCGGCCCGCAGGTCATGAAGGGTTACTGGAAGAAGCCCGACGAGACCGGGCACGTGCTGTTCAGCCATCCCGCGAGCAACTGGAAGGGGCTGCGCACCGGCGACATGGGCTACATGGACGCGGATGGCTGGCTGTTCCTGGTCGACCGCTCCAAGGACCTGATCATCTCGTCCGGCTACAACGTCTATCCGCGCATGATCGAGGAAGCCGTCTACGAGCATCCCGCGGTCGACGAGTGCATCGTGATCGGCATCCCGCACGAGCATCGCCAGGAAGCGCCCAAGGTCTTCGTGAAGCTGAAGCCCGGCGCCTCGCTCACCTTCGACGAGCTGCTGGCGCACCTCAAGGACAAGATCGGCAAGCACGAGATGCCGGTCGCGCTCGAGGTCCGCGCCGAGCTGCCCAAGACCCCGGTCGGCAAGCTCTCGAAGAAGGAGCTGAAGGAGGAAGAGCGCGCCAAGGCCCAGAGCGCAGGCAAGCCGAAAGCCGCATGATCCGCCGCGCCTTCGTCTCCGGCGCCGCCAGCTTCGCCGCCGGCGGCTGCCTCTTCGACCGCGCCTACTACGAGAAGAACGCCCAGCAGAAGGCGTTCCTCGACCAGCTCAAGGCGGTCGCCAAGCCCGCGCTCGCGTCCGACAACCCGCTCCAGATCGAGGCCGCGGCCAAGCAGAGCGTCGCGCTCGCCGCCCAGGTCGGCGCCTTCGGCGACTGGCGCGGCATCCTGAAGTCGATCGAGGGCAA
>JAFEFH010000117.1 GCA_018240695.1 Pseudomonadota bacterium | reverse complement strand
GAATGTCCGTCGTTCCAGCTCGCGCGGCCGAACAGGCCGAGGTCGTCGGTGATCTCCTGCTGGAGATTGAGATACAGGCCCGTCTTGGTGCGACCCTGCCGCGTCGCCAGGATCGCGTCGTTGATCGCGAGGCCGGGCACGCTGCCCGCCAGCCGCACGGCGTCGGCGTAGGAGCCGGCGAAAGTATTGGTGAGCCAGGCGCCGATCTTGGCCTGCCCCGGCCGCTGGAACGGCGCGTAGCGCAGCTCGAGCTCGCTCACATAGCCGCCGCGCGAGAACAGGTTCCAGTCGAAGACGCTGGCGTTCGGCTCGTTGCCGACCAGGAAATAGCCGGCGCGCACCGCCCAGTCCTTCTGGTTTAGCTCGGCCGTCGCGCCGTAGGTGAGGCCGACGCGGTCGGCGGGATAGTCGAAGGCGCCGGCCGCCCAGATCGACCAGTTGAGGAAATCGACGCGCGGGTCCTGGGCGTAGTCGTTGGTGTCGAACTGGTCGTGCACGGCGAACTTGCCGACTTGCAGGGTGATCCGCGAGACGTCCTTGGTGCCGGAGAGCTGGCCGTATTCGCCTTCGACCTTCTCGGTCTCGCCGCCGAGGCCGAACTCCTGGCGCACGAAGACGCGCGAGGGGTTGAAGCGCGGATAGGGATAGTTCGACTTCTGCGCCTCGCCGTTGGGATAGCCGCCGGCGCCAGTGGTGTTGGCGACGCCGAAGCCCTGGAGCAGCTCGGGATTGAAATAGAACTCAGCCCCCTGCCACAGGCGCACGCCGAGGAAAAGCGATGTCGTCCATGTCTCGCGTGCCTGGCCGCCGGCCGGCAGGCTGTTGGCGCCGTCATAGGGCGCTGCGAAGGCGGGATAGCCCTGGAAGATGAAGGTCGACTGGCCGTGGATCTCGAAGCTGCCGGGACCCGTGTCGTCGCTCGCATCGGTCTTCGACGTCTCGTCAGCTTGCCCGAAGCGATAGTTGAGGCCCACGCGCACGCGGTGCAGGTCGTAGCGTGAGTCGTAGCGGGCGCCGGAGCCGAAGGTGAAGCTCGTCGTGCCAAGATCGGTGTAGAGATATTCCAGCCGCGCCGACCAGTTGGCATCGAGCGCATGATCGATGCCCGCACCGATCACATAGCCCGCGCGCAGATGGCCGGGGGCCGCCGCTTCGAAGTCGGTCGAGCCGTCCGTCCGTGACAGGCGCGTGCTCGCCCAGGCGAGGCCGCCGGTTACATAAGGCGTCCAGCTGCCGATGCCGTAGCCTACTCGGGCGCGAGCGGTGGCGAGATATTCGAGCTGCTCGTTGGCGTTGCCCGCGACCGTCGCGCGATAGGACAGGGTCTGGGCGAGATCCATGTAGCCGGCGACGGCGGCATCGATCTCGGCGCCCAGCATCAGCCGTGACGCGAAGTAATGCTCGTAGCCCGCCTGCATGCCACCGAACGGCATGCCGTACGCGTTGGTGTTGCCCGTGGATGCGCCACCCGCATCGCCGAGGGTCGCGGTCGCGTTGCCGAAGCCATAGCCGGCATTGCCGCCGGCATAGAAGCCCGACCGCGGCTGAATCGGATTCGCGGCCCATGCCAACGGCGCAGCCAGAGCGCCCCCGACGACCATCGTTCGCGCAAGAGCCGACGCCGCGCGCCTGCTGGCTCGACGGCCCATCCTCCAAAATCCGAACATCACCATTGTCTTTTCCATAGCAGCAGGTCGCGATCCACATCGAGCGCAAGCTGGCGGGCCGTACCCTTGTCGTTGAGTCTTACAAATCCGTGACACCTGTCCGTGCGCACGGTGTGAAACGTGGTGGCGGGCTTAGACGTGACTTGTCGCGAGTTGGGCGATGCGGATGAGCACGAGAGCTCCGGCGAGAATCAGGTAGCCTCTCAGGACGAACATCCAGATGCGCGTGAGCGGTGTCATCGGGGTTGCGGCCAGCCTGTCGAGAGGCGGCATACGCCACGTCTCCTTGCCGGCTCGATCGATCGTCTCGCCCGGCGAGCGACGGCGGACGAAGAAGGAGATCGCGGCAAGAAGGGCGACGGCCGCCCCGCCACCCAGGATTCCGAGGATCGTCTTCTCGCCCGTGTCCGGGTAGAGGACCGACACGGTCAAGATCAGCGACAGTATGACCAGCACGGCGATCACGCAGCCGGTGAAGAGGTTGAGCTTCGTGCCGTTGACCCAGGGGCCGAGCACCGCCTTGTCGTTGGACAGCAGCAGCAGGAAGACGGTGGCGCTGGGCAGCAGGACGCCGGCCAGCGTCTGGACTGCGTTCGTCAGGAGCCCCAGCGGCACGCCCGGAGCGAGCACCAGCGCCGCCGCCAGGACGATCAGGCCCGCGTAGACGACGTAGAATGCCTTCGCCTCTTTCGGCTTGCGGTGCAGCGAATGGCGGAGCGACAGCACGTCACCCAGGGCATAGGCGGTCGAAAGTGATACGGCGATGGCGCCCATCACGCTGGCGTCAAGCAAAGCGATGGCGAAAAGAATCCCCGGCAAACGGCCGGCATGCTGCTCGATGCCCGCCGCAACCGCGCCGGCATCCTGGAAGTTGCCGAACTCCGGCCGTCCTTCGAAGGCCGCCGCCGTGAACGCCATCATGGCGATGGCGCCGATCATGACGATGGCGATACCGATCCAGAGATCTGCGCGCTCGTAGCGGATGAAGCGTGGCGTGATGCGCTTGTCGATGACATAGCTCTGCTGGAAGAAGAGCTGCCAGGGCGCCACCGTCGTGCCGACAATGGCGATGATCAGCAGCATCACGTCGCTCAGCTTAGCGCCTTCGGGGAATTGCGGCACGACCAGATCGTGCACGATCTGATGAATCGGCGGATGACATAGCAGCGCCACGGGGATCAGCAGGAAACTGCCGAAGACCAGGAGAAGCGCGAAGCGCTCGAACCGCCGGAAATCGCCGGTCCCTGCCGCCGCGATGATGATCACGGCGGCGACGATCACGCCGAGCTCCCTGGAAAGGCCGAGATAGCCCAATGCCAGGCTGATGCCGATGAACTCGGTGACGATCGTCAGCGCATTGAGCAGGAACAGATCGATGACGCTGAAGGCGCCCCAAAACTTGCCGACGCGCTCGAAAATCAGACGCGCATGGCCGACACCCGTCACGGCGCCCAGACGCAGGACCATTTCCTGGTTGACGTAGAGCACCGGCACCAGGAGGACGAGCGTCCACAGGAGTGTCGTGCCGTAGGTCTGCGCGGCCTGGGTGTAGGTTCCGAACGCGCCGGCGTCGTTGTCGCCGACCATGACGATCAGGCCCGGTCCGAGGACGGCACACAGCGTCCGCATGCGGGCCCGCCAGCCGTCGCGCCGGCCGACGTCGCCGTGCCGAATGGTTCCGAGAGCCCCCCGGATATCGCCGATGTGGGCTTGGTCGAGGACGGCGCTGTCGACCGGCTGCGCCGAGGTTTCCTTGTTGGACATGTTGGTCTTCCATTGACTTGAAGCGAGCATATGGGTGGATCAGAAGCGTGATTGCGCGGCGTGTCGTTCACCCCGAATCGCTCAGGGTGGCGCGCAAATGCTCTTCCCAGATGCACGACAGGCGGCCGTCGAGGCCGAGCAGGCGCGCGAGATTTATGGTGCCAGGGCGCGGCGCCGGGGCCTGCACTGCGGGCAAGCGGAAGTACTGGAATGCGGAAATCATCTCCGCACCTCCTTCTTTTCAGGTCAGTTGATGTGACCCGGGAGGCGCCGAGACTCAGGGAGCTAGCGTGGATGTGCTCCCAAGGGCTCTCGAGTTTCCCGGGTAGGGCTAGGTCGCGGGTTCATCGAATCCCTTGCTGCAGGTTTGTCCGGTGTCGCCCGGGTGAACGGTTCGACACCCGGCGCGCGGGGCGGTATATACCCCCCTCCAGGATAGGATCAAGCACAATGTCTCATGCGACGCAGGAAAAGGAGAAGCGCAAGCTGCTGATCAGGGTGCGCCGCATCCGCGGCCAGCTCGACGCCGTCGAGCGCCGCATCGAGGAGGACGCAAGCTGTGCCGCCATCCTCCAGCAGGCGACCGCATGCCGGGGCGCGCTCGACGGCTTCATCGCCGAAGTCATCGAAGATCATATTCTCGAGCATCTGGTCGACCCGGCGGCAAAGCAGAGCGATCCCCGAACCCAGGCGGCGGAGGAACTGGTCGAGATCATCCACTCTTATCTGACCTGATGGGCCCTGACCTGAGGGGTCAGCCCTGCATCAGCACGCGAACATGCGCAGCAGCTGAATCGGCGAGCGCCTCGAGGTCGTAGCCGCCTTCGAGTGCAGACACGATGCGGCCACGGGAATGAGTGCGCGCGATGCCCACCAGTTCGCCGGTGATCCAGGCGAAGTCCTCGGTGTCGAGGCGGAGCTGCGCCAGCGGATCGCGCAGATGGGCGTCGAAGCCTGCCGACACGATCACCATGTCCGGCGCGAAGCGGTCGAGTTGCGGCAGGATGCGGTCGCCCCAGGCGGCGCGGAACTCGTTGCTGCCGCTGTTGGCCATCAGCGGCACGTTGACGACGTTGCCGTCGATGCCGCGTTCGCGCGTCGAGCCGGTGCCCGGATAGAAGGGCGACTGGTGCGTCGAGGCGTAGAACAGCGACGGGTCGGTCTCGACCGTGGCCTGCGTGCCCTGGCCGTGATGGACGTCGAAATCGAGGATCGCCACCTTGCCGATGCCGTGCTTCGCCTGCGCGTGCCGCGCGCCGATGGCGACGTTGCTGAACAGGCAGAAGCCGCCGGGCAGGGTGGGCGTCGCATGATGGCCGGGCGGGCGGACGGCCGCGAAGGCGGCGCCGGCCTGGGCGGTCGCCACGGCGTCGACCGCGGCCACGACGGCGCCCGCGGCACGCAAGGCGGCCTCGGCGCTGCCGGCGCTCATCAGCGTGTCGGCGTCGATCATCGCCAGCTCGTCGGCGGCCGGGCGCACGCCCAGGATCGCCTCGACATATTCCTTGGGATGCACGCGGCACAATTGCTCGGTCGAGGCGACGGGCGCCTCCTGCCGTGCGAGATCCGCGAAGCTCTCGTCCTCCAGCGCCTTCAGGACAGCGCGCAGCCGGTCGGGGCACTCGGGATGATGCTCGCCCGGTTCGTGGCCGAGGCACGCGGGATGGGTGATCAGGAGCGTGGACATGCTTCCACTCTAGCCGCGGATCACGGTGTCGCCAAAGCGCGCGAGGCTGCTCTCGAGGTCCGGTCCGAAGGCACCGACCGGCAGGACGATGCGGTCGATGCCCTGGCGGGACCGCGCCTCGACGGCGGCACGCGGGTCCTTGCCGGAGCCGGGGAAGAGGTCGGGGCATCCGCCCAGCATCTCGACGGACTTCGGATCGCGGCCGGCTTCGGCGGCGGCGCGGCGCGCCACGTCGTACAGCGGCGCGGTGTCGACCTGGGCGCCGATCGAGGGAAAGAAGCCGTCGCCGAGGCGGCCGGCACGCTTGGCGGCGGCCTCGGAATGACCCCCTATCACGATCGGCACCGTGCCGCGCACCGGCTTGGGGTTGGAACTCACCTCCTGGAAGGATACGAACTCGCCCGCGAAGCTCGCGGCGTCGCCGGCCCACAGCGCGCGCATCGCGGCGATGTATTCGTCGGACCGCTTGCCGCGCCTGGCGAACGGCACGCCCAGCGCCTCGAACTCCTCCTTCAGCCAGCCGACGCCGATGCCGAGCTCGATCCGGCCGCCGCTCATATGGTCGAGCGTCGCGACTTGCTTGGCCAGCACCAGCGGGTTGCGCAGCGGCAGGATGATGACGCCGGTCATGAAGCGCAGTCGCGTCGTGACCGCGGCCATCGCGGAGATCCAGATCAGCGGATCGGGCAGCGGCGAGCCCGGGCCGCCCGGCAGCCGCCCACCCGGCGCGTATGGATAGACGGACGTGTAGCTGTGCGGAAAGACGACATGGTCGACGGCCAGCACTGAATCGAAGCCCGCCGCCTCGGCGAGCTTCACCAGCCGCGTCGCGCCGGCGAGATCGGGGAAGCTGTTGTTGCCGAAGTGCAGCGTGAACTTCATCACAGCAGGTCCTGCACCGCCGCGCGGTAGCGGGTGATCGCCTTCAGGTGATCGTCGTAGGTCTTGCCGGCGATGCGCTGGTGGATGGCGCTGGAGAAGGTCGTGTGCGCGGTGATGTGCGTGGCGCCCGCCTTCTTCCAGAAGGCGATTTCCTTGCGCCAGTCGTCTTCGGTGCCCTTGCCGACCGAGGTCCAGACGTCGATGCCGACATCCGACGGCTTGCGGCCCGCCGCCTCGATCATCTTGCGCAACCGCGCGAAGATCGCCAGCACCTCGTCGCCGGGCGGCCAGCGGTTGGGGATGAAGCCGTCGCCGTACTTCGCCACGCGCTCGAGCGTCTGTTCGGCATGACCGCCGAACCACACCGGTACCTTGCCCGACTTCGGACGCGGGCTGATGCCGCCGTCGGTCAGTTGGTGGTACTTGCCCTTGAAGTTGACCGAGGGATTGGCCCATAGCGCCTGCATGAACTGGACTTGCTCTTCCGAGCGCTTCCCGCGTGTGTGGAAGTCCATGCCGAGGCCCTCGAACTCGATCTGGTTCCAGCCGACGCCGACACCCAGGCGGAAGCGGCCGCCGCTCAGCTCGTCGAGGCAGGCGGCCTGCTTGGCGACCAGCGCGGCCTGGCGCTGCGCGAGGATGAGCACGCCGGACGCGAGGCCGATCTTCCTGGTGAGGCCCGTCAGATAGGAGAAGAGTACGAACGGATCCTGGTACGGCGAAGCGTAGCCTGCCGCGCGCGAGCCAGCCGGCGCCTTGGCCGGATCGGCGTTCAGGACATGGTCTGGGCAGACGAGGAAGTCGAAGCCCAGCCCTTCGGCTGCCTGCGCATAGTCGCGCATGACGATGGGACCGGTGCCGACGTCGCTGAAGGGAAGATTAACGCCGATCTGCATCTTCATCTCAGGCCACCTTCTGCAAGAGCTTCGCCCAGCGGTCGAGCTGCGGCAGGATCACGTCGGATTTCGCCGAGTCGAGGCTGACGATGACGCGCACGACGCCGGCGTCGCGGTCGGCCTTCAGCATGTCCTCGTCCTCCTTGGCGCCCCAGATCGCCACCGGCACCGAGGCCGGATCGCGGTCGGACTGGGCGAGCAGCGCGCGGAATTCCGGGATCTTGTCGCGCGCGTTGGCGTATTGCGGGCGCACGCGGTGCGGCATCCAGCCGTCGCCGTAGCGGATGGCGCGGCGCGCGCCGTAGGGGAAGGCGCCGCCCACCCAGATCGGCGGATGCGGCTTCTGGACCGGCTTGGGCCACGTCATCATCGGGCCGAAGTCGACCATCTCGCCGTGATACTCGGGCTTGGACTTGGTCCAGATGAGCTTCATCGCCTCGATGCGCTCGCGCGCCAGCTTGTGGCGCGTCTCGAACGTGGTGCCGTGATTGGCCATCTCGTCCTTGTTCCAACCATTGCCGACGCCGAACAGGAAGCGGCCGCCCGAAAGCTGGTCGATCGACGCCACCGACTTGGCCGTCTGGATCGGATCGCGCTGGGCGATCAGGCAGATGCCGGTGCCGACCTTCAGCGTCTTCGTGACGGCCGCGGCCGCCATCAGGGCCACGAACGGGTCCATGGCGTCGTAGTATTTCTTCGGCAACTCACCGCCGCTGGGGAAGGCCGATTCGCGCGACAACGGAATGTGCGAATGCTCCGGCGCCCACAGCGAGTCGAAGCCGCGTTCCTCCAGCGCCGTGCCGAGCTCGCCCGGCGTCATCGAATAGTCGGTGAAAAACATCGCCGCGCCGAGATGCATCGCCCGTCTCCCTGTCAGATGTGCGGCAGGACTTCCTCGATCAGCCGCCTGGTCTGTGCGATCACCGCGTCGCCGTCGCCGACGGGACGCAGGATGAATTTCTCGACACCGACGGCCACATACTCCGCGACGCGCGCGCGGATCGTGGCGGCATCGCCGATCGCGAAGTAGTGGCGGGCGTCGCGGCCGGTGCGCTTGGTGTAGGCCGCCTGGGCGCCGGTGACGACCGGATCGCTCGCGGCGCCGAAGTAGAAAGGGAAGCTCGCCCCGTAGTGATCGGCGTCGATCGCGCGGCCGGCCTCGGCCGTGGCCTGCTTGATCGCCGCGACGACCTTGCCGGCCTGTTCGGCGGTCTCGCCGCCGCCCTGCCAGCCGGTGCCGTACTTCGCCGTGCGCCGGATCGCGGCCTCGGACGAGCCGCCGATCCACATCGGCAGGTCGGGCTGCACCGGCCGCGGTGCGACCGACGCGCCGCGCAGGCGATAGTGCTTGCCCTCGAAGTCGACACTCTCCTCGCGCCACAGGCGGGCGATGATCTCGAGGCTCTCGTCGGTGCGCTTGCCGCGCGTCTTGGTATCGATGTCGAGCGCCTGCCACTCCGGTCCCGTCGGACTGCCGATGCCGAAGGCGGGCAGCAGGCGTCCTTCCGACAGAACATCGACCGTGGCGCATTGCTTGGCCAGCAGCACCGGATCGCGCAAGGCCAGCGACACCACGTTCATGCCGAAGCGCAGGCGGCGCGTGCGGCCGGCGAGCGCCGCCATCGTGGTCATGCATTCCAGGATCGGCTGCTTGCTCACCAGCCGATCGGTCTGCCACAGCGAATCGACGCCGCCCTGTTCGCAGAGATCGACCCAGCGCCAGTAGTCCGTTCCCGTCCGGAACGGGAAGTCCATCAGCCCGAGGCCGATGGCGATGTTCACCGACCGACCTTGGCGAGCGGCGCCACCTTGTCGAGGAAGGCCAGGATCTCCTCGCGCGTGCCGTCGGGCACCGCCAGCAGCGCGCCGTCGATGCCGGCCTTGGCGTAGCTCTCCAGGGCCTCGGTCTTGTTGGGCGCGCCGAACACGGTGATGGTCAGCGACTTGGGATCGCGGCCCTTCTCCCTGGCCATCTTGTGCAGCCGGTTCGTCGCCTCGACGGGGTCGAAGCCGTGCCGCGTGCGCGGGAACCAGCCGTCGCAATAGTCGACGACGCGGCGCAAGGTGTGATCGCTCTCGCCGCCCAGGATGATCGGCGGATGCGGCCGCTGCGCCGGCTTGGGATACGACCAGACCGGGTCGAAGTTCACGAACTGGCCGTGATACGAGGCCTCTTCCTGCGTCCACAGCGCCTTCATGGCCAGCACATGCTCACGCATGATCTTGAAACGGTCCTTGTGCGTGGCGCCGTGGTTCTCCATCTCGTCGACGTTCCAGCCGCCGCCGATGCCGAACACGAAGCGGCCGCCCGAGAGCTGGTCGAGGCTCGCGATCGCCTTGGCGGTCACGATCGGCTCGTGCTGCGGCACGAGGCAGATGCCGGTGCCGATCTTCAGCTTCTTCGTCGCCGCCGCGGCGAAGGCCAGCGCCACGAACGGGTCGTGGGTGTGGGCGTAGCGCTTGGGCAGCTCGCCGCCGCCGGGGAAGGGCGTCTTCCTGCTGAGCGGAATATGGGTGTGCTCCGGGACGTAGAGCGAGCCGAAGCCGCGGTCCTCGAGGGCCTTCGCCAGCTCGGCGACATTGATGCCGTAGTCGGTCGGAAAGTAGAAAACGCCTACGTCCATCAGGGCCTCCGTCGCGCCAATCGATTTCCGACGATACGTCCGCTAACCTGTCCGTGCAAAGAGAGCGGAAGGAGACGCCATGAAGCTCGGACGCCTGGGGGTCTGGTATTCGACGGACAAGCTCGACGGGGCGGGGCTCGCAGACCTCGTGCGCACGGTCGAGAAGAACGGCTATTCCGCGCTCTGGTATCCCGAATCGCGCGGCTATGAATCGATGTCGCTGGGCGACTATCTCCTGTCGAAGAGCGAGAAGCTCACCATCGGCAGCTCGATCGCCAACATCTACGCCCGCGACCCCTATGCGGCGCGCCGCGGCATGGTCTCGCTGAACGGCCTGCATGGCGGTCGCTTCATCCTGGGCCTCGGCGTCAGCCACATCCCGATGGTCGAGGGGCTGCGCGGCGGGCGCTACGACAAGCCGCTCGGCACGATGCGCGCCTATCTCGACGCGCTGCACAAGGACCTGCCTGCTGAGGAGGCGCCGGTCGTGCTGGCGGCCCTCGGCCCGAAGATGCTGGAGCTCAGCGCCGAGAAGTCGATGGGCGCGGTGCCCTACAACGTGACGCCCAATCACACGGCGAAGGCCGCCAAGATCCTGGGGCCGAAGAAGGTGCTGGCGGTCGAGCAGAAGGTCACCGTCGAGGCCGATCCCGCCAAGGCGCGCGCGCTCGGCCGCAAGGAACTCAGCCGCTACATGGTGCTGCCGAACTACCGCAACAACTGGCTGCGCGAGGGCTTCAGCGAGACCGATCTCGCCAACGGCGGCAGCGACAAGTTCATCGACGCCATGTGCCTGTGGGGCGATGTGCCCACGATCAAGAAGGGCCTGCGCGCGCACTTCGACGCCGGCGCGACCCACGTCGCGGTGCAGCCGGTCCATGCCGACGGCGACTTCGCCGCGCGCGACCGCATGCTCGCAGCCTTCGCCGACACCTGAGGAGACGCGTCATGGATTTCGGTATCGCGCTGCCCACCGCCGCTGACTCCTGGAAACTGGCGCAGCGCGCCGAGGAACTGGGCTTCAGCCACGCCTGGTTCTACGACACGCAGATGTTGTCGGCCGACTGCTTCGTCGCCATGGGCGCGGCGGCCGTGAACACCAGAAAGATCCGGCTCGGCACGGGCGTCCTGGTGCCCTCCAACCGCATCGCGCCGGTGGCGGCGAACGCCTTCGCAACCTTGAACAGCCTCGCGCCCGGCCGCATCGATTTCGGCGTCGGCACCGGCTTCACCGCGCGGCGCGCGATGGGCTTCGGCGCGATGAAGGTCAAGGACATGGAGACCTACATCGCCCAGGTCTACGGCCTGCTGCGCGGCGAGACGGTCGACTTCGAGATGGAAGGCCAGACCAGGAAGACGCGCTTCCTCAACCCCGAGCTGGGGCTGATCAACACGCGCGATCCGATCAAGCTGCACCTCTCGGCCTACGGGCCGCGCACGCGCGACCTTGCCGCCAAGCTCAAGGCCGGCTGGATCGACTTCGTCTCGGGCGTGGCGCACGGCACCAAGGAAGTGTCCGACATGCGCGCGGCCTGGACCAAGGCGGGCCATGCGCTGGGCGACCTGCAAGCGACGGCCTTCACCCTGGGCTGCGTCTTGCAGGATGGCGAGCCGGCGGACTCCGAGCGTGCCATGGCGCAGGCCGGCCCGCGCGCGGCGGTGATGCTGCACCGCGCCGCCGACGAGGCGATGATGGGTTTCAAGCCCGGCACAACGGCGATGCCGGCCACGCAGCGGCCTGAGGTCGAGGGCTATGTCGCGATGGCCAAGGGCTTCCAGCCCGCGGACGCGCCGTACCTCGAGAACCATCGCGGCCACCTGATGTTCCTGAAGCCCGACGAGCGCAAGTTCGTGACGGCGGAGCTGATCCGCATGACCTCGTTCACCGCGACCGAAAGCGAGATCAAGCAGCGCATTGAGGCATTGCGCGCCGCGGGCTTCACCCAGTTCACGATCCAGCTCATCCCCGGCCAGGAAAAGGCGATCGAGGACTGGGGCCGCATCCGGCAGGCTTTCAAATAGCGGACCGCGCGCTTCCAGCGCGCCTCATGAGCGCGCTGGAAGCGCGCGGTCCAATTACTCCGCTGCGGCCGCGCGGAGCTTGGCTGTCTCGCCTTCGTTCACCGAGAAGTCGTCGTTCACCGCGACGCCGTAGTCGCGGCGCGCGGCTTCGGCGGAGATGAAGCCCTGGCGCACGTCGTCGGCCACGGTGCGGGCCGGCCGCTTGTGCGGATGGCCGAGGCCGCCGCCGCCCGGCATTGAGATGATCAGGCGGCTGTTCCTGGGAATGGTCTGCTGGCCCATGCCGCGCAGCTTCTTGCCCGAGTCGAGCTCGACCCGGCCGGCCTGGCCGTCGCGGCCGCCGTCGCGCCCGCGCGGCGCATGCTCGATGCGGTCGTAGTAGGCGCTGATCGCGAACGGCGCCGGCTCCAGCGTCGAGACTTCCATGACCTGGCCGAGGCCGCCACGGAACTCGCCGGCGCCGCCGGAATCCTGGCGATACTCCTTCTTCCAGATCACGATCGGCGAGATCGTCTCGTTGACCTCCGCCGGCACGTTGCGCACGCCGCTCGGGAAGGCGGTGGCCGACAGGCCGTCGCGGCCGGGGCGCGCGCCGGTGCCGCCGGCATGGAAGCTCAGGATATTGAAGGGCGTCGCGCCCTTGGTCTCGGCGGGATCGCCGTCGACGCGGCCGGGGCCGCCCGAGGCCGAGAGGTTCCACAGGCACGAGGTGCCCTCGGCCGGCACGCCGCCGCCCAGCGCCTGGTGCAGGCAGCCGAACATCACATCGGGCAGCATCTGGCCGGTGACGTGGCGCGTCGAGACAGGCGAGGGATGCTTGGCGTTCAGGATGGTGCCGTCGGGCGCGCTGATGCGGATCACCGACAACGAGCCTTCGTTGTTGGGCACCTTGGGCGCCACGATGCACTTCACGCCGAACGAGGCATAGGCCTCGGTGTAGCAGTGCGGCACGTTGATGCCGTACGGCGACACCCCGGAGGTGCCGGCGAAGTCGACGTCGATGCCGGTCGGGCCGATCTTCATGCTGGCCACGAGGTCGATCGGCTTGTCGTAGCCGTCGATCCGCATCGAGAACTTGTATTCGCCCGGCTTGATCTTGGCGATCTCCTCGAGCGACGCCTGCTTGGACTTGGCGAGGATGTGCGCACCCAGCCGATCGAGATCGTCGATGGCGAACTCGTCCATCATTTCGATCAGGCGGCGGCAGCCGATCTCGTTGCAGGTCGCCAGCGAGTAGAGATCGCCCACGACCTGGACCGGCTCGCGCACGTTGGCGGCGACGATATCGGTCAGCGTCTGGTCGACGGTGCCCTGGCGCGCGAAGTGCATCAGCGGGATGTGCAGGCCTTCCTCGTAGACTTGGCGGCCGTCGGCACCCATGCCGCGGCCGCCGATGTCGACGACATGGCAGGTCGAGGCGAACAGGGCGACCATCTTGCCGCGCCGGAAGGTCGGCGTGACGAAGGTGAAGTCGTGCAGGTGGCCGGTGCCCTTCCATGGGTCGTTGGTCAGGAAGATGTCGCCTTCCTTCATCGTCTTGGCCGGGAAGCGGTCGAGGAAGTGGTAGACCGCGCGGGCCATCGAGTTGATGTGGCCGGGCGTGCCGGTCACGGCCTGGGCCAGCATCGCGCCGGAGAGATCGAAGACGCCGGCGGACAGGTCGCCCGCCTCGCGCGTCGAGGGCGAGAAGCCGGTGCGCATCAGCGCCAGCGCCTGCTCCTCGACGACCGCGATCAGGCGGTCCCACATCAGTTGCAGGCGAATGGGCGACAGCGGATCGTTGGCGCTCATGGTCACACCTTCTCCAACAGGATGGCGCCGATCGGGGTGATCCGGGCGGCGAACGTAGAGGGCACGATGGTCGTGGTCTCGTCCTCGGCGATCACGGCGGGGCCGGGCACGAAGCTGCCGACCGTGAGGTCCTTGCGATGATAGACCGAGACGTCCTTCATGTCCTGACCGGCCGGATCGTAGACCGGCCGGCTGTTGCGCGGCTTGGCCGGCATGTCCTGGGGCTGCGGCGCCATCTTCGGCACCGCCGGCTGCTCGGCGGCGAGCCGCAAGGTCCAGTTCATGATCTCGACCTCGAGACCCGGAATGGTCCGGCCGAAGGTCGCGGCATAGCCCTTTTCATAGAGCTCGATCAGCTTTTGCTTCGACGCCGCCGTGAAGTCGCCCGGCGGCATGTCGACGGTGATCTCGTGGCCCTGGCCGCGGTAGCGCATGTCGGCGGTGCGCGCGACGACCAGCCTGGCCTGCGGCGCGCCCGCCTTGACGACCGCGGCGGCCTCGTCGCGCATTTCGGCGAACAGCTTGTTCACGTAGGCCGGGTCGAACTGGGCGTCGAGCCGGACGTAGCGGCTGCGCACGACCTCGTAGGCGACCGGCGCCATCAGGAAGCCGACAGCCGAGCCGACGCCCGCGCCCGACGGCACCATGACGCGGCCGATGCCGAGCTTCTCCGCCAGGCGCGCGGCATGGATGGGTGCCGCGCCGCCGAAGGCGATCATCGTGCGGTCCTGCAACTCCTTGCCGCGCTCCACGGCATGGACGCGTGCGGCGTTGGCCATGTTCTCCTCGACGATCTCGCTCACGCCAAAGGCGGCATCGAGGCGCTTGAGGTCGAGCTTGGTGCCGACCGACTTGTCGACCGCCACCCCCGCTTTCTCCGGCGAGAGCTTGATCGAGCCGCCGGCGAAGTAGCCGGGATCGAGCCGGCCCAGCACCACGTCGGC